>CAZZAX010000300.1:0-4771 GCA_964653075.1 uncultured Pirellulales bacterium
AATTAAAACACATGGACAGGGTTTGGAGTATTGATGCCGTTTATGATACAGGCGCTATGTCACAATACGGCAATATTACCTCCATCTCCGAATCTCCTTTGCAGGAAGGCCTTATTTACGTCGGAACGGATGATGGTCTCATCCAGATCACTGAAGACGGAGGCCAGAACTGGCGAAAAGTGGAACGGATTTACGGCGTCCCGGAAGAGGCATTCGTCAATGACATCAAGGCGGATCGTCATGATGTGGACACGGTTTACGCCGTGTTGGACAATCATAAAACGGGGGACTTCAAACCCTACCTGATGAAAAGCAATGATCGCGGCAAGACCTGGTATTCCATTACCGGCAATTTGCCCAAACGACAAATCCTCTGGCGGTTTGCTCAAGATCACGTGAAGCCCGATCTCTATTTTCTTGGAGCCGAATTCGGTCTCTATTTCAGTCTCGATGCCGGAAACAAATGGATCCAGCTCAAGGGAAATGTTCCGACGATTTCCTTTCGAGATATCGAGATTCAACGCCGGGAAAACGATCTGGTGGGCGCCTCTTTTGGCCGCAGCTTTTTCGTGCTGGATGACTATTCCTTCCTGCGTGAGATCTGTGAAGAGGTGCTGAATGAAAAAGAGTTTGTCCTGTTCGGCGTCCGGAAAGCCTTGCTGTATGTGCCCGCCCGGGTACTCGGGGGTGAAAAAGGAAGCCAAGGCGATGGATTTTTCACCGCACCTAATCCCTCGTTCGGCGCAGTGTTCACCTACTATCTCAAAGACTCGTTAAAGACGCTTAAGCAATCCCGCCGAGAAAAAGAGGGAAAGATTAAAAAACAGGGTAGCGACAACGTGTATCCCGGATGGGATGTATTGAAGGAGGAACAACTTGAAGAAAGTCCGGTCATCACCTTTGTTATCAAGGACGCCGAGGGTAATGTAGTGAATCGTGTCGCCGGGCCGACCTCCGCCGGTTTCCATCGCGTGAACTGGAACTTGCGTTATTCCTCCCTATCATCTACCGGGGGCAGTGGACCTTTTGTCACCCCGGGAAAATATATGATAACGACCGAGAAACGGGTCAGGGACGAGGTCATGACCCTTGGGAGCCCTCAGATGGTTGAAGTAGTTCCCATACTTACTCCCTCCTTGTCCGCTCATGACCGTGACGCGGTTCTCCAATTCTATATGACCACCGGCGAACTACAACGGGGCATTCGTGGCGCCAATGGAAAAGCGACCGAAGTTTTGAGCCAATTGGTCGAAATCAAACAGACACTGAACCAATCGGACAAAGGTACCACACAACTGTTTGAAGAAACCAGAGGATTGGAATTGAAGTTGAAGGACATCCGCGAATTGCTGGTCGGCAACACCTCTAAGTCGCGATACAATGAACCCGACCGCCTCTCTATTATGAGTCGGATCAATTCGGCGATGAATGCCATGGGATCAACTTATGGTCCGACACAAACGCATCGACGAGATTATGAGATTGCGCAAGAAGAATTTGAAACCATACTTGGCCGGTTGAAAGAATTGATTGAAGTGGACTTCGTGAATCTGCAGAAAGAACTGGAAGCGGCTGGTTTGCCGTGGACGTCTGGTCGGCCAATTCCGAAATTGAAAAAGTAAGCTACGTCCCTACTGAATTGGAGTTTATTGTCTGTAAGCCACAGTCATCTTATATGACTGAAATTCCAGAGAGCAATGAACTTTCATTGGAAATTCGGCTCTTTTGCAACGGCCCAATATCGGCGTGACAATCGCAGATTTATTCAATGTTGCTCTGATACTGCGTGTGCACGTCAAATATCTTGGTGAACAATTCTTCAATACTCAGTATAATTTAAGAATGATACAAAAAGAACAAACCAAGAAGGCATTTACACTTATTGAGCTTTTGTTAGTAATAAGTATTATTACCCTACTCACGGGAATTCTGTTACCAGCCTTAAGCAGCGTTAGAGAATACGCCCGTTCAACGGTCTGCCTGGCAAATGTCAGACGTTTAGCATTGGCTGGTGTGATGTATGCACAGGCGAACGGGGCATTTCCTCCCCACAGGATGAAAAAAAGGAGCTTCTTTGATCCCCATAATTTTGTGAATAAATACGGCAGAGAGCGACCCCGCTGGCAGTGGTTCTTCGACCAGGGAGTAGGGCCAGTAATTGATCCTTCCCCCTGGGTAAAGAAAAAAGGTGATATTTTCACAGATGATGATACGTTAATGATGACCAATGATTACTTTATATGTCCCTCGTTTCGTCACTATGAATATAGTGTCTATGACATTCGGAATGGCTCGTATGGCTATAATTACCAATATCTTGGTAATGCCCGAGACAGACCCGATTTGGGAAAATATCAAAATTTTCCTGTGATGGAATCAGCAATCAAGATGCCGTCGGCTACTATTATTGTAGGTGACGGCCGGGGCAGCAAATATCCGCACGGTCTACATTCATATAAACTTGATCCACCTAAATTAGCTTTAAGTACCGGCGCGATATATTTTGGCAACTGGAAACAACCGACAATAGAGGAACAACATTGCCCGGCTGAAGCTCGTCATAACCATAAGGCGAACGTTTCGTTTCTTGATGTACATGTAAAGAGTATGACTCTTGAAGAACTGGGCTATGTTGTCGATGAAAATGGACTTGTAATTGCCAACCATCCTGGTGGGAACAATCGCCTTTTTACCGGCACCGGCCAGGATGATTCCTGTTACAAAAAGTAACTTCATTACTTTATTAGGAGGAATGGTGAAATGAAAACAACAGAACATTACCCAAGAGTTCAGATCTTCGCTCTTTCTATCCTTGCCATTGTACTTTCTCTGGCTGCTGTAGCATCAGCCACCGAAGGGCAATCAATGCTGACGGCTCAGACCTTTTCGGGGCTGAAATTGAGAAACATCGGTCCCGCCCAGCGGTCAGGGCGAATCAGTGACATCGTCAAAGATCCAATAAAATCCAGCACCTGGTACGTAGCGGTATCGTCGGGGAATGTTTGGAAAACATTCAACAACGGCACTACCTGGACACCGATATTCGAAAACTACGGTTCTTACTCTATCGGTTGTATCACTATCGATCCCAAGAATCCCAAGACCTTGTGGCTTGGGACCGGTGAAAACAACAGTCAGCGAAGCGTAGGCTATGGCGATGGTGTTTACAAGAGCATTGACGGAGGAACGAGCTGGAAGGATGTAGGTCTCAGACAATCAGAACACATAGGCAAGATATTGATAGACCCGAGAGATTCAGACGTGGTTTATGTAGCTGCACAGGGGCCGCTGTGGGCTGAGGGTGGAGATCGTGGTCTCTATAAAACAATCGACGGCGGAAAGAACTGGGAACTCATCCTCTCTGTTAGCGAAAATACAGGCGTCAGTGATATTGTCTTCGATCCGCGGGATTCGGACGTCATCTATGCGACCTCTTATCAGAGGCGTCGCCACGTTTGGACGCTGGTAGCAGGTGGACCGGAGTCAGCTATTTATAAGAGTCTGGATGGAGGAAGAACCTGGAAGAAAATCGTTAAGGGTTTACCCACTGTGGACCTCGGACGCATCGGCATCGCCGTTTCCCCTCAGCAATCGGATGTAGTCTATGCAATCGTTGCCGCTGCCTGGGATGAGAGCGGATTCTTTCGTTCTGACGATAAAGGTGAGAACTGGGTCAGGATGAGCGATTATATTACGATGGATCCCCAGTATTATCAAGAGCTTTTCGCGGATCCCCACCAGTTCGATCGCGTCTATAGCATGGATGTAAATATGCAAGTCACGGAGGACGGTGGAAAAACATGGCAGCGGATTAGGTCTCGGTTCAAACATGTCGATGACCATGCTTTACTGTTCGATTTGAATGATCCTGATTACCTGATGGTGGGCTGCGATGGAGGTATTTATGAGACCTGGGATCGAGCAAAGACCTGGCGCTATATCACCAACCTGCCCGTAACCCAGTTCTATCGGGTTGGTGTGGATAATGCTCTACCTTTTTATAACATCTATGGTGGAACCCAGGATAACGGATCTACAGGGGGACCTTCGCGAACGACCAATATCCATGGCATCCGCAGCAGTGACTGGTTTATCACGGTAGGCGGCGACGGCTATCAGACCCGTATCGACCCTACTGAACCCAACATCGTCTACTCCCAGTTCCAGTATGGAGGGTTGGTGCGTTACGACCGAAGAAGCGGCGAGCGCATCGATATCCAGCCCCAGCCGGGCAAAGACGACCCTCCTTTGATCTGGAATTGGGATACTCCCCTTATCATCAGTCCCCATTCACCGACACGGCTCTACTTCGGCGCCAACATTCTCTTCCGAAGTGACGACCGGGGTGACACATGGCAGGCTATAAGTCCCAACCTCACAAGAAAGATCGACCGAAATCAACTCGAAGTGATGGGTACTGTATGGAGTGTGGAATCAGTCTGGAAGAATGTTTGGACATCTTTCTATGGTAATCTAGTAGCGCTTGATGAATCACGGTTACAAGAAGGTCTGATATATGCAGGCACGGATGACGGATTGCTACAGGTTACGGAGGATGGAGGACGGAACTGGCGCAGAATTGCATCCTTCCCGGGGATACCCGATCGAACTTATGTGGCGGATTTGAAGGCATCTGCTCACGACCTGGATACTGTCTATGCAGTTTTCAATAACCACAAACGTGGCGATTTCAATCCCTACGTGCTCAAGAGCACAGATCGCGGCAAGACCTGGGTATCCATCAGTGGAGATTTACCTGACAGACATGTTG
>CAZZAX010000301.1:0-4750 GCA_964653075.1 uncultured Pirellulales bacterium
AACAATAATCGGAATATTGTTGTCCCTGCAGAGAGTTATTGCCGAATGGTCCATTATTCTAAGTTTTTTCTCCAATACCTGGTCGTAAGACATTTGTTCAAAAAGCTGAGCATCCGGATTCTTCTCCGGGTCATCACTGTAAACACCCTGGACTTTTGTAGCTTTTACGAGCAGACCCGCATCGAGTTCCGAAGCCCTCAGAGCCGCACAGGTGTCGGTAGTAAAAAAAGGATTACCGGTTCCGCCGGCCAATATAGCTACTCTTCCTCGTTCAAGGTGCCGAAGAGCCCTTCTGCGAATAAAACGCTCGCACATTGCGGGAACTTCAATTGCGCTGAGTACCCTTGTTGGCTGACCAAGTTTCTCAAGTGTCTCCTGTAATGCACAGGCATTGATAATAGTGGCCAGCATCCCCATATAATCGGCTGTATTTCGTGGTATTTTACTAACCTGAGAGAAACTCTCTCCCCGAAGAAAATTACCCGCCCCCACTACGACTGCGACCTGCGGGCCAAGTTTGCATATCTGTGATATCCTCTCGGAAATCGACTCAAGTGCAGCACCGTCAATCCCGAATTCGCCGGGCTTGCAAAAACTCTGGCCGGAAAGTTTCAGCAATATGCGATTATATTGGCTCGCTGCCATTTACTCCATATCTCCCGTTAGGACAAAAAGCGGATCCGCGGGTTTCGTCAAGCTTATCCTATATCACGATTTACGAAAGGCGTTTCTTAACCGACCTCAAATCGTACAAATCTTTTTATTGCAGCCTTACCTCCGGCCTGTTTGGCGGCATCTGTAAGGACCTGGGCGACGGATTTGCTGTCATCCTTTACGAAAGGCTGCTCGAGAAGACAATTCTCGCAAAAGAACTTCTTCATCTTGCCTTCGACTATTTTTTCTATGATGTTGGCCGGTTTGTTTTTCATCTGCTCGGCGAAAATATTTTTCTCATGCTCGATGGTTTCAGGATCAATCTCGTCTTTATTTAATGCCATGGGTTTGGTTGCCGTGATGTGCATCGCTATATCGGAGGCCGTCTGCTTGAGCACATCTGCGGACGCTACATTGTCATCGCTGGTTTCAATTTGAACCATTGTGCCGACTTTTTCGTTGAAGTGTATGTAAGTGCCGATAAGCCCCGGGCCGTCGAGCTTATATTTTGCATAATCCCCAACCTGTGTTTTTTCGCCGGTCTTACTGACGGTTTCGGTTAAAATATCACTGAATTTTCTACCGTCAAAAACGGACTCAAGGACATTCTCTGCACCCTGGTCGGCAGGGCATACAAGGGCAAAATCGGTCAGGATTTTCGCTGTAGCCACAAAATCATCGCTCTTGGCCACAAAATCGGTCTCACAGCAAAGCGTTGCAAGAACTGCTGTTTTGCCGTCCTGGCTGCACTTGCAGACAACCAGACCCTCGGAGGTGTCTCGTTCGGCGCGTTTTGCCAAAGTCACAAGACCTTTTTTTCTCAGTGTATCCATGGCCTGCTCGATATCACCGTCAGCTTCCTGAAGCGCCCTTTTACAATCCATCATTCCCTGTCCGCTCATCTTTCTAAGTTTCATCACCATTGCTGCTGAAATATCCGCCATATTTATAACTCCTGTCCTTGTACTGCTTATATTGTGTTAAAGGAAATCTCCCTATTTGGAATTAGACATTTATACGACGTTAGCCGCGAAAAAACACCGGCTAAATACTATAAGTTATATCTATTGCGGACATGTGCCTTCTTACTTTGACTCCTGTTGTTCGGTTTGGGCTTGTTGTGAGGCAGCATCCGCGTTCTGCGCCGGCTTTTGCTCAACAATGGGTAATGCCTGAGGTTCTTCCCGTCTGGCGCGGGCCAGAACCGGTCTTCTTGAACGGGTGCGTCTGGGCCGTTGGGCCGGTTCCTGTCGAGCAGTAACCATGGTTTTTCCAATAGCCACCGCATCGGCCAATTCGTTAAGTAGCAATTCAATCGCTCTGATAGAATCGTCATTGGCGGGAATGGCCACATCCACTGTGTCCGGGTCCGAATCGGTATCGAGAATCCCGATTGTTACGATATCCAGTTTTCTGGCTTCCCGAAGCGCAAGATATTCCTTTTTAGCATCGATCACAATAACAGCACCTGGCAAGCGAGACATATTACGAACACCCTGGAGATTTGCTTTTATCTTTCTCATCTCCCGTTTGAGCCTCGATGCCTGCTTTTTACTTTCACTGTCAAGGGTTCCATCTTCCACCATCGCTTCCAACTGCTCCAATCTCTGCAGCCGCGAGCGTATCGTCCTGAAGTTCGTAAGCATTCCGCCAAGCCATCGCTGTGAAACATAGTGCATTCCGCATTTTTCGGCGACCATCTCAACGGCTTTTTGTGCCTGCCGTTTCGTGCCTACAAATACGACATCTTTACCGGAAGAGACCACTTCAGCAAGAAGCTTTTTTGCAATCAATAATCCTTTTAAAGTTTTTTTAACATCAATAATGTGAATATTACCGCGTTTTGCGAAAATAAACTGAGCCATTTTGGGATCCCATCGGCTCACCCCGTGTCCAAAATGTACTCCTGCATTTATTAGTTTCCGAGCCAGCTCTTTAGCCACAAAAAACCTCCAAATAATCTACAAAACAAGTCTCATTTACTGCATACGAACAGATAAACTAAGGAAACTAATGGAAATCTTACTGTATGTCAAGAATTTATGCCAAGATTTTTTACGTGTCCCGGCTTAATTTTTCCAGCCCCATCTCGTCGGTCTGTTCTGTCATCAAATAATAACTTATTCGGCTCATATAATTATAAGGTTGCCTGTTTTTATAGATGCAGACCACCATTTCCGCCGAAATAGCAGTGTATTGGAAAAGCTCATTCGTTGAAAAATGCAGACAGATAACACATAATCCCACCTGCAACCATAGCACGTACCTGTGAGAATTCCTGGATAGCTTATTTAATACCAGACTGTAATAATAATATTCGGGTCGGTCTTTTTAGCCTGGATCTCACCTGTAATGATGTTTGTTCGTTTTATGACAACTTCCGGGTTTTCTCGCAGCCATTTGGTTATTTGCTCGTCAAGAAAATTTATGGCGCCCGGATGCAGTTTTGTAAAGAAGGTTTTTACGCCCGTGATTCTCTCGCCGGAAACTATTTTTTCAGCCGGCTTTTTTTCAACAGAGCCGGGAACATCAATCTTCGGTATTTCCACAGGGCTGCTGCCGCCTAAATCCAGGGGCGAATGTGAAACTCCCCCTCCTCCGATACTGATATCTTCTAAAGGAATCGGTTTGTCGAGGTCTTGGTTAAGCCGAATAGGATCGTTGATATTTTGCCCCTCAAAATTACTGCTGTTGAAATTATCCATAGACTGTCCCCTTTAATATAAAAATTATTTCTCCTAATGGCATCTGTGAATTGAACGACTGGCCGTTATATGAAAAACGGCATATTTAGCCGGATATCTCATTTAACTCGTTTATATAAATCTCATTAAGCTTCAGGTTCAGCGTTATTTTCTTTAACCTTTGTTTTTTTCAGTCTCAGCCTCGGCTTGGGTTTTTTGTTCTGCTACTTTTGCCTTTTCGGCCTCAGCCTCTTGTTTTGCTTTTTCGGCTGCCTTGGCCTTTGCTTCGGCCTCGGCCATAAGCTTTTTAGCTTCGGCCATTAGCTTGTCGGCATCAGCTTGGGTTTTTTCCGCATCGGATGTTGCTTTTTGTGCTTCGGCTGTAAGACGCACGGCTCGAGCTTCCGTCTCCCGGGCCGCGCTTCTGACCTGCACTCTTTCTACTTCGGCCTTGAGGCGTAAATGTTCAGCTTCAAGGTCTTTACGGTGCTGCTCTTCTGAAGACTTATCTCCAAAGAAATCTGTAATAGCTTCTTGCAAAGCACCTGGAGAAGCGGGTGAATGCTTTTTTCTGATTTCTTTCATTATTTCCTGTTTTGGCCTGCCGCCGGTCGAATAGGTCGGAGTCAGTACAAATACAGTCTCGACCGCTCGCTTTTCCGTATCTTCGCCGGAGAACAAAAAGCCAAGTATCGGTATATCTTTGAGTATCGGGACGCCGCGCACAACACCAAATTCTTCGGCTTTTCTGATTCCGCCTATTATAAGGCTTTCACCCGAACGAATACGGTTTTCCTTGCTATTGATCTCCTTTTTAGTAACAATTGGTACCTGCTTCACTCCATCAGGGGTATTTTTTGCACCAAGAAGGATGTCGGTTTCAAGGGCGATGGAGCCATCCGCAAAGACGTGCGGAGTGATTTCAAGCGAATCAATTACATCTATATATTCTATTTCAGTTTGGGGAGAGTAATCGCTGCCGCCGCTTTTAATAGGTATGAACTTAGTGATTGTTTGAAGGGGTACATGTTGAGTTTGCTTAACTATTGCTGTTTTGCCGTTGACGGTCTCGAGGACTGGGTTCATCAGGATTTTCAGATAACCCCTTGACTCAAGCAGGTCCACCAGGACTGTGAAATCATGACTCGTACTCAAGTATCCGACGTTAAGTCCCATTCTGGCGCGAATAAGTTCCCTCAATGAAGCTCCCGGGAATGCAGGAGGGATTTCACCGCCTTCGTCTATTAAATCCTGAACGCTACTCCCGAAGGGCAGACCGCCAGGTTTCATCGCAATATCCTCACCGAATAACTTTCCAATTTCAATTGTGGTTTCCCGGTCGAATGTAAAATCTGAATAAATCTCGGATATGAGGCAGTCTATCTTGACCTGAATCGGAGGGACATCCACCG
>CAZZAX010000302.1:0-4695 GCA_964653075.1 uncultured Pirellulales bacterium
GCAAGCAACAGAAGCCCACCAAGCAGCATACTCTGTAATCTTGCTACAGTCTCAATTTTTTGCTAAAATACAAATATTTCTTGAGAACTTTCAGGGTAAAATCGGATTGGACTAAACCGCTTCGCGGTAGTGTTGCCCCTGATCTATTTATAATGCGAAAGCAATGAATTTATTTATTGCCCCGGACAATTTTTATCTTATGATTCTTCTAAGATAACCCTACGGTAGGTCTGAAGAATGATCGTCTCTAAGGAAGGAGCATCAACCACCGTGATCGAAGTGGCAAACGTCTTCAGAGACTATGGCAACGGGTATTTACAGAAGTTCGGCCAAAGGATGCCGCCCAGTCATCGACGAGCATTCAAGGATATACTCAGATGCCGTACGCCCGTCATGGGTGGCCATGTATTTGAATGTAATCACTGCAGCCGACTGCGGTATTCGTATCACTCCTGCCGTAACCGCAGTTGTCCGAAATGCCACAAGAGCGACACTCAGGCATGGCTCCAGGGGCGGCAGAAGGAACTCTTGCCGGTACCGTATTATCATGTGATCTTTACGTTGCCGCATGAGCTCAGGAGATTTACGCGCCTGCATCAGCAAGACCTCTACGGTCTGCTCATCAAATCCGCCGCTGATTCTATCATCAAGCTGGCTGCCGATCCCCGTTACGTCGGCGGTCGAGTTGGCGTGATGGCGGTTCTGCATACGTGGGGCTCAAATCTTTCGTACCATCTTCATGTGCACTGTCTGGTCACAGGAGGAGGTTTGTCGTCTGATGGGTATACGTGGATACCTGCAAGAGACGACTATCTGGTACCGGTCAATGCCTTATCGAAGCTGTTTCGCGGTATCTTCCTTGCACGTATTCGCAAGCAATTCGAGGGTATTCACCTTCCGAAATCCATATGGCAAAAAGACTGGGTTGTCCACTGTAAACCGGCCGTCCATGGCACTCGTACAGTCCTTAATTATCTGGCCCGCTATATTCACCGTGTCGCCATCGCCAACAGCCGAATCCTTTCTGTCGACAATGGTAATGTGACTTTTCGGTATAAGGATTCCAAACGCGGTGCTTATATCAAAACCATGACCGTCAGCGCCGGGGAGTTCATCCGGCGTTTTCTACAGCATGCGTTGCCGGCAGGTGTTCACAAAGTGCGTTACTATGGTCTGTGGAGTCCCTCGAATCGCAAGAAACTGCGTAAGATGCAGCAGATCCTGACCCAACCTGGAAATGATCAGCAAGGACAATTGGAAGAAGATATGGATGCGGAGGTATCTCCTCCGTTAGAATCCAGACAATGCCCCCATTGCCGGAAGGGCATGCTCGTCCGGATAGGGCGCCTGCCTCGCCAAGGGAGGGCACCACCGTGAGAGAGCTTACCTTAATCACATCGGCTATCAACCCTAATACGAAATATACACCTTCATTGTATATGACGATACCGGTCCATCTATCCGGTGAAAGAAGGTCCCAAATTGGTCATCGGTCAGACCTGATAAACCATAGGTCATGCCCAATAGACCAACTAATCCCACCTCGAACAAGATCTAATCGCACCAATCCATCCGCTACTCACCGATGAGACGGAATTAGTTTGCTTATTAAAATTCCAAATAACTCGTCAGCGGTTCAGTCCAATAGAGCATTTGTGACGGCTACGCGTCACAAAAACTCGTAATTAATTAAGTAGACGGTGACGAATAAATTTATCAATAATAAAGTTCTTTTTGAATTAAAAAAGAACTGATACCTCTCTTAATCTGTCAGTTCTTTAAATCTCTAAACATAGTATACGTTATGCGATGATCATGTCCAAGACAAAAAGACTTCTCTTCCTGATGTCCACACATGCACCGTAGCAGGCTCAAAATTCATAAGGTTGTCCGCACCCGCACATCAGTCTATTCAACTCACAACATCTGTCTCTAAACCGATGATATTACAAAGCTGCACCATATCGTCTGCATAGTCGCCATAGGTCCATATGAGATGGTTTCCATAGTCTTTCTGTTTACGGACAAAAGCCGTTGCGTCGCCGCTGTTGACCGGCTTGATGTGTGCTTCGACTGAACAGCCAAGCTTGTCTTGTCCCCAGCCGCTGGAGCCTACAAGCCTACCCTTCATCAGCAGCACTTTCGTGGCTGTAGAATCCATCCGTGCCACCGTCACCTGTTTCTCAGTGTTGTTCATGAAATCCACCACAGCCTTTGTCCCCCACCCCGAATGGACAAAGCGTCCAAGTTGATATGGCAGGCCAGGTTCGCCAAAGCCATTCATCCTGATACCCGGGGCACTGTGGTTGACCACCAGCATGTTCGGTTCTCTTAGGAACATATTCCCCAAATGGGAGGACTTGCCGGCGACGGACATAAGCAGACGCATAGAAAGCAAAGCCCCAAGATCAGCTTCACACGCAGAGGCTATTTCCCGGTCTTTGAATAGAGTATGGATTATGCACGGCGTGATTTTCCATTTGTCAGGAAGTCTGCTAGTGCAAAACTCGAAGCATTCGATGGTGAATGCATTGCATTTATGTTTGAGCATGAGGTTCCTGATCGTATTGTAGAATTCCATACTTCTGACCACGTGTTTATCTTCCAGGTAGGCCTTGTCTGCGCCTTCAATCAAATCGCGTGACAGTTGACGGGCCTTGTTAGTTTCTGCTGCGCTAGCCATCACTTGTTCCATTTCATTGGCAAGTTCACGATAGGAGATCTGAATAACCTCGATGCCGAATCGCTCTCGGAGTTTATCCGGCTCATTGATTCCAGTCAGAGAAGCAACAGCCGGTAAGCCCCGGTCGGTCGGAAACAGGACACGAGTCCGGGCAAAAACTTTCCGGGCTCGTAGCAAAGATGTCAGTTTACGAAGTTCTTTGTGATTATGTGGTACAAAGACCTCCTGGCCATTGGCCCGCGAGTAAGCACAGATATCCACGGTCCGGCAGTTTAGTCCCAGTAGTATGACGGGTTTGCCAAACTCCTTGCCGATGTCAAAGCTGGCTATCGATGATCCATGTGGTGCAATAAAAAACACGTCTGTCTTTGGAATGTCTTTTCTTAACTTATTCAGTTGTTGCGGTTTCAGTACGAATTCTTCCGAGAAGGTAATATGCACCGGTTCCAAGATGTGCACTTCCCGGGCATCAAGCCCCAGTCTGTTGTTTTTGATGTTGGCGGCCCAGTTATTAAACCGCTTCTGTGCGGTAGCCATTTCTTCACGGGGTGACTGTATATTAAATCGGCACGGTCCTTCCCATACGTCGGTGTGGACGATGTCAGTCATGACCGGTTTGAGGTTAATCCGAATCTGGTGAGGCAGAATCTGATTCAAAGCGGCTGAAACATCGATTGAGGGTGCAACCGATGTCGTTCGGCACCCCTGAAGAGCAGCATTGCTGGCAATTAAGGAGCCGATACTATTTTGAAGGAAACTGCGTCGATCCATTGTAATTCTCCTTGTTTTAGGTTAACATTCACTAAGATAGTGATTTCTTTGACCTCATATCGATAATAAATGTTCAGAAGGTTTGTATTGTCATCAAATATTTTCCTATTAAGCTTGAACGGCATTATACGTATAAAAATTTTTATCTGTTTTGGCTTTATACCTTAACATATCATTTAGAAAATGTAAAAAACAAGAATGATGAACATTATGACTTGACGATAACCGAGCTATATTAGAACATAATATAACTACTTGAGTCGGCAATTATATAGTCAAGAAAATCTTAGGCTGCAGCAGAAGCGCACAGGCAAGTGTACCTTAAAGAATATTTTATTTATATGCCTAAAAGACTCCTGCAAAATGAATGGGTTCGGCGGAGTTGAGCAGAACTGAAAAATAGATTTTGCCAGCCAAACGAGGGCTTTGTTGGTGGAAAACTGATTTTGACGTGATTTTAGGCTAAAAAGCCTTTTTGTAGATAGAGCTTCTCTGTGATGTTTGTAGTTGCTCTTTGAAAAGTTAATCTTTCAGCACAGCTTGGATTCGTCATCCAGCCTCTTTTGACTTGGACCGATATGCGAACGTTCGGTAGCATCGCATCTTTTCTGGCTGTTTTAACAATATAGCTGCAGCTACAGCAACGAGACTGGCGGTAAGATGGGCGATGGTCATTTGATTGCTTATAGCAGTGAACGAATAGTGTGTTGTTTGTTCTACTTCTCTGTCACCGAGACGCGAGAAATACTGCTCGATGATTTGTCTGTCTTTGAAGGTTTCTTTGAATTCTTTGCTGTCCCTCGGCACTCTTGAGCGTGCATCATCAGTAACATCGAGATACTTTGTGCAGCCATAGCCTTTTCCGGTATCGAATAATGGGTGTTTGACCGGGCAGGCATTGTCATATTTGGCTGCGAACTTTTTGCTTGTCTTGAGTGGACAGCGGAATTTGATTCTCTGGCGATTGCCCTCAGTCCATTTGCCGGCTGATTTCATCTCTATACCAGCATCACACATAGGACAGCCGTGTGGGCCAAAGGTCTTGTCATCCTTTTGATTTCTGGGATTGATGGGTATGTACGGTTGCGATTTCATATTTTCGACGATAAACGTATGGAGTTCTCTGACATCGTAGGCCTTATCGGCGATGAAGATAGCGTCTTTTTTGAAGCGATATCTTCGTTTTAGTTCTTTGATAAGGCTAAAGGCAGCTTCTGCATCGGTGATATTGTTCGGCAAGG
>CAZZAX010000303.1:0-4674 GCA_964653075.1 uncultured Pirellulales bacterium
CAATGATACCGAGCCGAACAGCCCCTGGAAAGGTGATGTCTGGAGCTTTAGTATTCCTCCTAAAACCGCCTACTTCCCCGTCCCGGCTAATGGCGGGGATTCTGTAGCTCTGGATGTACAGCTTAGCTGGACACCGGGTTTTGGTGCGAAACTGCACACCATATATTTCGGCGACAATTTTGACGAAGTGGACAATGCAGCCGGCGGTCTTGCTCAGGGAACTGCAACTTATACTCCCGGCCAGCTTGAAATGGCCAAGACTTACTACTGGCGCATCGATGAGTTTGATATTGTCGAAACGCATAAAGGCGATGTCTGGAACTTTGTTACTGAGGGCGGCGTTGAGACTCTGATCCCGGCTAATGGCGCTGTGGATGTAACACAAACACCTGTTCTCACATGGGCACCGGGCTTAGGTGCTTCACATGAAGTCTATTTTGGCGCCGATGCAACTTCTCTGGATTTAAAAAGCAGCGGAAACCTTGGCTCCGAGAGCTTTGAGCCTGAACAACTCGAATGGAACACTATCTATTACTGGCGGATTGATGAGGTGAATAATGCCAACGCCGACAGTCCGTGGACAGGTCCTCTCTGGAGCTTCACTACGGCCAACTTCCTTATCATAGACGATTTTGAGAGTTACAATGACATTAATGAAGGTGAACCTGGCAGCAATAGAATATATTTAGCATGGGTGGATGGATTCGAGAATCCGGCTGTAAATGGTTCTGTCGTCGGTAATTTAGATCCTCCAATTGCCGAGCAGACCATTGTTCACAGCGGTAATCAATCGATGCCGATGGCCTATGACAATGCGGTCGGCAAATCCGAAGCGACTTCTGTCTTGACTGATAATCGTGACTGGACAGTGAACGGTGTTAACAGACTGACGATTTGGTACAGAGGCACTTCGTCTAATGCTGTCGAGCAGATGTATGTTGTTCTCAACGGCAGCGCTGCTGTCAATCATGATAATCCTGATGCAGCACAGGTGGCCGGTTGGAACGATTGGAATATCGATCTCCAGGCTTTTGCCGACCAGGGTGTGAACCTTGCCAATGTAACTTCGATTACTCTTGGATTCGGCAACAGGGCTAATCCGACTGCAGGCGGTTCGGGCATGGTATTCTTCGATGATATTCGTCTTTATCGACCATCACCCTAAGCAGGAATTGGCTGCTAAGTAAAATTGTAGTCCGTGCAATTGATTTGTAAATTCGGGGGCCTATATCGAAAGATTCGGTATAGGCTCCTTTTTAAATTGTCTATTCGATATTGATTATTTTGTAATTCAGTGAATAAATTTTAAGTAACAACTCTTTTTAACAGATACCTTTCTTAAATCGTTAATTGAATACGTCGGATTCGCTTACTTGTTTCTGTTGTTAGTCAACGCCGCAAAATGCCTGTCGGCAAAATCCATAAATCGCTGCCAGTCGTACTCGGTAAGGTTATGGCCGCCAGAGCGGACATGATAACCCACGGTACCTTTTTGAACAGGCTGGTCAAGACCCGGCATCTGTCTGACGCCCAGCCCCTTCAGACCCAGCAAACGATAAACACCGCTGGCATATCTGCACGCTAAGAACTCACCTCGCGGGTCGGCCCACAAGTCACCGTCAGCACTGGTTACATACACCGGACGCGGCGCCATCAGTGCAATAAGCATATGCTGGTCAACCGGTAAATCGTCCTCTTTTCCATTGTATTTCTTGAAATTCTCACAGAACCAGTGCGGAAAGCTTTTATTAATACGCTCAACTGTTTCGCCGAACCCCCGGCGGCTCAGCGCCGCCCCGCCGCAGCCGGAGTTGTTGGAAATCACAAATGCGAAACGCTCATCCCTTGCCCCTGCCCAAAGGGCCGTCTTGCCCAAACGCGAATGGCCTAATACAGTAACGCGCCTGTTATCGATACTATCGTCGGTCTCGAAGTAATCCATAGCGCGGCTCAATCCCCACGCCCAGGCGCCAATTGAACCCCAGGCATCCGGTGCACGCTTTCCATCGATTAGTTTATCAAAGACCGGGTGTACCCCATTCTTAAAGCCATCATGAAAATCCGGGTCGATATCACCATAATAAATTGTCGCCAAACCATATCCCCTCTCTAAAATCTTTTCGATAGGAAATCTCGAACTGCTCCGGCCCCGAGACTCCTCAGTTGCGCGGTTCTTAACCACTCCATCACTTCTCGAACGCACCCACCTTTCAGAAAGTTTGATGGCCGCGTCGGAGCAGATGGTATGATTGCCGCCAAAGTTCAGGATAACAAAGGTCGGAACAGGCTTTTCGGCAGCATTGGGCAGATAGATAAGGATATCCATTTTGGATCCATCTTCAACTCCGGTAAAATTCACTGTCACCTGCTTGCGAGTGGCCAAACCACCCAGTGCTTTTCGCTCAAGGTCAAAGACCTCGAAGGACATATTCTCCGGCCTGGCTATTGGCGCACGACCATAGACATATTTTCGAAAGAGTTCGAGTATTTCAGGCCGGCGTCTCGCACGCCAGGTTCGACCGTCGGCTACTCTGGCGCCATCGGAGAGCTTTAACGGATTGGGCAAAGTGTATTTCGGAACTCTTTGCTCGGAGTAGTTTGTCTCCGAGCGTCGGTTCGTAAGTTCCTTAACTAAATCAGGCGATGCCGTCCAGCTCTTGTTTGCTGCGTTACCGAAAGCAAAGTTAGCAATTGTAAAGGAAACAATAGTGAAAACAGTCAAATACATTACAAGTAATTTTCTGCTGAACATATTAAAACCTCCAATTTCAGTACCAACTCCAATATTTTTCAAACACAAGCCCCTCAGGAGCAATTATCCTGCATGTCTTTTTGCACCTTGTACTCAACGCTGTCGACAAGGGCCTGCCAGGACGCCTCGATGATGTTTTCGGAGCAGCCGACCGTCCCCCAGATAGAGCTTTTGTCCCGTGACTCAATTATTACACGTACACGGGCGGCAGTCCCCGCCTTGGCATTAACCACACGGACCTTATAATCAATCAGATGAACGTCCCTGATCCCGGGATAAAAAGTCACTAATGATTTTCTCAAAGCAGCGTCAAGAGCATTGACCGGGCCGTCACCCTCACCTACTACATGCTCGGTGATACCGTCCGGCCTTATGAGTTTGACTGTCGCCTCGGTAACCAATTCGCCTGAGGCGTGTTTTTCAACATTTGTATGATATTTCACAAGCTCGAAAGACGGCTTATATGTGCCCATAATCTTTTTGACTAACAGGTCAAAACTGGCATTTGCGGCCTCGAATTGGTAGCCCTGGTTCTCAAGCTCCTGAACACGAGTGAGTATCTTTTTGGCTAATTTCTTGTCCTCACCTATCTTTGCCTTTTCCAGTTCAGCCAGGACAGTTGATTTGCCGCTCAGTTCGGATATAAGAAACCGCCTTTCGTTCCCGATAAGCTCCGGCTCAATGTGCTCATAACTGTGCTTACTTTTTCTAAGACCGTCCACGTGCAGACCGCCTTTATGCGCAAAAGCGCTTTCGCCGACATAAGGCATATTACTTACCGGAGCGAGATTACCTATTTCAAAAACATAACGGGACACCTCGGTCAGAGATTTGATATTTTCGGGGCTGATGACATCGAAACCCATCTTAAACGCAAGGTTCGGTATGACTACGCATAAGTTTGCATTTCCGCAGCGTTCGCCCAGGCCGTTAATTGTACCCTGGACATGCCGGGCGCCGGCACGAACAGCGGCAAGAGAGTTGGCCGTAGCACAGTCCGTATCGTTATGAGTGTGAATCCCAATCATCAAATTGCCAAAACGCTCATAAACGGCCTTTGTGATTTCATATACCTCGTCTGCAAGACAGCCGCCATTAGTATCACAAAGCACAAGCACATCCGCACGCCCTTCAGCTGCGGCCTCTAAAACCTTCATCGCATACTCGGAATTTTTCTTGTAGCCGTCAAAAAAGTGTTCGGCGTCGAAAATAGTTTCCAGACCGTGCTTTTTCATATACTCGACAGACTCGGCGCATATAGTGAGGTTCTCATCGAGCGAACAACCCAGAACATTCGTAACGTGCATATCCCATGTCTTGCCGACCAGAGTGGCAACCTGTGTCTTGCACTTAAGCATGGAATTCAGCGAGATGTCATCCGAGACGCTGCAATCGGCCCTGCGGGTGGTACCGAACGCGACCATTTTTGAATTCTCTAAATCCAGTTTGGCCGCTTCAGTCAAAAACTGCATCTCCTTCGGATTGGACGCCGCATATCCGCCTTCGATATATTCAAGACCAAGCACATCAAGGCATTTTACAATTGCAAGTTTGTCTTCCAGCGAAAAACTAACACCCTCGGCCTGCATACCGTCCCGAAGAGTCGTATCGTATAGCTTTATCTTTTCCATAATCGATTAATTTTAGCCAATCACTCCCGGGATGTAAAGTTCAAACGCAAAGAATCTCAATCCCAATAATCAATTTATCCCCAAGGGATAGTAAATAATCAATAATCAATCGATATGTAGGGGCAACCCCACGTGGTTGCCCGAATTTGCCAGGATGCTGTCCTGATGTGCTGTTTCTGTTATAGTTGTAGGGGCGGTTCGCGAACCGCCCTTCCGAATAATCAATAATAAATCAAAAAGGGTGGCACCTATAAAGAGCTCTAAGTCAATCTAAAAACCCTTTGTTTTCTG
>CAZZAX010000304.1:0-4671 GCA_964653075.1 uncultured Pirellulales bacterium
TATATCCGGAACCACACCCGGCATCCATAATGACTCCACCCTCCAAATCAATACACCGCTTTTCAAGTTGTTTTTTAAATATGCTGAGCTCGACGTGCTTCTGTATCCAGCGACGCAATGGATTATTCATAGCCAGAAACTCAAACACGCCTAATCGCATGTTTCCTTGTTCAGCGCCGGATGATTCATTGCATTTGAGCATATTGCCCTATGTTCTTCTACTGCCCAACGCTGCGGATAAGCGGCGGCCTTTAGGCCGTCTGCCTTGAGCCGCTTGTTGGCCTGTTAAATGAAGCCCTCCAACCATTCCTTCAGGCAGGCTAAGTCGTGAAGCGACAGCCTTGCCCGATGCCTCTCCGCAAATTCCTGCGCTCCCCGAGTGAATGAGGAGGTCGTCGTCACGACTCCTTTCGTGGCGTCCTGCGAGGAGACAATGCCATAGAGACCACGGACGACACCGACACCTACCTTGTTCTGCGGTGCATATCTCTTGCATTCGACGAGGTACACGTTAGCCCCCGTAATCTTGGTATGCTGGACGGCCATGAGATCATATCCCCCGTCCTTGGAGGCGGGAGTGATTTCGACATCGTATCCGTTACCACGAAAAATCGCGGCAATCACCTCTTCGAATCTGCGAGGCGTACCATCGCGGAGTCGCTCAGGATGTCTGCGGAAGTACGACAACAACTCATCCGAAACATCAGAGACAATGATTCTTGATGTCGGGAGATATAGAGAGCTTTCATGTGCGTAGCCTAACGTACGGAGCACGTCCTCTTGACGAGTTTTTAGTCTACAGTATTTCCTGCGAAGAAGGGCAATCGTCTCTCCGTATGTGTAGATGTAGGCGCGGCCGAGCATAAGGGGCTCGCGCCAGAAGAGATCCTGGTAGAACCTTGTGGACATCTCGTAGCCCACTGCCAGCGCACTGGGCGAATACCCAAGTGCCGCAAGCAACTCGTACACTCCCTTACGGGTGATGCAAATCCCGTACGACTGCAGAGCTATCGGAGAAAGCTGGAAATGTAGCCCCACGTCGCCGGCGCAGTTAGACCAGTCACTAGTTGATGTGGCTGCCGGGACTTCAAGGGACTGTCTGAGTGCCTGAAGGTAGTCTTGCCGTCTCCTCTCGTCCGAAATATGTACGATCAATTGGGTTGCCTCATCGGGGGTCATATGCGCTCCCGTCCTATTGTTTGATCAAGGCCAACAATGTATATATGGTTTCCGTATAAAATTCCTTACCTCTTCAAGTGTCAGTATAACACCCCTCTGCCCAAAGTCCATTATCATATGATATCATATTTTTACTATCTAATTGTCTTCTTTTTTATGAATCAAAGCCAAAGATATTAATACGGAACCGAGCAGAATTATCGAACAGAGGATATATATCCTAAATGAATCAGGACTATCTCCGGCACCATTAATAGCTAAGCAAAGGATGCTGAATACTATACCTGCCACGGCAATCCACATGAATTTAATCAAGAGCGGTTTCAGATTCATCGAATACCTTTCGTATGTTATGTCATATTGCTAACAATGTGACCTTCAGTAGAGATACTATTTAAAACGATATGTCATTGCGAAGGAGCCACGTAGTTTATCCCTGGTGTGTGCTTTCTTGCTTTTCTGCCGGGGAGCAATCTTCATTCTTTGTTTGTCACCCCGAGCGCAGTCGAGGGGTCTGGCCACAAAATTACATAGGTTCACATTTTTTCAAAAACCATACGCAATACAGAACCGTCATCTGAGTTTACCCCCGATTCTAACCCACTTGATTTTCTGTCGGGGGACCGAAGTGGAGGGATCTGTTCGAATAACCGCCCGAAGGGCCTCCTCAATTTTGCATTTTAATTTTTGATTTTTTATATTACTTGTCTATCTTCCCTTTTACCCAAAGTCCTTAAATCTTATAATACTATATTCGTTCCCTAACATAAAAATCACCTACCCGACGACCGGCGAAGCCTCAAGGAGGGTCAGGTGCATTGATTTGTTATACGTTTTTAATTAACCGCTTTCCTAATTTCCTTTCTCTCTTTTTTTAATTCTTTGCTCTTCAAAACTTTCATCAATGAGAATTGATTTTCTACGCTTCGCCTTTCTCTCCATATAGACGTATCCTAATCTCGACCCTCATTGCCTCAGCGGCGCACCTAAGAGGAACATACTCGAATTTGTAAAACTGATACTTGCTGTTCTCAGGCAAGCTGAGCTCAAATATATACCTCCAGCTTTCGAATAGGTTTCTCGATCTTGCAAGCACATCAGGAAGAGCCAATGATTCTTTGGTGTTGTCGTTCCAAGCTGGTCTCTCTGCAGGGCCTATTGCAAGCGTAAAGCTCACACGACCATGCAGTTGACGAACTTCGTCCGGTAATGCCTCGTCATAAACACCTACGATAATATCCCTAACTGGTTGAGGTATCCTATCGTATAGAGAACGGAGATCGTGCTCAAATGGCACCTGCAAGTCCAATTGCGATAGGATTGCTTTTAAGTAGAGTTCGATGGCAAACCCTAGGTTTGTAGCGCAGGCCACAAGATTACCTACTTCATTCGACATGTCTTGAAAGGACTCTTCTTTTATTGTTCCTATCATGGGAATGAATTTCTCTGCCAACCTTTGGTAAGCCTCTCCACAAACGAGGGCCGCCTGTACATCACGTTCCTTTTTGGCCGTAGATCTCTTTGTCATTTATGAATCCTCCCATCTCTGGAAAATTTAAACTTGGGGCCAGGCGAAACTAATTCATAATTATAATTTTTTATTTTTGTATCCATTTATTGCTTTTTATATACGTATAACAATGTATATATGGTTTCCGCATAAGATCCCGATCTCTTGTCATTCAAACAAAGGGCTCCCGGCCGCTGTTGCACCCCCATAAAATACAATCTTTTATTCCTCGAATCAACAGGAAACTTCGCATATTTGCTTGTATTTCGTTGAATCGCGCCTAACGCTGGAACACACCCGTCAAAAAACGTCGGCTTTTTGGTTGGGTGTAATGATTAGGGTAGGTGGTGGTATTCGAAGACTTTCCCTTCCTTGTCTATTCGCATCAGTACGGCGTCGCCGGGGATGTAAGCCTGCCCCTTCGGCTGTCTCCCGGACAGATTGCCCACTATGACAATCCAACCCCAGTCCTTTTCAACCACTTGGTAATCGAGGCGCTCGTGCAACGATTGGCCCCGAGATTTCATTTCCTGTTTTGCTGCCCGTAATGGAACAGAGTTCTTCTCTTGTAAAAAAGGTGGCAGTGTAGCAGAAGATGTGCGCCAAGAGGCACAACCGTTTATGAGCACCAATCCCAAAAGCGAAAACATGAGCAGATGAAGTTTCATTTTCATGCCCTTACAATGTATATATGGTTTCCGCATAACATCCCAAACTTCTCGTCGTTAAGATTAATCCCGGCCGCTGCTGCACCCTCATAAAATACAAAAATGTTTTGATATGTCAATAGTAATTGATGGTTTTTGCCCGTTAAAATATACAAAACAGAAATAATTTTCAGCAAAAAATCCCTCCTTCTTTCTTCTGCTTCGAAGCTGATGACAAATCGTCTTTTATTTGGCGGCAGACTTGACCGGCCCCGCTCCGGCCAGGCCCCCTATTAACAGAAAAAGCAATCTCCCTCCCTCAAAAAATATGTTAATAATACATAGTAAGCTTACAATTACCCCAGGCCGCGTTAGCGGCCGGAAAGACTATCAGGGATAAGAATGTCTATGTACTGAACAAGTTTTCTTTCGGCCCTTCGCAAGAAAATGAGGGCCGAAAGAGAACGCTTCCTGCGATACAAGGAAGCTGCTTAACCAAAAATCACTTATGCCCAACTCACACCGAACCATTACATTTCTACCTTCGGTTCGCACTAATTTTTCTCACTCCATCGCTCCGCGATTGCGTGATAGTTTGATGCTCATGCTGGCCTCAGGTAGAAATGCTATTCAACTGCCCGCTCTTATCTATGTGCCTATAAGGCACCTCATGCTGGCCTTCAGTAGAAATGCTATATATAACTGTCTGCCCCGCATAAATGCAGCTTTTATAACGTCTATGTTAATAGCCGGTGGTCGAAGACGCTATTTTTGACAGAAGCTCGCTTCGTGAAAAAGATAGCGGCCAGAACACAAAGCTGAATGAAAATCCACTCAATACTCAGGAGTTTACCCTCGATTGGTGCTTACTTGCTTCCCTGTCGGGGGCATCACGTAATACACAATACAGGCGAAAATCGCCCGATTTTCGACAAAAAACGCTGGTAATTTTCAACAAATTTCAAAATTTATAAAAAAATTTTAATTCTTTTAGTCATAAGCACTTAGCAAATATTAACCTTTAAAAAACCCCCTGTATTTCGTATCAAACACGCAGGTACGTCTAATTATAGGAGGGACTGTTTTTTTTCGTCCCCGGCTAAAAACTAAATACCAGAAGATATACCAAATACCAATGACTAAATACCAACGACTATTAACTAACGACCAGCGGCTAATAACGAAAAGACCTTTAAATAATGAAAAAGTTCGCTTAATCAAAGGAAAAAGTACGAAAATTGCTGTTACTTTTCGCAAAAACAAAGCCAATTTATCTAAGGATAAATTTGGCGCAAAGCATTTTTCTACAAGAATTTACGAAAGATTTCACCCGCT
>CAZZAX010000305.1:0-4667 GCA_964653075.1 uncultured Pirellulales bacterium
ATATTGATGGTGCCCGGACCTTTGAAACCGCAGTTGAGGGCACCGAGCACCTCAAGGGTTCCACCCTGCAATGTCAGCGCACCCGCTACCTCACCAGTGTTTCCAAGATGTATTCCCTCAACAACGAAAGATTCGCCCGCCATAATAGTTGGGCCCGGGAGCGTGAAGAGTCTGACGTATCCGTCGTTGAGTGTCGGGAGTGCGCCGGTGGCCCAGTTTGCCGGCGTGCTCCAGAGGTGGTCGCCAGTGGTATCGGGAAACTGTATGTCAGCTGAGACATTACCCACCAATGGCAGCACCAAAACAAAAGAAACTAAATAAATCAATTTTCTAAACATGGTATTTCTCCTTCTTTACAATAAATGTAACCGTTCAGGGGTATTCTCATAGTATTGGCCAACATGCCCAAGATCAAATACCCATCTCTTAAACGGAATTTCTATATGCACTTGACCACTCCTTCAAACTTCAAATCTAATAATACCTTAATTTCATCTCAGTTTCAAGATAATTCCTAAGTGATTTCAGCAGGCTGAGCATGCCGTACCGCACAAAAATGCCAAAAAGACCCAACACTGGCGTCGAGAACTTGTTTACTAATGCTATTTGGTACACCACGACTATTACCCTCCATTATGACCAGGACTGATCCAACTAAGTCGCAAGCTGGAAATCCGGGGTATCCTAATGAGGAGCGTACGATTCAAAGTGGTTCCCAGTGGAAGGTATCTCCTTCAATGATCAGTTTCAATTTGCTTTTCGGCGTGGCAGGCGCACTAAACTGTTTAGGGGCGGCCTTTCGCATGGCTTCGATGATATGTTGATAGGCACCTGTTCCGGCAAGATTGTACCATTCGTTCGGATCTTTTTTAACATTATAAAGTTCTTCTGCACCACCCTTGTAATGGATGTACCGCCAGTTGCTGTTTACTATCGCATAACTATACCTTTCGGCATGAGGAATAAAAACATTGCGATCTATAGAAGATGAAGGATTCTGAAGCGCTGATACAAGAGAAACGCCTTCAAGTTTCTTGCTAACCTGCAGATTGCAGAGTTCAATTAAGGTTGGGTATATATCAATTAGGCTCACGGTCGTTTCCACTTCCTTATTTTGGGCAACACCTTTTCCTGCCCAAATAAACGGTACCTGGGTTGTTCGTTGCCAAAGTGTATGTTTTCCCCAGTGTCCTTTTTCTCCATGATGGAAACCCTGATCACTCCACACCACAACGATCGTGTTATCTTTATAAGGGCTTGATTCAAGCACATCCAAAAGTCTGCCCAGCATAGCATCGGCAAAAGTAATGCTGGCAAGGTAACCATGAAGTGCATCTTTTAACGCACCATATTTCTCAAGTTCCTGATGTTGTTTAGCTCTATTTGTATAAAATTTACGAATCGCCGGAGACAAATCTTCCAGATCATCTTCTTTATAAGGAGGCAGTTCCAAATCATCACGATTGTACATGTCGAAATATTTTTGGGGCGCGTAATTAGGATAATGAGGAGAGTACATGCCAAGTGCCATAAAAAACGGCTTGTCATGATCGCGCTTCAATACATCGCATATCCAGTTTGTTCGTATGGCATCCGCCATGTTATCTTCCTTATCATTGGGGATAGGTCCCCATTCAAGATGTAGAGCAGATCTGCCGTCACGACCTGTATTCCTGTAGTAGGGGCTGTAAGGATAAGGATCAGGAAGTGGTACATCTGTCATATGGTAACTATTCATCTCATATGCCATATCCTTTACTTCTTGGCTTCGTGTAAAATATTCATCCCAGCCACGGAGGTCAAGATATCCCGACCTGTGGTGGTATATTTTCCCCGCTCCGTAGGTATTGTACCCCGCACGTTTAAAAGCCATTTGCAGTGTAACCAGATCAGGATGATCGTAATGAAACACTTCATTTGAATAGCACCCCGTGGTTGAGGCGTGCATTCCGGTAAGAATGGCCGTTCGAGATGGTGCACAAAACACACCCGGCGCATGTGCATTTTTAAAAGTTACGCCCGATTTTGCCAGTCGGTCAAGATTTGGAGTTTTTGCCTGATAGTAACCCAGGGGAGTAACCCAGTCATTCAGGTCGTCCATGACAAACATAACGATATTTGGTTGTTCCCCTGGAGCATTCATTTTCTTGCTGTCGGAACTTTCGATAGGTCCTTTATTCGGAGTTGCCTGAAGAGGCGTTTTAATTGTTAGACCTACCAATAATTGACATGGAATGAGCGACTTCGCAGCCACTCTCAGGAAATCACGGCGGTGCAAGGGGGTGTTCATGTAAGGGTTCCGTGATGCCCGATTCGTTCCCAGGTATGCGTTCATAATGTGTCTCCAATTTCAGTCTGGTACCGGAATCTCACTGGTCAGCGGGATCTCACCTCGGAGTAGCTTTCCGGCTTCCCCGGCAAGGCGGAGATAAAAGTCGCTCGGAAGGCCGTCCAGCGTTAAGAATTTTGATCCACCGCTGGTGGGCGGATTGTTCGAGCACTTGAAGATGGCGGTCCCTTCATCGACTTCATCGAACATGGCGATATAGAGCATGTCCATGCCCGCCTCTTTATTGGCAACGACTTGAGACCACAAGAACTGTCCCTTGAGCCGCGGGATTGCTCCAAGTTTGGCCCCTTTCAAGTTGTGCCAACTGAAGCCTGGAAAGACGACCGGCATATAGTCGATATCATGCTCGCGCGCCCACATAATATCCTGTTCCCAGTATTTCTCTGCATGGCGCTTAACACCGGGCAGGTCACGAAAACGCCCGACACTCCACGGGCTCAGCACATCGGCCATGAGCAAGACCTGGTGGAGTTCAGGATGTACCAGCGCATCCCTGTCCTGCATCCGCCAGCCCGTGGCAATCCCCAGCATCACGCTACATTGGTCTGCTTTGAACTTTTTAATCAGTTCTTTGCACACCTCAAGACCGGCACGCCGCTTGATCTTATTGTTGAAACCGACCCCCCAGATGGCTACTAACGGCTTTCCCTTATGATGCTGAAAGGCGGAATCATCGGTAATGTGCATTTTATCTCTCAGCATACGCCAGTCATCGAACACATCAATGATGTTTTTATCCGGCATGCCAGTAAGGTCATACATGACGGTGTAGGTTCGCCCGTAGCGGTTGGCCCCTTCACGCGCACTGGATAACACCTTGTCCTTGTGGTAGCATTTGGTTTCATCATACAGACTATGGGAAAATCGCTGCACGAAGGCACCATCAATCCCGTAGTCAGCCATCCACTTGAAGTGGCGGACTACTGTTTTACAATTGTGCGAGCTGAAGGTCTTGGCCGGTGTTCCGTCTTCATAGGTAAAGGCGGTTGCGTAGAGCTCGTCGTCATCGTATTCAGACACATCCGGCCAAAGGTCAACAGTGATATTACCCGGCCCAAAAGTTTTTCTGCGATCTCTTGCCCAGTGCGTCCAGCCTAGATTGGCTCCGTCGCCTTCGCAGTTGAACCAACCCTGATAGCCGGTCATAACTTTGCCTCTCAGCGTGCTTGGGTCTGCACCACGGACAGAGGGGCCGTCATAGGGCTTGAGCACATCCTCCCTATACTCTGCAGATGTCGGTGTAAGAAAAAAAAGAAGGAACAGTGTCAGGATCAGGACGATATTAGCAATCTTCATGTTCATTTTATTGTTTCGATTTCTGTTAATTCAAATGGCTTATACTAAGCATCAGTGTCTATTGAGGCTCGTCCGCATCATCCAGTCCTGGAAGCAGGTTTCCAGTTCCGCCACTTTGACGACATATGCTTTTGAATCAGCCCCGTCTGCTAACAAATTCTTTAGCTCATGCGGATCATCATTCAGATTGTATAAGGCCTTTTTTACTTTTTTAGCTGAGGGGTGGGGCCGCATTAACTTCCAGCCATTCTTTAATACCATGTGAGATGGCTTGCCCTGCAAATCGCTTAGCCATTCCGTAACCACGTACATATCTTCTTCATTAACAGCACCCTTAATCAGCTTGCGCAGAGAGTTGCTGTCAGAGGGATGAGGGGGCATATCCAGATAATCCAGGATGGTTGCGAACAGATCCATGTTGGACACCGGAGCTTTCACTTTTGTTCCCGGTTTAATTCTTCCGGGGAACCGGATCATCATGGGTACATGAGACGATTCTTCATAAAAACAGAATTTGCCCCTCATCCCATGGCTTCCCAGCATTTCACCGTGGTCACTGGTAAAAATAACCAGGGTATTGTCTGTTAATCCAAGTTCATCGAGTTTGTCTAAAATCTGTCCGACCCAGTCGTCAACTTCTTTGACCAGAGCGTAGTATTCCGAAATGAAATATTGAATCATTTTCGGATCGGAATATTTTTCATCGGTTCCCTTCTTAACTTTTAGATAAGGCGAGTTCGCCATGTTGTCGTCAATACTAACCGGAGGAACCATTTTTTCTGGGGGATACATTTCTACGTATTTCTTTGAAGCCAGATAAGGAGGGTGCGGATGATGAAACGAATAGGTGATGCTGAACGGTTTATCATTCAATCTTTCCAATGCTCGAATCGTTTTATCTGCTTCAAACGCCGAAATATGGTATTCAGCGGGAATCGTTGTAATCCCGTGAATGTCCGACTGTCCAACTTTGATATCTGATTCCAGCCCTTTGTTCTTCAGGTCCAAACGCCGGTCGATC
>CAZZAX010000306.1:0-4589 GCA_964653075.1 uncultured Pirellulales bacterium
AACCGTCTGATGCGAAGTTTTATGGACAGGAAAACGAGTTTTTTGAAAACGCGGCCAGATTCGACCAGGAAGCGGTGAAAAAATGATATTCGTAAACTATCCGGGACATCTTATTGCATGCCTGCTGTTGATAATCTTTGGCGTGCTTGTTGTTTTTGCCTTTCGTTCGGGCGAGTTTCGAAAAGCAAAACTAAGGCGGTACAGGCTGCCGCTAATTCTGCTGCAATATATTTCGATTTTCATATTGCTGCTGATTTTGTGGGACCCTTCACGAGCTAAGATTAACGAGGTGGTGACGAAGAATTCGGTGCTGGCCTTATTCGATACCAGTGAGAGTATGTCAATTGCCGAAGATGGGCGAATAACGCGGCTGGATAAAGCGATTAACATATATGAAGAAAAATTTCATCCTTTAAATCCGGATGGACCCGATTATAAAATTTTCGGATTTGACCGCCGCTCCTACCAAAGCGGCTCATTGGATTTTCTGCGGCGCTGGGGCCCGCAGACAAATATGCATAGTATCCTTACAATGCTGCGCAAATATGACATCGCCGATGGTGCTGATTTTCCAGAGATTGCGCAGACTGATGACTACCAGGCGACCGAGAGCATTAACGAAAATCAGACAGTTCAAAAAAGCAAGGTTACAGGAGCTGTTATTTTCACGGATGGCCAGGCTGACGAGAAGAATATCGATTCATATTTACCCATTCAAGACGAGGATTTTCAGGTTCTTCTTATCGGTATTGGTTCCCGGAAGCCGCAGTCCGACATAGCAATAAAATCTGTAAGCGCACCGTCACGAATAGCTGTCGATACGGCCTGTAAGGTGCAGGTTGTTGTAACTGTTAAGAATTTGCAAAATCAGCCGGTAACAATCGAACTGCTCAAAGACGATTATGTGATAGATTCGAGAGAAATACCTGCCGATACATTTGCGACAGAGAACCAAAGGCGTTCTTCTTTGCCTGTGGGTACTAAAGATATAACGCTCGACTTCACAGTAGGCGCTGAAAGACTGGGCGGCTACACTCTTTCGGCCCGGGCAAAAGCCATCAAAGGGGAAGCAAATCTCGCTAACAACGTTCGCAGCGTAATGATAGAGGTGGTTGAAGAGACCAGACTCAAAGTTCTTTTCTACTGTCAGCGGGCGAATTTCAATATCGGTAAAATCCGTCAGGCCTTGGCCAGAGACAATAAGATTCAATTGGATTTAGCGCTGGATCTCGTCAGAGCACCTGTCTTATCTGACGAAGTCTATGAACGGTCTGCCTATGTCAAACTGCCCGAAGACAGGGACGGTTTTTATAAGTATGACATTATCATTCTTGGCTCATGCAACCTGGACAGTTTGACAGGCTCGCAGCTCGATAGTTTGTATAGTTTTGTGGTTGATAGAGGAGGCGGACTGATTATGCTTCCGGGCGCGTGGCTCGGCCTTCCAGGCCGAGTTCACGGGCAGGATGCCCGTGCCACCTCCGGGCCTGCCGCCTGGATGAGCAGAAAGGCAAAAGCCCTTGTCCCTGTAATCCTTGACGGGGATGAACCGACGATGAAACAGAATAGCCCGGGAAAGATAGAGCTTACACTCGAGGGGATCGACAGCAAAGTCATCAGTCCCGAGCTGCTCGAAGAATACGATGAGCCTGCTTCGGCGTATTACCAAATCATTAATACCAAGCCGGCCGCAACCACACTGGCCAATGTAGAAGACACGCCGATAATTTCCATTCATCGGGTCGGCCGTGGCAGGGTTTGTTTGCTTAATGCCTCGAAGCTCTTCCTCTGGTATCGCGAGGACCTTCAGGGCGGACTGCTATACAAACTTATGGCCGGATTAACCGCCTATGTGGGAAGGATAACAAATCTCGAGGCGGGTGTCAGGTTATTTGCAGAACGGTCGGCCGACCGGACGAACAAAGTAAAGTTTAGTGCCTATGTTTGCGACAAGTCGTTCGAACCTGTTACCGGTGCTAATGTGCTGCTTAACGTTGCGGAGGAAGTGTCGAGTATGAACGAGCTGGGAGGTGGATATTATGTCGCAGAGATAGACGACACGAAAGACCAGACAATTATAGCAACGGCCCAGGCCGAAGTTAACGGCATCTTTCTTGGCGAAAAAACCATTGCCGTGAATCTGCCGCCGGTTCGAACTGAAATGGCCAATGTAGAGTTCGATGAAAAATTTCTCAGGTCGCTTACAAAAAGGCTCAATGCCGCGTATCTCTATGCTGACGATATTGACGAAAACGTTGCGCAGACATTTAAGGCCCAAACACGAACATACAGCTCACGTCGGATGACAAGTATCTGGCCAAATTGGCTGCTGCTGCTGGTTCTATGTACACTTCTTAGTGTTAACTGGTTTTTAAGGCGGGCTGTCGGTCTTGTTTGAAAATTGGAGCTGATATGAAAAGGACAATTATTATAATCCTGTTAACAATCGCAAGTTGCTTCGCAGTTGCCGGGGCAGCCGGTGTTGAACGCGAATCCAAACCGGCAGAGACTAAAAATACCTACGCGTTGATTATTTGTGGAATAAATAAAGACCCGAAAGAGCGCCTTGCCAAGGACAAAGCAGTGACAAACCTTCGCAGTTTTTTCCTGAATAATGCCAAACTCAAACCTGCCCGGCTAAACGTCCTGGTTGCTGATAACTCATTCATCGGCAAAGGCTCGAAAACATCGAATGCCGAAAATTTAAAAAAGACGATAAAAAACCTTGCAGCCACAGTTCAATCTCAAGACCGATTTATATTTTATTATATAGGCCAGGCAAATATCGTCGCCGGCAAGCTGCGTCTTAATCTTCCGGGCCGGGACATTACGCATGAACAATTGGGCGAGTGGATAAACCAAATAAGGGCCTCTTCAATGTTGCTCGTGCTGGACTGCCCGGGTGCCGGGATGGCTGTTAAAGCTTTGACAGGACAAGGTCGAATTGTCATCGGCGCATGCACGGCCGAACAGCATTACAGCACACGATTCAGTGAGTATTTCGTTCCCTCGCTGCTCGACAGCAAAAGCGATACGGATGGTGACGGAAAGGTATCACTATTGGAAGCTTTTACTTTTGCTTCGAAGCAACTGGATGATTGGTACTTCAGCCGGCTGTTTCTCAGGACCGAGACCCCGGTATTGGAAGATAACGCAGACGGATTCCCGAACCGGCAGCCATGGAGATATAAACAAGGTAACACAGATGGCCGGGAAGCCTCGAAATTTTTTCTTTCGAAAGGGTAAAGAAAGGCGGCTCAGTTATGAACAAGGATTATGGTCGGATTAACAGAAGGCAATTTCTGAAGACGGCGGGCGGAGCAATTGCCGGTGCCGCATTGGCCGCAGGTGGCTCTGCTTTAATCGCTGAACAAACATATCCTCTGGAATATCCGGACGACCTCGACCGCTATGATTTTGTGATGCCAAGGGTTAGATATGCTCACGAGAAAAGAGAAGTTGATAAGTGGAATGTCAGGCCGGGCGGCGATGCGAATCTTTTAAGAGAGTTGAGCTCTGTGATCCGATGCAAAGTTAAACCCATAAAAGCAGCATACGATTGGCAGCCCCAATGGGCAATGGAGGGCCAGTTGAATGCCGTGGTTTCTTTCGATAGCCTTGAGGAGATAAAGAAATATCCGTTTCTTTTTATGACGGGAGAAAATCATTACAAGTTTGACAGGAAACAAAAGGAGAATTTAAAAGAATATATTAACCGGGGTGGGTTTATGCTGATGGATGACTGTGTTGTGGGCTCGGGCGGCGATTTCTTCTATAAAAGCTCTTATGAGCTTTTGGAGGAAGTTTTCGGAAGAGGGGCCGTAAAACGAATTCCGCACGAACATGAAGTATTTCACAATATTTACGACCTTGGTGATACCGGCCTGCCATATATGCAGCGTCAGAATCGTATGTTTTTCTTTGGCATGAGACGTCCTCAACAGGCAAGTTTGCCGTATATGCACGGCCAGAATCACGGGGCCAGGGGAGTTTTTATCGGTGAGCGCCTTGCTGTTTTTCTCGGTTCGACTGATATTCACTGTGGCTGGTGTGACAGTCACGGCTTCGAATTCGGCAGGCGCAGTTACGAAAAGGCCATTCAAATGGGGATTAATATTATCATGTATGCTATTACACACTAAACTGATATTTTTTTAATATTTCGAATACTATTTTCACGTTTGAATGCGTCAATTACTATTAGAACCCGGAGATTTTGCCGGGATTTTTTTGACGGTAAAATTCGAATACAAAGTTCGGCCTTTTAATAGAATTATTAATATGCTTGACACCATTATTAAAATTTTTTATAATTCCCACCTTAAATTTAGGTTCAGACATGTGAAAGTTTATTATTGGTCTCTTTCAAATGTGATTATTCACATTTGACGAAAGAGTAATCATGGTTTAAGATAGGATTTAGCAGCACTGTTTTTTTGCAGTAATATACGGTTAGTAAGATTGTAACATGCTGATATTATCTATAATTCAGGATGAATGAATCGAATTATTTGACAACGTGAGACAAATTTTTATATGAAATTTCGGGGCGGTTATAACATTCTACTTCAGGGCAGACCTGAAGGCGC
>CAZZAX010000307.1:0-4585 GCA_964653075.1 uncultured Pirellulales bacterium
ACTCCGGAGTTTACCCAGAGTTTATCCGAGTTTATCCAGAGCTTGACCGGAGTTTGTCCCCGGGTGCTGCTCACCTGACTCGCAGCAGGGGAGCGTATGCTTACTTGCTTTGGAGTTTATCCCCTATTTTAGCTAACTTGCTTTTCTGTAGGGGACCGGGGGCCAGCGCCCCGGCCATCTGGCCGAACCAATAGAGCCTCAGTTAGAAATACCATTCACCAACGACTATTCACTAACGACTATCAACATACGGGATACACTTCACGCCATACGCTTCACGCTTTTATATAATTTTGCTATTTACATTTTGATTTTTAATCTCTTATTTCTACCTGCGGTTCGCACTAATTTTTCTCACTCCAGAATTTACCCCCGATTCAAGCTCACTTGCTTTTGAGTTTACCCTCGGTGTGTGCCTGCTTGCTTTTCTGCCGGGGGTCGGGGGCTTCGCGTCTACGTGATTGTATGATGCTCATGCTGGCCAGAGCTTGTCCTCGGTGTGTGCCCACTTGCTTGTCTGCCGGGGGGTAGAAATGCATATCATCTCCAATCCCAATAATCAATCATCAATAATCATTTAAATGGCCTGATGGGCACTTGAAATTATAAACTCAGAGGCATATAATCTGGCTCAGACTTAATAGGAATTGTCCCTGAAATGATACAATTAAATCCAGACAACCCATCTGTATCGAAAGGAAGTGATATGCAGATTGATTTTTCCAAAGAGGAATACAGTACCTTCCTCGATATGCTCGAAATTGCACATTGGGTTCTGTTCGCGCACCGAACCGATGAGCCGGAAGACCGAAAGAGACACCAGGACTTCGAGCAGAAGATCTTCAGCTATGCTGAAGCATTGGGATTTGGTGATCTGATAACGTATGATGAAGAGTTGGAGAGTTACTTCCCTACCCGTGAATATGATGAGAACAGCCCGGCCAGAACTTTCATCGATGAATTTGAAAATGAGACATTCTGGAGCGAACTTATTGAGCGGTTGGCTGAAAGGGAAATGCTTCGAACTCTGGGTGATAAGAAGGTTCTGAAAATGACCCCTGAGGAGATATTAAAGGCACATTATAACTTTGAAAAGAAGTATGAGAAGGAGTTTGAAAAGCATGGTATTGAGAGACTACAGATCAGTAAGTAACTGAACTGCATGTATCAATCAACCAATCCAGGCCCCCCATTATAAAAAGAGACTCATCGAAAAATGTATCGTACCCCTTTAATTACCCCTCCAATGTTTCCAAGCTTTTATTGCTTGTGTTGTTGGTCATTGTAGCTTCTGATTCAAGATGCGTTTCGCACGTTGAAAGGCTGGCAAGTGACTTTCCATCGTTTCAGGTTTCAGTTTGCCCAGTATCTCGAAGGAACGCTTGCCTTTCTGGTAGGCGTTAGAGCAGTTGTGGGTAGCACGTTTCAGTCCCTCCTGAATTTCCTGCCGATTACTATGCTCAAGACTAATCAGCGACGGCAATGCAGTCTCCTGAAGGTTGCTGCCATAGTGTCGTCTGAGTGTTTCTCGGTCGGCGACGATCCAAGTCTCCATGCATGTTGTCATGAACAACACCTGTTCATCATCAGTTCCATTTGGTCGTTCCCAATGGTCGCAATTCCTGAGGTGATCCCAGGTCTCCTCGGGATTGCTCACGGGTTCCTCACTATCGATCAACATGGCCACATACTCTGCCTTGTTGCTCTCGTGCGCCGTCTTTAAGTCGCTATACGCTGCTGAACGACCGCCGCACGCCACCAATCGAGGCATCCGTCCGGAGAAACCGCACCGTTCCAGCAGCTGTCGAAATCCTTGTCGGCATCGCACGTGAAGTTCCTTTGAATCCCCGCCACCTTCTATGTAGATGTACGCTCTCACCAGCGCATGCCTCCTATCTCGCCCTTGAGCCACAATTGGCCAAGACGGTACCTATCCAGCCATCGGGTAAGTTCCTTGCTGTCCAAACGCTGCATCCGAGTTCTGCCGTCATGCTTCTCGCAGACTATTACCGATTCGGGGGTTTCGGTCAGAGCATCTACCAGAATGTCTGAATGCGTCGTGACAATCAACTGACAACGTTCTGACGCCGACAACATCAGTTTTGCCAGATTGGGCAATACATCGGGATGCAAGCCCAGCTCCGGCTCTTCTAAGCAAACCAATGGTGGTGGATCAGGGTGACAGAGAATTGCAAGCAGACACAAGTACCGTAGCGTGCCATCAGAGAGTCTTGTGGCAGGTATGCTGTATTTTCCCTCCGCCATAAGGAGTTGTACCCATCCTCCACCAATATCGATATGAAAATCTTTGATTTCAGGATAGAGCGAGGACAAAGCCTCGATCAATTCCGGTCCGGCATGGCGACGCAGATAGTTTAGCACCAAGGCCAAGTTCTCATAGCTTTCTAACAAATATTCCTTGGGAAGATCGGCTTTCTGAGCCTGCCGTGGAGCCGTATATCGACCGAAGGTCCATTCACGATAAAGCCGAAAACGTGCATAAGTATCTGCCAGATAGGACAGGATTGGATAGCGTTCCGGGTCTCTGAGTTGTGAAAGAACGGATTCTTCTGGATTAATGGTTTCTCTTGGCAAATGCCTTTCTTCGCCCTCCTCCTGTTCCAATGGTGCTGAGGTTTCGTATTGTGGCTTTTCTTTCAGCCGGATATGCCCCATATCGTTTTGGTAATAGAAGAATGGGGTATGATAGCCAGGAAAAGCGTCTTTATTCTCAATTTGTTCAGCTGTTACCTCAAACCGCTTACCATGTTCTACGAACGAGAAACTGTGCCGGATCGGCATTTCTTCTTGTTCAGGATACCTAATAACTGCCTCTATAGTGGCTGTTGGGTTCTTCGCTCCTTTCCATAGCCAATCACGCACACCGCCGGCCTCTTTGACAGGTGCAGACAGGTCTTTTGGGGCCGAGCGCAGCAAGCTGATTGCCTCCAATAGATTTGATTTCCCGGAGCCGTTAGGACCAATCAGTACGTTCAATGACCTCAGCGGAATCGGTTTTTTTTCGGGTCCGAAAGACAAAAGGTTTCTTAAAACCAACTCGACCAGTAACGGTTCTTTCATGTTTCATTCCTTCCGATTATTAAGTGTGTTCTGTACTTTTTTGAGCAAGCGGCCATTTTTCTTTTTTATGACGCTCGATGACTTCTCTAACGGCCTCGGTAATAGCCAAAAGAGCTTTATTTTGCAATGATAACCGTTTCTTCATATGACGCTGATCCTTTGAACAATAATATTATATCACTACTGTCCGGTTATAAGTCGAATAACATTAACTGGTTACAAAAATCAGTGTTGTCAATTTTGTAACCAGCTTCCATAAGTACTTGTAAAATAGACACTTTCTCGAATAAGGTTACACTCAAAATCTGTAGAATTGTGTAGAGATTCAATTCCAGGTTCAGTTGCTTTTTTATTATTGCTACCAACACGTAAACCGAGATTGCAATCCATATCTGTGTCTTCACAGCGTTCTCGGTATTGCCAAAGAATGCCTTGATACGAAGATGCTGCTTGATCCATTTGAAGAACAGTTCCACCTGCCAGCGGCACTTGTAAAGCTGAGCGATAGTTATCGCCGGTAATGTAAAACAGTTGGTTAGAAACACCAGATTCTGTTCTGTTTCTTTGTCCACATAGCGGATCCGGCGAAGTCTTTCGGGATAATCTTTCGATGAATAAAATCCTGTCAGCACGATTGTCTGATCGCACCGCAAACCGGTCGACTTGTCTATGGGATGAGAGTACAATCGACGAAATTGAAAGTTTCCTTTTGTCCGAGTTACAAAGAATGCCAGGAATTGATGGAATATGTAAAGACGAGCAAAGTCGAGGTATCCGCGATCCATGATATAAAATGCTCCAGCTTCCGGAATGATGTCGTCGAGGATGTTGACATCGTGGATGAGGGCCTCTGTAATGCGTATAAACGTGGGAATATTGCCGCGTAAGTCCAAAAGTGTATGAAGCTTTACTCCTGCTTTGTGCTTGCGAAACTTTGCCCATGGGAATAGTGACAGGCATAAATCTATTGTTGTCGAATCGAGTGCGTAAACTGTCTGGTTCAATTCTATCCCGAATTCTTCTTTGGAGTAAAGACCTCTGGCAATATGAATCAACACCTGGGCAAAGTCGGCGTAGATACGCCAATCTCTGTTTTCGTTTGCGTCGGCCAAAGTTGACTTTGAAACTCTGTTGCGGATTCCCATGTGATAGAGTTTGGATTGCATCGCACGCAAACATGCTTCTATATCTCGGAGACTTTCGCGATAGCTTAGTTGAGCAAATGCCATACATAGGAACTGATCCATGCATGAAAACTTTTGAACTTTGTAATTTCCCCGATATCGTTTGACACACTTTCTCAAATCTCGTAGCGGGAGAAAATCCATTATTTGCGAAAAGACTGTCCGTCCAGTATTCATCGGCCATCTCCATGATATTTTTCAAATTGAAGTGGCCTGAGTCTAAAAGTGATTTCAAATCGATTACAGTCATTTTTGCTTGTAACCTAATGTTATTTAAATCGTTATGACGTTTTACAAATCAAACAACCGGACAGTAGTGA
>CAZZAX010000308.1:0-4570 GCA_964653075.1 uncultured Pirellulales bacterium
AGCGATAGACTTTGTAGAATATCTCAGTTCCCATCTACCATTGACCGCCATACCAAGCTAAACACGTACCCTGCGCAAGCAGGAATCCTTAAATAATCAATCACTCAAACTGACCGATTTTATGCCGCGAGGAGTTTTTCCAGACGGCGAATAACAGATTTTTCACGACTATATTTGATCACATTTTTAACATTCTCCCGCCAGACTATCCGACGCATTCTCTCTTTGAGTTGGCTAACAGGTTCAAGACGCAGCACCTTATTACTCAACTTGACCGACATTTTATATTGATTTTTACGCGGCTATTAGCAGCCGCTCAAGCTCTTTGACAATTTGGTTTCCACTGGAAAATTGCTTCAGATACTCGATCAGATCATCCCAGACAATACGACGTACTTCGTTTTGCAGTCCTGCAGTAGACAGACGGCCGGTTGATTTCTGTTTTCTTTCGTGGAAAGACCACATGCAGTCGGCTCAGGCTGTTGAGTAATTCATCGGCTTTGAACTGCAAAACGACCTGGCAGTTCCAACCGCCCACATTTAGAAAATTGTTGAATCGGCTGCGATGTGGCTGAGAACGATTATCGAGATGGAGGTAAAGTGCAGTGATATTGCGTCTTTGCTATGAAAAGATTATTAACAGAACCAGCGTTTGAAAATATTCGAAGAGATTGCCTGTTTTTGTTAAAATAATGTTCATATCAGTTGAAATTCCCATAAAAAGTCATCCAAGTTGAGTATTTAGATATATAACTTTTATCACTTCGATTACAATGATGCTATCTGTTCCTGTTCTTATACTAATACCGTTACTGTCCATAGGACTACCTCACTTCAAAGTTACGGCACCATTTTAACTATTGCCTAAGGGCTTACAGGCCTATCCATTGTAAATGCCGAGAGAATTAAAAAAGGGCAAATCTAAATTCATAAAAAGGATTAAGGTCGTGCCCGTAATTCTTTTACAGTGAAGATGACAAGCTTCAAGTACTGCATGTTACAATAGTAAATTCGCCATCTTTAAAAAAGATGTCCTTAAGCAGAACACCTCTAATATTCTTTACCTTAATCAGCCCATTAACATCAACAGAAATTTTTGGAAAATCAAGCTTAACATACGCCGGCACGTCAAGCCTGGATAATAGATTAAGCCGGCCTATGGTTTTGTTCAAACTGCTGTTGACAACAGTAAGTTCAAATATTGCGTTGTTATCGGTATAACTTAAGTACCTTAATGAAACAGGAACAAATTGTAAAAGGGGCAGGTTTGTTTTTACCACGAAATGGATCTCTTGGCCTTCGACCTTCGGACGTAATATCTCTTTAGGTAAAAGCTCATTGGAAATCAGGATTGTTATAAGTTCCGCGTGACTGAAAGTTATTTTTGCCATAGCTACCCTTTACCTGAATCCGGGAAAAGAAAAATTCTTTGTTTTACACTATCAAATCTTAATGAAATTATGCGATTTTTCAAGTTGTTTCAGTTAAAATGTACCAAACATAATATATATTCAGGAGATTACTCTTAATCAATGTCCATTACAATCCTAAACATCCCGCCGCTCGGTTCAGTCGTCTTTTCCCAGTCCAAAAGAGCCAAAAGAATGTCCATCTCCATAAGACCTTTTAAGCCGGTCAGGGTAGCATTTCCCCAAAGAATCCCTCTTAAGAAGGCCCAAAAATATCTACTTAAGAATCTTAGCTGGGCGAAAAAGAACCTGGACTACGTAAGAAAAATAGAAAAGGAACATGAAACCACTCTTAATGACAAATTTAAACTGCCCAAAACAAAAGCAAAAACGATTCTCAGGAACAGGCTTCAGGAACTGGCAAACATACACGGCTTCAAATATAATAAGGTTTCCATCAGGAACCAAAAGACAAGATGGGGCAGTTGCTCTAACCTGAATAATATTAACTTGAATATTAACCTGGTCTCATTGACTCAGGAATTGATGGATTATGTGATCCTGCATGAGCTTGCTCATACACAAATTAAAAATCACAGCAAAAAATACTGGGCCCGGCTGGACAAATACGTCGGGGGCAGAGCAAAAGACTTTGACAAGAAATTGAAGAAGCACAGGCTGGGATTGTAAATGTGCAATTTAAGGCGATAGGACGAACATTTCTTTTGATTTGCGCATATTTAAAACATATAATAGTATTAAGACAGCTCATATAAAAGTAAGGGTGTAATTATGAATAGACAAAGAGGATTTACTTTAATAGAGCTGTTGGTTGTAATCGCTATCGTTGCATTATTGATGGCAATACTCATGCCCGCCCTGATGAGAGCAAAGGACCACGGCAAACGCATTATCTGCAGCAACAACCTCAGAACAATGGGGCTGGCCAACACCCTTTACGCTGACGATGAAGACGGCTGGTATGTGCCAATAATGGACAGAACACTGGGAGACAATCGCTATTGGCCCGGCAATCAGCTCTATCGAGACCTGGTGGGCTATAAAGCAATGAAAGGCGATGCCGCACCCGGCTGGCACGCACCAAAAGAGTTTCTTTGTCCGAGCGACGTGGTTTCAGTCAAAGAAAGACCCGATTCCCAGTGGGATTCCTGGCTAAGTTACGGCTACAACCTGACAGACTGGTACTTTTCAGACTGGTATGGCATCGGCTATGCCGGACACAGGAACACTACCGTTCCCAGCCCTTCCGGAGAACTCATATTCACTGAAAGCAATGACTGGTGGCTTTGGTGGTGGGGAGCCAATTACAAAGATGGGTGGGACGTTCTCGGTCAGGATACAATTACACCTTATAAACAGGTCGGCACCGACGGCCCGACACTGTACCGTCACAGCGAGGGCGTCAATATGGCCTTTTACGACGGCCACGCCGCATATATGAAAAAAGAAAAGGTCTTCGACCAGGAGGCCTGGGACGCAGGCAGGCCGGGGATGTGGTCAACCTTCAAAAATTACCCGCCAACAGAAGCTGAGCAGAGTAAATTACCAAGACCGTAACAGAGCCTTTATGAGAGTCTATTTATTTGTCATTGCATCCAAAATCCGCTATTGGAATATCCGCATCATCTTTTTTTCAGGGTTAAACTAACTCCGCTTCGGACAATGGTCTCCAGATTCGGATTTGTTGTTATCGCTTCCATATATCTCGGATCAGCCATCCCGGGAGTAATATTGTGAGCAATGACAAGGCCGCCGGGACGGACCAATGGTAAAAGTTTATTGAGATAATCGATATAGCCTTCCTTGTCTGCGTCGAGAAAGAGTATGTCGATTGGACTTTTTAGTTTCTTCACTTTGTCGTGGGCATTGCCTTCGACAAGCGTTATGATATCGGCCATACCCGCCCGCTTGAAATTAGCACTAGCGGTGGCGGCGCGCTGGGCATCGATTTCAAATGTCGTCAACTTGCCGCCGGTTTTTTGAAGCGCCATGCCGAACCAGATACCGGAATAGCCGGTAGATGTCCCAATCTCAACGATATTTTTCGCGGTCATTGATTCGGTCATAATACGCAGGAACCGCCCATCCTGTGGCGGAACGTTTCTATAGCTTTGGCTTCTGAGTATATCATCGAGAACACCAAAAATTCTCTTATCGTTATCGTCTTTTGCAATAGTAGGCTTTTCAAGTTGAGAATTACTCTGTCGGCCTCCCCTTGACCTAAACGAACGCTGTCCAAGAGCATTCGAAAACAAGATTGCTGAGATTAGAATGATTACAGTGCTTACTACAATAGTTGTGCGTGCGGCATTTTTCATACTGAATTTCTCCTTTATTTTACATTGAGTTTCAGTTACTGCTCATTTTGTTTCATTAAGCCAACATTTTCAGCATTCAAAGAAGGGCATAAAATTAATAAATTCACCTCTATATATTAAACACCAGGCTATGCCGTCAAAAACTTTAATTTGCACAATAATATCTAAATCTCCTATGATTTGCAACAACCTTCAAGCCGGTCCACCGGAATCTCACTGTCCAGCCTAAATCTAAAAGCCAAAACGCCCACGTAAAGTTACAACGGACTTTTTTTGATTGTGTTATTGCTATGTTACTCCAACAAAAGAAGGGCCTATACCGAATCAATCAGTACAGGCCCCGTGTTAACGCAAATCTGCAATTTCAACTGTACAATTTAAGTTGCCACGTAAATTCCGGTTTACGGTGCCGGTGCATACAGACGAATATCGTCGAAGTATAACATGCCCGAACCGCCTGCAACCGGATTGGTCCTGTTGCCAAGGCCAAGAGTAATAGAATTAACATTGGCGAGATTCACACCCTGGTCGGCAAATGCCTGCAAGGAGATATTCCATTCGGTCCAGCGGGCAGACAGTGCCGCATCAGGATTATCATTATCGACAGTAGAGCTGCCGTTCAAGGTAACATACATTGTCTCTGCAGCATTGTTATTACTACCTCGGTACCAGATTGTCAGTGTACCGACACCATTAATTGTCCAGTCATTATTGGAAGTCAAGGTCAAAGTTGCCTCAGATTTTCCGACAGCATTGTCGTAAGTAAACGGCATCGACTTATTACCGCTGTGAACGATAGTCTCTTCGTAAAATGGAGGATCT
>CAZZAX010000309.1:0-4536 GCA_964653075.1 uncultured Pirellulales bacterium
CTTTCTTAATTTCGAGTCTAACATGAAACTGGACTCCTTTTCAGGGGGCAGGCCAACAGCATATTCGACGAAACGAGAATCAGATTCGCTTTTCTTTTTAAGCCAAATGATGTTTCCGTCTTTGAAATAGAATCGATCGGATTTCTGTACTACGTAACAGATCCCCAGAGTACCAACACCAGTAACCATAATATCACCCTCTACGGGTATGCCGTACTTAACAGAATATCGATCGAACATCTCTTCTGAGATAAACAGCTCATTATCAACAAAACCTTGTTCAGCGAGTTTGACGATTTCTCTTGCACGGTAAAAGGGCACTCCCTCTCGTTTCCAATCGACTTCAAAAACTCTCTTGCTCGATGTAATGTCGAATAAATCACCTAACTGCTTCTCGCGCCAATCCTTTCCCGGATTGGTGAATATATTATTCAAATGCGATTGAAAAAGTTCGCGGTTGTTTTGGAGGTTCTTTTTGGTGTTGGTTTTGGCGGTGGCGATGCTGTCAAAAGCTTCGTCGAGTATGCCGATGATACGCTGCTGTTCGGGCAGAAGTGGGACTTTTGTAACCTGCGAATAGACTTCATTCCGATTGATACCGGGTTTTACACCTTTGGCGAGGCTGGGTAGGCCAAGCGTCGTTAGGAGATAGTAGAGGAACCGTAAATCATGATGGCGTTCATCGAATGTGACGAAGTAGGTTACATCCAGTGGCCAGAACTTTTGCTCGGTGAGGTTGATTTCACCAGTTGAACCTTTGCGACCTATGATGATGCTGGGCTTGTCGTAATAGAACTTGTCGGTGCGCCCTTTCTCGCCATTCGCGCCATAGACGGGATACCGACCATCCGGTTTCCGGTCAGCTTCATTTAGCGATTTCCCATATTCCAGTCGGAGGACTTCACCAACCGACTTTTCTTCCCATCCTGCTTTCATAATAGTCTCCGGATGGATTGCAGTACCTCCGCGCTCTCGGCGTCCAATGAGGCGATTTCGCCCATAATTGCTTCAGGGCTTTTACGATTTACTTCTTCGTTCTTATTGGGATTCTTTACTGAGAGATCGAGGTTTGTCTTGTCTATAGTAGCTGAATCGACACTCCAACTCTTGGGCGAATCTATAAAGGTCTTTTGGAGCTCGACGAACTCCTTGAGGTCATCATCATTCAGTGGATTGGTCTTGCCGAGGTTGCGACCGGGGTCAAGCTGGTAGTACCAGATTTTGCGCGTTGGCGCTCCTTTTTCGAAGAATAACACTACGGTCTTCACTCCTGAGCCAGGGAAAACACCGCTAGGGCAGTCGAGCACAGTGTACAGGTTGCAGCTTTCCAAAAGCAGCTTACGTGATGAGGTAGAAGCGTTATCGGTGTTGCTGAGAAAGGTATTTTTAATGACCACACCACCACGCCCACCAGCCTTGATCATCTTTATGAAGTGTTGCAGAAACAGAAACGCCGTCTCACCGGTACGAATCGGGAAATTCTGCTGCACTTCCTTACGCTCTTTGCCACCAAAAGGTGGATTGGCCATCACAACGTCAAAGCGGTCTTTATCCTGTACGTCAGCGAGGTTTTCAGTGAGAGTGTTGGTATGAAGGATGTTCGGTGCTTCGATTCCGTGCAGGATCATGTTCATGATTGCGATAACGTATGCTAGGGACTTCTTTTCTTTGCCGTAAAAAGTGCTCTCTTGGAGGGTTTCAGCGTCTTTGGTGGTTAGTCCACCCTTTTTATTAATGTAATCAAACGACTCACAAAGAAAGCCTGCTGAACCACACGCACCGTCATAGATACGTTCACCGATCTTTGGTTTGACCACCTGTACGATGGCACGGATAAGCGGACGAGGTGTGTAATACTCGCCGCCGTTACGTCCGGCGTTGCCCATGCGCCTGATCTTCTCTTCATAGAGCTGGGAGAGCTCGTATTTCTCGGCCTGCGAGCGGAACCGCATCTCGTCGATATGGTCGATAATCTCTCGTAGATTGTAACCGCTTTGTATCTTGTTCTTAATCTCGCCGAAGATCTCGCCAATCTTGTATTCGACGGTGTTCACATTGGCGGCTTTCTGTTTGAAGCCGCTGAGGTAAGGGAAAAGCTTCAGACTAACGAAGTCTCGAAGGTCGTCGCCAGTCTTGGCGGTGTTGTGGTCGAGTTTACCATCTTTGCCCTTAGGGGCTGCCCAATTCGCCCAACGATAGGGCTCATCTATAATAAAGGTATATGCTTTTCCACTGATCTGGGCCTCCACAGCCCTATCTTGTTCAAAATCGTCCAGGTACTTCAGGAATAGCAACCACGAGGTTTGCTCAGTATAATCAAGTTCTGTAGTACAACCGGCCTCTTTCCAAAGAACGTCATCAATGTTTTTGAAGGCTTGCTCGAACATAGGCACCTGCTTATCTTTTTTATGAGTGAATCATACACTAATCAGTGATAGCAGACAAACTGGACTGGATAACGTTGAGGAACGCACAAATAAGAGGAGACGAGCCCCTCGCCGTCTCCTCTTATAGTCCTATATCCGAGTGTGTAACTGTTATACGTGTTCAGTGAGCAGGACTATAGCCTTGTTGGCTGGTCGGATAGGATAGCCGCCTACTCTCTTGTGAACCCTTAACCCTATGAGGCCAGTTTCAGCTTGCTTGGTGTCTCTATATTAATAGTCTCTATATCCTGTATTGCAAATATTAGATTCCAATCTTTTGCTCTATTGAATAAAACTAAACGGTATTATCCCATTGGAGAAGGTATATGTTAAAACAAAACGCTAAAACATTACACATTAAGGAGCAATATATTGACGATTTAGCTACTGAGCTTACTCTAATATTTCGTGTTACTTCTGATGGAGAAGCCTACCTTCAATTATTGGGCGATAATCTGCCGTTCGGAAACAGGGATTTTCAATTTGATAAGGATGGTGAACTGGCAGGTACAGGCACAGGGGTCAGAAATTGCTGTAAGATGGAGTAATATCATTGCATCGGGGCAACTTGCCATATAACCTCTTATGTTCAGCTAGTAATTCTGTTTCCCGTTGCGATGGATTAAAGCATGTCTCATAGTTGAAAGCGGTTGCTTTTTGCGTGCAAGAGCCTCCATGACCAGCTTTGTGCCATTCAAGACGAACCCTAATTCCTTCTTTCCCTTCGCCCTTTCCGTAATAGATGGCCTCTGAACCATCATATAAGCCATATACACCGTCGAGAATTGGAGCCTTTTCAATTTCGCTGTCTGTAAAAGGACGCCATACAGTTTTGATACTCATAATACCACCTCCTCTTATACGAATTATACCCCCAAGAGATATAAATTGTCAAGATGGCAAAAAAGATAAGCCAGGGTACTAACCCCGATTACGGTCAAGGTGCCACACGGGACGGTGAGGTTTAAACTAACGGTTGATGAGTCCGACCCTGATTTACCGAGCACCCTAGCCTGTTGATTATAGCACTAGGTTAAGAGGGTGTCAATGGAGGTAAAAAGCAAGGTTCTATAAAATCCTTTGACAACTTGATTATTTTTGAACATTGTCGTGATAGATAACTGGGCAATCGATTGGGGAATTCGGCATTTTCTACGCTCTTTCTTAGTCTTCTAACTTCTTTAACAGCCTCTGCAAAATCGCCATCATTGCTTACTATGATGGCAGTATCATATTGGTTATCAGAAGCGGATGATAGCATTTGTACAGCCAATTGGATGTCTACTCCCTTTTCTGTTTGAAATGATACTTTATATTCGTGTCCACACTCAGGGCATTTTTCATCCCTCTCTCTGTCTACCAATCTACCCTTTATAAAATCAAAATGGGGGATATGTTGCAATGCTGAAATAAATCTTTGCTGCGCAGCATATAAATCCTTGTTGTTAGCTTGGCGCAAAATAACATTGTAATAATACGTATGAACTAATCTTCGTTCATTCCCACATAATAAGTTACAGAAACACTCGAAATCAAAAGCTGTTTTCCCATAATAATCAGACAAGCCATGATAAAAATTGCTTCCGTCGATGAATATCATTATCCTTTCCATGAACTGACTACCTTCCTGTTATTTTCCCACAAATAACGTTGTAAAGTGTATAGGTACTTGACAAATATTGTTAAGGTGTGTAAGCATATACATTGTATTAGCTCTCCAACTTGATAAATATCAGGTTGGAATTATTAACTCCCCACCTTCGCACCGCGACGGTGGGTTTATTTTTAAGTGTATTATAACATCTGACGTTAATAATGTTGATAAATATTTACGGAACTGGCATAGTCTAAGTAAGCATGATGGAAATTAAAGATAAGAAGCTAGCCGAACAAATAAAGAAGAACCCAATTACCAAAGGTAATTTTATGGCAGACCTAAAGAAAGTCTGTGTTAAGAAGCCTAAATCCTCTCCAAAACAGTCAAAAACATAGGCTTCTCATCCTTGCGATGATTGTATCTAAAACTATACTCGTTGATATAACCCTGTAAATGCTTTACGCTAACAGCGTGATAAACTCCATTAATACCACGTTTTAATGCACTCCAAAA
>CAZZAX010000310.1:0-4487 GCA_964653075.1 uncultured Pirellulales bacterium
TGCCAGTCTGACAAAAGTCAAAAACAAACCCAATCAAACCCAATACAAACCCAATACAAACCCAATCCCCGAAAGGCCAAAAATGGACGCAAACGCTTTTTCACAAAAGGATTATGAAATTTTTATCCCGCTGGCGGACGAAAAAACAAAGCCAATTCAAACCCAAAACAAACCCAATTTTACAATCCTGGCTACCCCCCGAAGGGGATACAGCAGAAGTCCGATGCTGAATGTCTGTGACATAATGTGTTTATGGCGATTGCAATTCAAAGCCGATTCTGGTATCATAATCGAACTATTAACGTCAGATATTTGAAATCTTAGGAGTAAAGAGTATGAAAAGATGTTTTTTACTGATTGTGCTGATAACAATACTGGGAGTTTCCAGTGTCTGGGCCGATTGGCCTCAGTACCTTGGCCCGCACAAAAACACTGCCTCTGATGAAAAGGGCCTGCTGCGGTCATGGCCGGCTGGAGGACCGAAGGTTCTCTGGACATTAGACTTGGGACCCGGCTACGGCGAGGCGGCTGTCAGCAAAGGCAGGGTCTATCTGCTCGACCGAATCACCGGCAGGAAGGATGTTTTTCGCTGCATCGATTTGAATAGCGGAAAAGAGTTCTGGTCATTTGCTTACGATGCCAAAGGGCGGGTTGATAATCGAGGCTCCCGTTCGACGCCGGCTATCGACGGCGACTATATCTATACCTGCGGTGCCTTCGGCAACGTCTATTGTTTTGACATACGCACTCGTAAACCTCTCTGGAAGAAAAACGTTTGGAAAGACTTCGGAGGCGGCAGAGTCCCGACATGGGGCATCTGCCAGAACCCGCTTATCTATAAGGATTTATTGATACTTGCTTCCCAAACCGAGCAGGCCGGCGTTGTCGCTTATGACAAAACCAATGGCCGTATCAGATGGGCATCCAGGCCTCTGCCCGGCTTGTTAAGTTACGTTACACCTTTAGTTGTGAACATCGACGGTCAGGACCAGATTGTAATGATAAGAGCCACATCGCGAAGAGAACGTGGCGGCCGCTCCGCACCGGCAGGCGGTTGGGAAGGTGGGCCCGACGATGGCGTTGACGGTGTGGTCCTCGGAATGAGCATTGAAGACGGCAGAACGCTCTGGATATATAAAGGCTGACAGTGTCGCATTCCAATTACTAACGTTACCGATGTCGGCGACGGACGTCTTTTCATTAGCGGCGGCTATATGGCCGGCTCTGCGATGATCAAGATCAAAAAAGATGATGGCGGATACGTTGTAGATGAGTTCTATACTACCCAGGATTTTGGTACGCATGTCCATCCGCCGGTAATCTATAAGGGACACTTCTATGGCCATTGCACGACCAATTCGCGCCGTGACGGTATGTCGTGTATGAGTATTGACGGAAAGCTCAAATGGAAGACAGGCCGCTCACCTGTCTTCGACAAGGGCGGCTTCATTCTTGTTGACGACCTTATCCTGAGCGTGGATGGCGAAGAAGGTATCCTTTATTTGATTGAGCCGAATTCCGAAGGTTTTAAGAAGCTGGCAAGTGTGGACCTGCTCGATACAAGAGAATGCTGGGGACCGCTTGCGCTGTCCGACGGCAAATTACTCATCCGAGACCAGAAACATATGAAGTGTGTTGCTGTCCGATAGTCACTCGATTGGCTCGGCCTTCGGAATTTATGACTTTTTATTGTTGCTACTTAAAACTCTCTACCGCGTATCTCAGCGGCTTGAAAGTGGGCAGTTCATTTATCTTGACCGCACCCCATGTCGTATTCAGATGCCCTAACATACGGGCGTTGCCGTGTTTTTTGGAATAATCCACAAAGGCCATGGCGGCTTCGGTTTTCTTCCAGCTTGCCGGCCAGACGCGAAAACCTTTCTCAAGAAACATTGGCACTGATTCGTACTCCTTTCGCAGCTCGTAATGCCAGTCACAAATTATGATGTTTTTGCTTATCATATCTACGGCTTTCGCAGTATTGTTGGCGCTGGCTTCCCACTTGCCGTAGCTGATTTTTTTCGCATCGATCAACCTGTCGCCCCACATCAGCATTTCGATTTTGTGTTTGCCTGCAATGTGATTGTAGTAATCATTAACTGCTTTGGCAAAAAGTTTGGCCTTGTCTTTGCCGTTACATCTTTTGCAGTCATCTTCCCCAATAAGAAAGACCTCATCCATTCCCACGTGTAAGGCGTCAGCCTCAAAGACCTCTATCAGCTCGTCCATAAGTGCAAATATTACATTGTTGACTTCCGGATGCAATGGACACCAGCTTCGGCAGTAAATGCCTTCATTGTCCGGATACCTGCCCGGCGTCTCATCAAACTGAGGATAATTTGTAAGCAGCGGCGCCGTATTCTTTGACCACGACTGGTGACCCAGACATTGAAATTGCGGAATCAGCCTGACTCCGTGCCTGCGGCATGCAGCGAGCAGGTTCTTTATCTGCTTTGCATTGGCGGCGTTGTCCCTTTGCAGCTCAGGGTGCGATTTATATTGATAACCATAATTAATCTCACCTACTATCACATTTACCCCGAGCCTGGCCAACCTAGGGACGACAGAAGTCAACTGCTCAACCGCCTTTTGATTGCTTATACCAATATGTACGCCGCGCCATGGCTCTTTGATGCCTCGTGCAGAAACTGCTAACTCTTCTTTAGCCGGGCCGGCCGTTGATAAAAGACAAACAATTAGAAGAATGCATTTGATTTTCATAATATCTCCATGTTTTTGTGAACAAATTCCTGTTGCAATTTCATTAAAACTTCCCAAAATCTGCGAAGAGTTGTTTGTAGTTATATCGAATTCAACTTATCTCTGTTCTCATAGACTTTCTGTATAGCGTCGGCAATATCGTCCATGTCCTTTTTGCTCCCGAGCAAAGGACCCGAGGCCCAAATCATTGCCATCTCTTGGCAAACCTTATCGCAGTTAGGACAGTCAATTTGCTGGCGGTATTGCCGCAGGCGCCTTGCAGAATACATCTTCTGGTAAACCTTTGAGTGCAATATATGCTCTACCCACGGTTCCTTATGTAATCCTTGAGCTATATATGGGCTGAGACTGATACCTTCGGCCCGAAGGGCCTTGAGAAACTTGCTGCGGTCGGCATTGTTGAAATATTCCTTGTGATATGTCATCATGTAGAGGTAGAAAGAGCCGTTGGGGGTACCTTCGTATAGTTTTTGGTTGGATATGCCGGGAATATCTTTTAGCCTGTAGGTCAGATGAGCGGCGTTTTCGTTGCGGCGTTTGAAGCGTTCATGCACACCGGGCCATTGGCCAAGCAGCACGGCGGCCTCGAATTCATTCATCCGGTATTTCGGCCCGATCACTTCGGTGCGTCCCCGGCGGGATGTGCCGTGGTTGTGGACGGTATAGCATTTGTCCATCAGCTCTTCGTCGTTACCTGTGATTACTCCGCCTTCTCCGCAGGCAATTGTCTTGCTGGACTGAAAGCTGAAACATCCGAGATCGCCGATTGTGCCTAACTTCTTTCCTTTGTACTCGGCCAGATGGGCCTGTGCGGCGTCTTCAATCACTTTCAAATTGTGCTTTTTGGCAATCTGCATAATTCTGTCCATATTGCATGCTTGCCCCCCAATATCCACGGGCATAATCGCTTTGGTGTTCTCGGTTACTCTTCTCTCTACGTCATCGGGGTCGAGCTGATAAGATTCACGGTCCAAATCAGCCAGCACAGGCAGTGCCCTGGCAGACAAGATGGAAGCTATCGTCCCCGGGTCGGTATAAGGAGAGGTAATTACTTCGTCACCCGGGCCGATTCCGAGCGCTTCGACGCAGGTGTGTAGGGCCTGTGTGCCGGAGCCGGTGGCCACACAGAATTTCGTTCCTATCAGTTGGGCAAACTTCTTTTCGAGTGTAGGGACAGTGCCGGATTTGGACTGTATTCTGCACCATATTCTGCTTTTGGTGGTTTTTACAACAGAATCCACGACTTTGTCGTCCCAGTATGGCCAACGGGACCAGGGCTTGTTTTTTCTGACAGGTTTGCCGCCGAGGATTGCCAGTTTGCCGGCTTTTGGGCTTAAGTTTCCGTAGGCCGGAATGGTTCCGGATGTAACTGCGGCGAGCGAGCCTGCCGAAGCTGCGGCTATGAATTGGCGCCTTGTTAAATCATTTTTATTCATCTCCAATCCCTTTCATTGAATGTTTGTTTTACGATATGAATATAGCTTACGCTGTAATTATAACACCGAAGGCCGCTCGATGTTAGCGGAAAAAGTGCGACGGGCGAGTAATTATGTTTGACTTTAGCCCTTTGGGGAAGATGAGATGTTGAAATTGGGTTTGTTTGGCTTTGAATTGGCTTTGTTTTTTCGCCCGGTAGGCGGAGGAAATTGTTATATGCCTTTGTATCAAAGATATTTACGCTCATTTTTGGCCTTTCGGAGATTGGGTTTGAATTGGCTTTGTTTTGGGTTTGTTTTTTACTCCGCCAAGCGGGTAAAGTTTCGTAT
>CAZZAX010000311.1:0-4456 GCA_964653075.1 uncultured Pirellulales bacterium
AAGTGTTACTACAAGCCAGCTTGGTGAATCAGCAAAACCCACCTATATTGTGGACCAGGGAGTAATTGTGATAGGAACGAAAGGTATGCTTCCTCCCAAGATGGGGCATCGTGTTACAGATATCCCCTACCTCATCGAGACTGCCGACGACACTGCTCAACCTTCCCTAAGAGAGCAAAAAAAGACAACGCCTGCAATCAAACCAGGTGAACTACAAATATTACGTCAGCAATACATTAATAATGATCTAAAGGTGAAATATCTTTTTGAAAGGGTAACCAAAGTCGAAAACGAGCTTATCGAGCTGCGTCAAAAATTCACACAGTCACACCCGGATGTCAGAAAAAAAGCCGCGTTACTGCGAGCCTGGAAAAACGCTCTCCTGGAGCGTAAAAAAGAAGTCGGCAAGTCATTTGACGATATAATGACGAAGGAAATCCATCAAACAAACCGGGAGACCATCAATAAACTTCTCGATGAGCTGCGAAAAAACCAAGAGCACCAGCAACCTTTGCAGCAGGCACAGGAGCAAATTTATAAACTTCTTGATGAGTCTGAAGAACCGATGACACCCTTGGAGCAGATACAAAAACAACTGGATGAACTACTCATTAAGCAGCAGGAAGCTCTTCAAGTAACGGAACCAAACTTACCTCCGGCTCCCAAAGTAAAGTTTATTAGTAATACTTTCATCGATACACCGCTCCTCGATGCACTTAAGTATATTGCCGAAGCGGCGAACGTTACCATTATACCCGATGAAACCATTAAAGGTATTGTATCATGTACGTTAAAAGATGTTACTGTTGAAGCGGCGCTTGACATCGTCCTGGGCGGTACTCCTTACCTCTGGAAAAAAACACCGTATTACTATCTGGTTACCTCAGCAGTAGGACCGTCCGAACTCACAGCACGCATGGAATCTGCTAAGAAACTTTCCAACCTGGGCAAAGCGCTGCTCATCTACGCCAACGACCACAATGACAAATATCCGAATTCGTTGTTTACATTTTCAGAATATATGAAATGGCAGGACTTTAGCTGGATCAGGCAAAACATCGAATATCTGGCATCCGGTAAAACGCCGGCAGACCCACCCGACACAGTAATAGCATACGACAAAAAACTCCTGGAAAAAGGAAAGGGAACAAATATTTTATACAATGACTGCCATGTCGGCTTTGTTAAGGCTCAAGAGCTGAAAAATCTCGGTATCAGCGAATCTGAAATAATGATTGAAACAATTTTCTTGTCGGTAAGCGAGGATTTTCTAAAAGAAGTCGGCCTCGATGCGGACCTCGAGAACTTCTCCGATGACTGGAGGGGACATCTTGCCGCAACGTATCCCACAGGTCAGAACGGCAAACCATACGGCCTGATGATTGACGACCTCCACACCAGCTTCCTTCTTAAAAACGTCCAGACTAATCATGATTCAAAAGCGCTCGTTGCACCACGAGTACTGTGCCGGGAAGGTACAACAGCCGAGATGGGATTCTTGACCGAAGAATACCGATACATCACAGGCTATAATGAACCGGACAGTCCTTCCGGCGAACCGCAGCCCAAAAGAGATAAGGTAGAAATAGGTACCCGCATCTGGCTCACGCCGAAACTGAGTGGTAAAAATGTTGATCTGGACCTCAAACTTGAAATTACTCAGCTCAAAGGCATCATAGAAGGTAAATACAAGGGGAAATATCCATACCAGAAACCAATAATCGATGTAATCAGCCAAAAGATGCCATGTACAATTCCAGATGGCAAATCAATGCTCATTGGAGGCCTGAAAATAAACGAGCATGTAACAATAAAACAGGGTATACCGGGATTGAAGGACCTGCCTCTTATTGGAGGGGCTTTTAGAAGCAAGGACGAAACCAAGGATCAAAAGATGCTATTGATACTGGTCAAACCAATTACAAATCCCCGACAAAAGGCCGCCAATGTCCTTCCCGGCCGGGAAGATTCCGAAGAGCACATACGACGCCTCGCAGAGCAGCTCGAAAAAAAGCTCAAACGCCCCGCCAATTAAAACAGAATCCGGCTCAAACCTGCTGCTTTTTCCTGCCGCCTTTGTCGTTTCGCCTGTTAAAGGCGAAGATGCAGTAAGATTTCGAAATTGGCCCCCCGACTACGACCTTCGAGGACAAGCTTGGGCCTGCCGACCCCGGGGACGAAAAAAGTAGTCCCTCTATAATTAGACGTACCTGCGTGTTTGATACGAAAATTCGGGGATTTTGTGAGGGGTGAATCAGGCTAAGTGCTTATGAGAAAATGAATAAAAAATTTTTTAGAAAAATTGAAATTTGTCAAAAATTACCAGCGTTTTTTGTCGAAAATTGGGCGATTTTCGCTATCAATTAAAGGAATAAGAATCTAAATCTCAATAATCAATCAAAATTTTCTTGCCTTTTCTTGCCTGAGCAGGTTATAATTGACGCTGGCTTAGCGAGTATGCAAACCTCCGATTTACACCGAATTTATTAAGATTTCCGGCCCTTGGCGGTGAAAAAGCGAATGTGGATTTGCGGCCTGGATTGTTTTTTTTAAGAATTTTTAAAAAAATAAAAAAAACAATCAACATTTATAGTGTGTGTATCGCTTTATATTATAAGAACAGGCGCATCGTTTGTGCGTTAATCATCTGATAAAAGGCTCTTTACCTGATGAGGTAGGGCGTTATGATGCGCGGAATGAGAGGAATTACGCGTTTGGGAATGCGGATTTCCCATCGGCAAAGCAGCGGACTGACCCCCGGGTCCGATGGACGTAATTTCTCTAACCCCACAGACGTTCCCCCGTTAAATAAAGGAATTACCAATCGTAAAAAGGAAAGGTTTCTCCGAAAGGAGTCCTTAGGACTAACTTGTCCCGTTAGAAGAAATTTTTCTAATGGGGCGGGATTTACCCTCATAGAGCTTCTGGTTGTTATTTCCATTATAGCGCTATTGATAGCGATATTGCTGCCCGCGCTGCAAAGGGTCCGAAACCAGGCCAGGGCGGTTGTATGTCAGGCGAACCTCAAGCAGTGGGGGTCGATACTGGCTTTATATACCGAGGACAATGAGGGACGGCTCCCAAAAAACCCCGGAGATGCCTTGTGGCTTGTGCGCGGCTCTGTCCTCCACGACGGCGACTCGAACAAACCAAGTGTATTTCAAGACATAAACGCCAAGGGCATAGCCTGCTGCCCCATGGCCGCCAGGCCTTTTCATGATGATGACGCGCCAGGATCTTTTTTTGACCAGGTTGAGGCCAAGAATGTTTACTCATATGGGAGGTATGATAATGATTCGTTAGGATCTTTTTTTGACCGGTCATCTTCAGGGGACTTGCGAATATATAGGATTGAGGGCAAGTACGGCTCTACGTTCAAAGCCTGGGAGATTACTACTCCGCTTCCACGATTTCGAGGAAGCTTTGGATTCAACTTCTCGTTATTTTGGCCCAGTTTTGATCATTCTACCTCTTTAGACCACCGCATCTGGCGGCCCGGCCTTGATATTTTCCCTCTTAGGGGCAGGGCCAAAATCCCCGTATTCCTCGATAGTACAGATCCTCATGTTAGCTTTATGGAGCACACCCGGCCGTCATCGAGCGGGTACGGATCAAGCGGCTTTCGTATAAACCGGCACAACGAGCACATAAACGGTCTTTTCTTAGACTGGTCGGTAAGAAAGGTCGGAATCAAAGAGCTGTGGACATTGAAGTGGAACCTCCAGTTCGACACGGCCAATCTCTGGACCAAAGCCGGCGGCGTCCTGCCGTCCGACTGGCCGCAGTGGATGAGAAAGTTCAAGGATTATTAGAGCAATAGAAAAGAAGAAACATAATGCAAATAAAAAGGGAAAATGACTTACGCTTTTATAAATAAAGATTTCTGTTCTTTAAGGCGTAAGTGTCCCATGAGAAATTAAATTTATAACAAGAAGGATTTAACGCTTAGAGAGCTTCTGAGAAGAATATGACGCGGCCAATATAAGTTGTTGGCCCGATAGAGATAGTAACGCGGAAAAGCAGTTGAAACGTTGGCGCAGAAGGACTGTGCCCGTAAAGAGCGGCCGGCTTAGCCGGGCTTGGGCGATTATCGCAGCAAACGGACGTCGCCGGACGGCGCCGGCGGTATGGCTAGGCCATAAATTGAAAGGAGTCTTGAAATGCAGGACAAATATCATGCTTTGAGAATCGTACTAATCGCAGCACTGTTACCGGTAATCGTAGCCGGGAAGACGGATTCTGCGGGGCCCAACCAGACAGAACAAACCCTTCAGGCCATTTCAAACTGCATGGCCCGCTCGCCCGGCCTGTGGCCGGATGAGTGGAGGCAGGAGTATTTAGAGACAATCCACAAAGCGGTTGAGTCGCATCGGGATGCTGCGCATTATGCTGTGCGATTAGAGATTCTGCGCAAGGGATTTGCACCCTGCTGGGAGGGTCTCACGAAAAACAGGGA
>CAZZAX010000312.1:0-4452 GCA_964653075.1 uncultured Pirellulales bacterium
GGCCGGCCGGTCATTCAGCCTCTGGGAACTCTGCTCTCCGGCAGGTTCAGTGCCAGCCTCTGGGAACTCTGCTCTCCGGCAGGTTCAGTGCCACCCACGGACCTGGCCGGCCAAAAATACCTTAATACCGTAAGCACAAAATTGCGAGAATTAAAAACCATCCTGTCAACAAAGACTTTCATCGAATCGACTCATGTTCTTCCACATGCCCCATATCACCGTCAGAGGCTATGAGCTTGTTACGCCTCGGATCACAGACGGTGATTGTATCCACCTCGTCGGTGAGATTACGGTACAACCATCCGGCCATGGGATCTTCTTCAAATGTAAGATGTTTTCTGCCGGAGATTGATTTCAGAACTTCCGAGATAGCTGGTATAGTTGTAGGCACAGAAAACCTTTGTATAATTTTGTTTTTCCTTTCGACGGCCAATTCTGTTTTATTGCAATGCACATCTGCTCCGATATAATATGTATTCATGACGCAATCCTTTCAAAATAATGGTTGACATTGCTACCTATTTTATCAAAAGAATTGCGTCTCTTTATATATTCAGCCTCAAGCGAAGCTTGGGGATGGCCCAAATCGTAGGGTGTCGGTTTGCCCCACCAATTTTTCCCCCGCTGTGTGCATACCGTTATCGTTGTAGGGGCGGTTCGAGAACCGCCCATCCGAATAATCAATAATCAATTAAAAGAACCTGTTCTGAGCGTCAGTTTTCCACTTTCTAATCCGAGTTTTCACTTGGATCATAGCACTCGCCCGGGCAGGTTGTGTCCTATACGCAGACCTAATTTTGCACATTTTGGCACAATTTTTTCCTTGAAAATATAGTTTCTCCGATGTAGATTTCTTATAGCGAGTCAAGCTTGATTAACAGCTTCGGGTTCATAGCGTTCTCAATCGGGCAAGGCGTTTGTTGGACACCGACAGGGACGGAGTCTAAAGCAAGACAACTATGATTTACACAAACGTGTTGAACCATGGGCCCGCCGGTGTTCGCAGCCCGTTCTTCCGTTACCCTTGAAAGTCTCCGAACTATTAAACCTGATCAGGAGAAACCGATCAAAGTTGGAACAGTTACATGACTTAATAATAATTGAGAAACTTTTGAGTTCATTGATCCGTCCGGCTTGGTTGTCGACATTGTAACTTATGGTATGATCTCCGAGGGTGCAGTTGTCAACTTTACGGACGGCACATCACTAAACTAAGAATTTCTCATATTATTCTATCATAAAAACACTCTGCTTAAACGGCTAACTTAGAACTCGTAGCGGATGGCAGGCTAGTGCGACAACACGGTATTTTAGAAATTTTTATTTAATTTTCCATTGGGCAGACTCGATGGTTTAAAAACCTCTACCGCTGCAAGCCCAAAATTCATACTAACCAATAACTCTCTCGTGAAGAATTTGTGATAGGAGAAATCCGATGGAAACAGAAAATGAAAGCCAAAAAGCTAAAGGATCTGTGTTAAGGCCGCATCTGTCCCGAGGTATAGTCTCCCTCTTGAATCGAGTCATGGATATAGCATTAAGTCTACCAATCTGGCTACGCTTCGTTGTTGTGTTTGCCGTTCTGCTCGTTATAATCATGCTGAGTGGCAAAGTAATTCAAAGAAGTCTCGTGCCACTACTATATCTACTGCTTATTATGGGCTCGGCTGGCTATATTTGGCTTGAGCTAAAGGGAAAGCGTTTCTCGCATGAAGAAGAAGCCACGTCCTTAGTGATGCCCGAAATCGATGAACAGCGATGGCTTGATCTTGTGATAGAGCATCTCAAGAATTGCCAGGAGGCTAGTGTCTACCTACGTTACTTCCGAGATCCAGATCAAGGAGAGGACCAAAGATTACGCGGCAAGAGAGACAAGGTCATAGACATAATGACCAGATTCTCCCAATTGCTGTTAGATCACAAAGATGCTTTCTTTTTAATAGCCTTTCGGAAAAAATCGTGGACAGATGATCCAAAACGATGGCTCGTGCAAAAAATGAGAGAGATTAGGCCTGATTTCACTGAAGCCGAGGCAATAACTACTGTCGACAATCGCGTCTTGGTGATTAATGATGAGCCTGGACCGAATTCGTCGACTATATACCTTCTTGACAATAGGTATCTTTTCTACAACCGCATCTCTGGCGAAATGGGAAGCGAGAGGAAGCAATATCATGCTGAGGACCTAGCAAACTCGATTATGCCTTCCCTGCTCATGCGCGGGCTAGAATATCTTTTCGAATACCACAAACCCGAACCGTAAAAGAATGGCTGTGAAACTACTGGTCGTCGATGGCGACGGCACTGTCTCAAAACTCAAGAATCCGTTCTATGAAGTGGCCAAGGAACTATCGTGCTATGCTGCGATAAAGCGCTACGCGGAGGAGTATTTGGCAGGTCTGATCTCTTACCATGAGCTAATCTGCTACCAGAATCCAATCTTTAGAGAAGCGGGGCGGAGATACGCGAGTGAGCGCGGCTGTCAGAAGTGTGACCCTGGCCTGTTCTCCCAAATTCTTGATAAAGTCATCGGAGATAACTGCGTTTCTGCATCAATGAAAATGTTTCTGAGCGAAGTGCGAAATTCCGAGTACGAGATTGCGATGATTTCTAGCGGTTGGGACGCGGTAATCAGCAAGGCTGCACGTGAAGCCCAGATAGCCTACTGGAGAGCAAATGGAATCCTTTTTAAGGACGGGGAATTCTCTGGAACGGTTATCCGAGTACCGGCAGACAAAATCCAAGAATTTGAAGCAGCCATCGCTTTTTTTGGCATTGAATATAAAAACGTTGCTTATCTGGGTGACAGTGAGTTCGATCTGATCGCCATGGAATTTGTCCACAGAAAGGGGGGCGAATGTTTTGTGCACCAGAGTTTCTGTGAACAGCATGGCCTGACCTTCCCGGCCTATGTCAGGTGTTTCGCCTCCTTGGATTGTATGGGAAAATACCTCAGAACTCATGGAAGGAAGGAGGCATAACAAGTTGATTAACCTGATCAGTAATCTTGGTCGTTAAAAGTTTCACAATTGAACCCTCAGAAGATAGCCTCGGTCTTTTGAGGGTTTCTTTCTTTGAAAATGTTTGTGTGGTATGAACGTTCTGTCTGAATCGTATTACATCCTCTTTTTCTTTTTTATGCACTGGTATCTATAGACCTCTTAATAGACAAATAAGAACTCATTAGAAACAAAGTATTGAAAGAAAAATGAGGCTATAACCAAGATTCTATAGTATAGCAAGGTAGGCTATGCTGCCTGCGGTTCGGCACTATTTTTATTTACTACATCCTGTCAAAAAGCATCCCTAACGGGTCTGACAGGACTTCCGTATACTGTATGTTCCTCATGATGGCCTCCGACAGCAATAAAAACCACCCCAATTCATTGAAATTCGAGCAGTTTTCGATAGAAATCCCTCAAAACCGATACCCAAATTCTCTGGGTTCTCTATGTCCTCTGTGGCAAATTCTCATTTCATTGATTGTAGCGCGCAAAAAATGATAGTAATTTTCGACAAATTACAAAATTTCTAAAAAAATTTTAATTCCTTTCCTCATAAGCACTTAGCGAAATTCACCCACCCGAAAATCCCTGATTTTTCGTATCAATCGTGCAGGTACGTCTAATTATAGAGGGACTATGTTTTTTCCCTCCCCTGAGCTTGCCCCCATAGGGGCTTGTCCTCGAATGTCGTAATCGGGGATCCAGATTAATCTTTAATTCGGAGTCTTTAGTCTTATGAATAGTCAGCTAAATAGTAAAAAAGTCAGGTTATTCAAAGGAAAAATCACTAAAAGTTCTATAACTTTTAGTGAAAACAAACCCAATTTTAAAAACATTAAAATTGGCGTAAGCTCTTTTAAGACAAGTAAATACGAAATTTCAACCGCTTGGCGGAGTCAAAAACAAACCCAATACAAACCCAATACAAACCCAATTCAAACCCATTGTGCAAAGGGCTAAAAATGAACGTAAATATCTATTGTACAAAGGTTTATAACAATAAAACTGCCTTCAGGCGGAAAATAAACAAACCCAATTCAAACCCAAACAAAGCCAATTCAAATTTATCCTCGAATGTCGCTGTCGGGGAGCCAATCTTACTGCGCAGGTGCATACAGACGAATATCATCGAAGTACATCATACCTGCACCTCCGGCCACCGGATTGTTCCTGTTACCAAGACCAAGAGTAATCGAACTGACATTGGCAAGGTTCATACCCTGGTCTGCAAAAGCCTGCAAGTCGATATTCCATTCGGTCCATACACCAATCTGTGCTGCATCAGGATTATCATTATTGACCACAGCACTGCCATTGAGAACGACATACATCGGTTCGGCAGCGTTAGTCGAATCACCCCTGAACCAAATCGCCAATTTGTTTACACCTTTAACTGTCCAGTCACGATTGGAAGTCAAGACAGAAGTCGCCTCGGATTTGCCGACAG
>CAZZAX010000313.1:0-4438 GCA_964653075.1 uncultured Pirellulales bacterium
AACGCAGACATAATGTTCTCAAACAGGGAAATCGGGGACGTTCGTGAAAAATTGTTGGCAAGGTATTTCTGTTTGAATAGATTGCTGAGATGCTTTTGCTTTACCTCCAGGAATTTATCGGCATACTTGATTCTAACAGGTTCTTTTAAGACTGAGCTTTTCTTCCAGTATTCCAGACCGCGTTTATCCAATACCAGATAATAACTTCTGTTAAAAGCACCGCCAGCGGTACTCGACGACCAACCTGGGGGAATATTTTTGTTTATCTCTTTTAGTTCTCTATCGCGGTTTTCGGCAACCAATTTGAGTTCGCTCTCGAGTCTTTCCTCTGGTTCAAGGGGTTGAATTTTCCTCGCCAGGTAACCACTTCCATTTGGAATCACAACCACACATACAATCCAAATGAACAACCCAAGCACGAGAGAGATAGCTGACCTTTTTGCCAGACAGGAAAACAATAGTCCAACGTTATACATGGCTGATAGAAAAATTAACGAGGCGAGATACATTAGCCCGATACGAACCCAATCTGAACCAGCTAAATCCACCAGTGGAAAAAACTCAAAGATCAACACTCCCACAATAAACGCCATTGTGAGGGGGATAACCAAGGTAGCCAGTCCGGCCAGGAACTTGCCGGCCAGAACCTGATAACGAGCCACTGTCCCCGACAACACCAGCTTCAATGTCCCTCGCTCGCGTTCACCTGCGATTACATCGTAGGCTACAAGCAGGGCCAAGACGCTCATCACAATTTTAAAGACCAGCGAGACATCCAGAACAGGATAAATTGAAAGATACGGATTAAGTCCTGTCGAGACTGCACTCAGCTCAGGAACGTTGTCCAGCTCGATTTTCGCTGAATATCCTAATCGCTTTTCAAGGCCCTCGCTGAAGACTGACAATACGTTTGGGGGGCGATATATCATAGGCGTAATATTTTTATAAACTTTGACTTTTCTAAGTTCCGCCTCATTGGCAGCAAAGGCATCGTTATATTGTTTTAATCTTTCCTGATAGTCGCTAACCAATACAGGCATAAAAACGGCTGTAAGGACCACACAAACTATTGTTCCCACGGCAAACTTGAACGTCATCAGGTTCAGCAGAAACTCTTTTTTTGCGATTTTCCAGAGTATATGATATTTCCTTTCCTTCTTATCCTTATCGTACATCGTATTTCAAAAACGACACATAAGAAGCTGCAAAGAAAACCAGGTTGAACAACACCAGAAGGCCGATGTCCCAGATGGCTAATTTCAAGGACTGACCCAGCGCGAGGTCCCGCTCCTGAAACTTTGGTATTGTATCGAAGCTTACGGACCTCTTGGAAATAACTCCCCAGTCTTTTATAGCTTGATTGTGGGCACAGAGAAGATGCAGACTTTCAGGGTCTTCGGCATCTTTACCGCGGACATACTCCTTCAGGTCTGCCTGATATCTTTTGACTTGTTGGTATAGACTCTTAAATCGAGTGATACCTATGCCCGCAATAGCTTCGGAGGCGCATTGATAAATTACCGTGGGTGAGAGTCGTGTAAAAGACCGCCCAAAAATCAGTGGAGCAATCATCTTATTCAGGTGAAACTCACGAACTTGATTTCGTGCTTCTGTCTGTGCATTCATCATCTGGGCCGTCCCTGGAGGATTCTTGACTTTGAAACCAAAAGAATCTGCATTCTTGCCAAATTTCCCGGAAGCGCGATCATCTTCAATCTTTTTCCCCACTTCAGTTAACTTCCTCTGCAATTCCGCCTGAGTGGGACTTTCAAAGGCCGCGTCAGAGATAATTCTCCCGAAACTTGGTATCAAAATGACCAGTCCCACCCACGCAAGCAGGAGGATGACCATACTGTTGGCTGAGTGGGCGGTTCGACTGGAGACAAACAGCCCCAACAAAACAAAAATAGAAAGATATAAAAAGGACAACAGCACAATAGTAAGGATTTTAAGCCAATCACCGGCGCTTATAACAACGTCCCTGGAAGAAATTACAATAAGCAGGGTAACCAACAGGCCCAAAAGCACAGGTATCCCCAGAGTGAACATCACTCCGACGTATTTACCAATGAGTATTTTGTGCCTGTGAATCGATGTCGCCAACATCAGACGAAGCGTGCCCGCTTCTTTTTCACCGCAGATAGTGTCATAAGTAAAAATTAATGCTATGAAACTAAGAATCAAGGAAATGATAAAAACCAGGTCCATATCACTAAAGCGACCAAGGTCAAAGTTGCCCCGGCTCTTTACTCCAGGTATATACATCGAAAAGATATTGAATCTAACGTAATTAGGGAAATATTTCTCAAAACCATCTGTACAAAGAGCCAACGGCTTTGGTTTTCTATAGACCGTCTGCTCATAAAGGGCCACGTCACATAGTCGTTTCGTTTGCTCACTCAGACTCGAAAGGTTTTCATTTGTATCTTTCCAGTAGTCCTGCGATTCCTGCCTGTATTTGGCTGTGAACACGAAGCCGGCGGCTGCAAAGAGCAAGACGGCCAAGAGCAGTGACAGAATAAAACGCAGACTCAGAAGATTCTCTAAAATTTCTTTGTATATAATTTGACGAATCATATACGGCTCCGGTTTTATAAATTCCCCTTAGTATAATTACAACTTCACCTTACGTCATATTTTAGAAATGCCACAAAAGATAATGTGAAAAAAAGGGCATTGATAAAGACCAGTAACAATATGTGGGGGACGGCCCTGCGGAAAGTCCTTGCGAAGCTCTCATGCCCACAGGTAAACCGAGGCAAATCTTGCAGGTTGAGATAGGGAATATTCTTGAGCTTTTGGGCTTGCCATTTTCGAAAGTTTTCAAGAAAGTTGCCAGCCCAGCCAGCACGGTTAAGACGGTTGAAATCTTCTATCATTTCCGAGTGATCTTCTTCCCTGGTCGGTGTAAAATAGGACAGCGAGGAAAAATTTTCTGTTTTGGAACGGATATAATCTATGAATATATTTGTATGGTTCTTGACCCTGGTTCTAAAGTGTTCATAGCTGCCTAAATCGGTACCGGCCAGAGCCGACATCAAGATTTCGTAGAGCGTGATGGGAGAAATCCGTGCAATGGTGCTTTCAAGAAAATTTTGTTTGTTCAGTCCGGCAAGATATTGTTGCTGCACATTATATATTTTGTCTGCATACCTGATTCGAACCGGTTCAGAGCGCGCATACCTTTTTTGGAGATCACGCCTATAAAGCTCTTCACAATATAAAACAAAGAATTCCCCAAAATCACCATACGCTCCGGACCAATTGCCCCCGTCTTTAAGCATTTTGGTCAATTCGTTGATTTTACTATCACGTTCTTCCATAAGCGCTTTGACTTGTACATCCTTTTTTTCCCTGGCTTCAGAGGAGCGAAAGTAACTGGCAAAATAAACACTTGCGTTGGGAATTACGACTACCAAGATGACCCAGACGAACAAACCGAAAACCAGTGAAATGCTGGATTTCCTCATCAAACAGGAGAATAGCAGGCCGATATTATACATTGCTGAGATGAAAATCAACGAGGCAAGATACATTAATACGACGCGTGTCCAGTCAGCTCCGGCCAAACTAACCATTGGGAAAAATTGAAGTATTAACAGCCCCACAATAAATGCGCTTGTGACAGGGATAATTAAGGTAACCAAACCCGCAAGCAGCTTACCAAGCAGGACTTGATTGCGAGCTATTGTACCTGAGAGTATCAGCTTGAGTGTGCCTTGCTCTCTTTCACCTGATATTGTGTCATAAGCGACCAAAACTGCCAAAATACTCATTACAACTTTCAAAACCAGCATGACGTCCAGTGTGGGGAAGGCAGACAGAAATGGATTGCCAATTCCTGATGCCGTAATTATCTCAGGAATACCACCCAACTCTATTTGTTCTGATTGGTTCAATTGTTTCTCCAGTCCTTCACTGAAGACCGACAAAACATTCGGTGGTCTATAAGCTGTGGGTGTGATAGTCATGTAAACCCTGACTTTTCCAAGCTCTGCCTCATTCGCGGCGACTTTTGCATTGTAGTCTTCTAACCTTTGCTGATAATCCTTTGCCAGAATAGGCATAAAGACGGCCGTCAGGACCACACAAACTATCGTCCCTACAGCAAATTTGAATGTCATCAGATTTAGCAGGAAGTCTTTCTTTGCGATTTTCCAGATCATGGTTCATTCTCCACATTCGAATATTTGGTACTACCACATGATATTGGTAAAGAAAAACCGCTTTATCAGTCTTAAAAAGGCGTTTTGGCTATTCTGTTAATCGAACATTCTTCTAATACTATGGAAATCGAGCTATTATAATTCTCCAAAATGGCCTTATATTGTTCGATAAGGCCAAAGTTTTATGCCACCTTAATGTGGTAGTACCGAATATTTAGAGTCGGGACTTTCACCAAAAAATCGAGGTTAATCCAATCCCACGGTACTTATAG
>CAZZAX010000314.1:0-4413 GCA_964653075.1 uncultured Pirellulales bacterium
CTATAATTAGACGTACCTGCACGATTGATTCGAAAATTCGGGGATTTTCGGGTGGGTGAATTTCGCTAAGTGCTTGTGAGAAAAAGAATTAAAATTTTTTTAGAAAAATTGAAATTTTTCCAAAATTACCAGCGTTTTTGTTCGAAAATTGGGCGAATTTCGCCAGTATTTTGGCCCTTCGACTCCGCTCAGGATGAAGGAGTATAAGCATTTCTACCTGCGGCCAGCATGAGGTGCCTTATAGGCAGGTAGATAAGAGCAGACGAGATATATAGTATTTCTACCCCCCGGCAGACAAGCAAGTAAGCACACACTCCCCTGCTGCGAGTCATGTGAGCAGCTCTCGGGGATAAACTCCGGACAAGCTCCGGCCAGCATGAACATCGAACAGTCACGGAGACGCGAAGCGGTGGAGTGATGATAATTAGCGTGAACCGAAGGTAGAAATGCGGTTTCCATAATCGGGCAATCACAAGGGATTACCACTAAATTTCGGTTGATTATCTTTCGGTTAATATTGTTCTGTAAGGATTGGGGAAACAGAGACCCGGAAAACAGGACGGAGCTTTCACAGATTGGCTTGAGAGACTTAATGGACTTGACTTTTTGTGACTTTGTACTCGACAAGGTCGAATCTTTGGGGGGTTGAATAACCAAGACAGACACAAGTCTGAATACAAAGAGCAGACACGGGAAATATCAAATACGAGTAAGGAATACCAGGGTAAGAATTGTGGTTTATTTGTTTAAGCATTGTCTAAAAATATTCATTATACATTTTTAATCAGTCCCTCTTAAAAAAAGAGCAAAAACAGGAATATCTATGGGTGCAATATCTTTGAAGAATTCGATTCTAATATTTCCTCGGGACACTGTTCCAGCAATTGCATTAGAAGGAATAGCAAATCGAACTATACATAACGCGGCATTTTTTTCTTCTATCTCACTACAATCACATAACAAGTATTTCTTTGGCTCCGTTTTGACACCCCTGATGCTAAACTTGATTCCTTCATAGCCAGGAAGAAGCTCAAATTGTCTGGACATTAATTTTTCCTTAACATTCACTACTCCCATACTGATGCTTTTCGGGTATTGAATTTTTGGAATCTTCTCAAACTGTACTAATCCAGTCTGATTTCTCTCTTTGCCATCGAGAATATACTTCATGTTCAGTTTGAAACTATTTCTTCCAAGCTTCATATTTTCCATTTCGAACTCGAAATAAATTCGATAATCCCGCGTTAATAATTTCTTTTCATATGATACGTTGACAAAAGGATGTACACAATTGATACTGATTATCTTAAACTTACTCTTTACCGGTGGTCGAATATTTAAATACCGACGAACTGTAAAACTCTCATCTTTAAGTTTACCTAGGTCAATTCTTCTGGGCAAGCCAAACATTTTTACGTTGGCGATAGTTTGAAGAAGTAAAGTGTAATCACCCGATGTTTTCTTGAGAGTAACTATGCTTTTTTCATTAAGTACATAGTCTTGAGTAATGCTTTTTTTAGAAAGATCAATCCTCATCAGGAAATTAATCGACTGTCCCGGATTTACAATGTCCCGGTCGGATTCTATTTTTATGCTTGCACACGCACATGATTTTTTGATTGAAGCGACTTTAAGAGTTTCAACTGATTTGTTTGTGAAAACGAAATAGCTTTTCAAAACCTGGTTCGCATCTTCCAGAGTAAATATTTGTATATCACCAAGGTCCTCGACCATAGTCTGCGACCAAATATTCTCACTAATAATGATATTTATGAGCATTGCGAGTAATAATATTTTCAGTATTTTCATTTTATTTCATTCCTTAGAGACGACCGATTAGCTGTTGAATAAAGCCTCAATACGGTGTAATATCTGCCGGTGATTTGTACAAACAGTCCATGACATCACGGTTTCGCCTAGTTCAATAAGGGTCTAAATGCGTGCTTCTTCTTATAGAATTGTGCTGCAAAAGCCTGGAGCCATATACCGCTCTCCGGGTCATAATAATAACGAAACATGATAGGGAAAGGAACCTCCTTATCACGACCTGTAGTGATAAGGATATCAAAAAACTTAATTTCTTTATCTCTATTAAAAACAGAAATTGGTGTTATTTTATTTTCTAAAACACGGTGTGTATTACTAGGAGATAAAGAGCCTCTTTTTATCGCCTCTTCTTGAAGTGCATTTGGAAATTGGTGAATAGTTGGTTGCCACTTTTCCTCATCAAACTCGTCTTGGGTCTGTTTGTGGAACGAAATTGAAGTTATATCAAAACTAACTTTATTCATATAGGGCTTTTCAGAATAAAGTATATCCCACATAACTGACATAGCCTCCAATAAATTGTCTGGTTTCTTAGTTTCGGGCGGCAATTCTGATTCAACTATTTGTAATACTCCATTATACTTGGTTTTAACGTATTCGGACTCACTTTCGGTGGCGAGAGCATGTGCCCCACCTTTCAATCCTAAGTATTCTTCAAATGAGCCACCGGAGTAACATAGAACAAGCCCTTTAATAAGATCTCGTGCAAATTGAATGTCTTTTTCTTTGACATCTTCAGTGTATATCTCTACAGGAACCTTCTTAATCTCTTTTGTTAACTCATTTAGGTCAAGCTCATTTGGCGCTGTGTTGATATAGTTTAGGGAAGCCCATTTTTGGAGCGAAGGCAGGTCATCAAGCGGTATGTCTAATTTTTGCATAGGAAGTTCTAATTCATCAATAACCTCATTGTGAATATTCCTATCAGGTTTTGATACATCAACGGTTGGTTGTACCTCATCAATATTTTTTCGGTATGGTGTCTTTATCGAAACTTCATTAATTGGCTTGGCAATTTGACTCTCTATATCACGTTTTTTCCTGTAGTTACTAATACTAATACCAATTATTACAATTAGAAGCGATATACCTGTGATAAGCAGGATATGGATTTTCTTATTCATAGCTATATCCTCCATAACTGTGAAAAATGGAACAATGGACAACAAGAATACCTGTTGCCCATTGTCCTTACTGGGCAAAATGATTAGATGTTTCAAAGCTCTACATGTCTATGAGACGCAATCACAAGTTGCATCATATCCACAACCGTGATCACATCCTGATCCTGTACAATCAGGGCTTAACCCTGGTGCACAACATGTACAACATCCAGCTCCATCGCTATGCTCGCATTCAGTGCAGCCCGCAGAACAGTCTGATTCATCACAGGCACAATTACATGTTGGGTTTGTACAAGCAAAAGCATTGTAACTGAAAATGCCCAGAATCACAGCTAAAACAACAATGGTTGCAATTTTTTTCATGGTTTTTCACCTCCTTTCAAGGGCCTTGCCCAATTTTGAGTTAATATTACTTTTGTTTTTATATAACGAACAGACAGGACGTCCTGATTATCCTTAAATGACATACTTTGAAGGATTGCATCTAAGTCAGGTGCATTTCCTTCCCAGGCGGATATAACCTGGCTATCCGACAACAAGACAATGGCGGGGGTTGTGACGAACCATTCTTTTGTCCCGGCCAGACGGCCGAGGGTGCAAGGTGAATTTTCGCTTACAGGGCCCCGGCCGTACGGAGGTACAGCTATCAGGGCTATTCGCAGGAAATCTTCATTGCCAGCCAATTCGCGGGCTATTTTTTTGTACATAGGTATCGCCCAGGCACAATCGGGGCAATCGTAGTGGTACAGCAGGACAAGCCAGGCGCCTTTTTTCAGGGATTCGGCGATATCTATATGATCGAGGATAGGCATTTCTTTGCCGACCCAGGTTTCGGGTTCGAGCACCTCGTAACGAGTGGTAATCTGCGGCGGCTCATTTAAGGCCAATATTGGTGCGGAGATGCCGAGGATTACAATAGTTAAGAAGGCGGTCATTGCGAATCGCGGTGCAGAGGGCAGCGGTGTAAGGAATTCTTTGATTAGGTTCTTTATGGATTCCTGCTTTCGCAGGAATGACAGAGTGAGTGGGAATGACAGAGCGGGCGGTAATGAAAATTCTGGCCGGAATATTGATAAGGCCATAACTGCGGGCAGGTCGATGGCGAAAAGGGTAATCCAGGGATTTACATGTACGGAGCCGAAGCAGCCGCAGGAGTCGGCGCCGGTGAGGGCCTTATAGAGCGTAATAGCTGAAAAAGCGGAGAAACACAACAGACTTGCCAGCCAGGCGGCTTTTTTGAACAGGCCGGAGAGCAGCCAGATGGCAAGGGCAAGCTCAAATTCGACCGTTAGAATCAGCAGCGGCCTGTATGACCATATATCGTTATTGGCCAACGGCTCGGTAAGCAATTGCCGGCCTTTTAAGACCGCTGCGGTTAAGAGGACTATTGCCAATATCTTTACTGCAATATTCGACGCTTTCATATTTTGGCCTCTGGAAATCAGTTTTTAAGCCGACCAAA
>CAZZAX010000315.1:0-4399 GCA_964653075.1 uncultured Pirellulales bacterium
TTTTTTTAGAAATTTTGAATTTTGTCAGAATTTACCAGCGTTTTTTGTCGAAAATTGCTCGAATTTTGGTTCGTATTGCGTATTGTGTGATGCGTATTGTGTAGATTTGAGATTTGAGATTTCAAATTTTAGATACGCAATCCCCGATCGGAGTCGAGGACAAGTTTAATTTGATGCATTTCTACCGGAGGCCAGCATGAGCATCGTACAGTAAACAAAGGCACGAAGTGCCGGAGTGGTAAAAATTAGTGCGAACCGCAGGTAGAAATGGGACGTCGAGCCGAACCGCAGACAGCAAAAAGCAGGTGCATCCTGGTACACTTCCGTCGTCGCTGAAGCTGTAGCGGGCAAGCGATGCTGGATACTAGATCCCGGATCCTGGATTATACGGACACCTTTAATTCTCTTACAAAATTCTCACTAGCTTTCTCATAAAGAATCAAACACATTCGGATCTGATAGAACATGGAAAACTAAGGAAGCAGCAGCATGTGCTGCGAGAGCTTGGAAATAGTCATTTTTCGTACCATCTGCCCAGTCACAAATCCCTTTCACAATAATCCATTCGACACCGGTTCTGGCTGCCACTGCGCTGAAACCTGCTCCTTCCATTTCACCTCCTATGCCTTGAGGGTAGTTATCAAATAATCTAATCTTATACTCCCTTTGATCTATGAGTTTCTCGCCAGAGAGGACAGGGCCAATGTGGACACGAGTTTCTTGTTCTTGGTCAATAAGGAAGTGCCAATCAATTGCATTTCGAAATCGATTAAGTAGTATCGGGCCAGCTTGAGTAATATTACCTCTGTGGACAACTTGAGATCTACTAACTCTTTGTGGCTCATATGCTATAACATGCGATGATATGAGAATATCACCAAGCTTTTGAATCTTTGGATCTCTGCCAAAGGCAATACCCGTCATAATCATCGCTTTAGGCTTGAACAGAGTAATAGCCTGTTGTGTTGATAGTATCACAGAATCTCGTCCGATTGCACCCATTCCACACATTGTGACAACTGACCTCTCCTTACCGTAACACCCTACATAATATGTTTCTTGACCAATAAAGCCACGAAATATGTTTCGTTTTCGTGATGCTGGTCGTAGATAATCAAGTACGGCATACAATTCTGGCTTTGCAGCAGTGAGGATAAGTATTGGGCAATCACCAACAGTATTGAGAAGCTTATACTCGGGTACTGATTTGATCAACCAGTCACGATGGCTGGTTTTCAAACCTTTACCTACGTTATTTTTGGTCTCATTCAGAGAATTCCGATTATTAGTTACTTCTTTATTCCTTCGCATCCTTTTCTCCAATCAGTTTTTCTATATACAGAGAAAAGTGATAACGCTATTTAAGTCGTCCATCGTATTCTATAACTATTTAATACAGCAAGAGTTACTGAGATATAATTTACGTTTAATATATTGATAAATAGTTTACACTTTGATACAATATAGAGGTATGAGAAAACGTGATGCACGTTCTTGGACTGCTGAAGAACTACAAGACGCAAGAGACAAAGTTGTCAGTCTGCATAGAAAAACTACCATCATTGCAGAGACTGCTCGATCTCTTGGGGTTTCCAGACAAGTTGTTTACAAGTGGCTCAAAATATTTCATACCGAATGGGAGAAATGTCTTAAAAGTGGCAAGAAACCCAAAATAAAACCCCTTAAGAGAGGAAGGCCAAGAAGGATTGGTAGGCCTCCGATGAAAAGAAGAAAGGCATTGACAGTTGATGAATCATTAGCTCAAACCAAGTTATACCGAATAGGAATTATTGCAAAGGCATGTGGCCTCTCACGTCAGACAATTCATAACTATACGAAAATGGGTATAATCAAGCCAAGCCAAATAACAAAGGGAGGCCATCGACTTTATTCAGCATCTGCAATAGAAATAGTCAACTCTACTCGAGAACTTAAGAAGACACACACGCTTAAAGAGGTTGTTCATATATGTCAACGAGACTTTACTATGTAGATATAATCAACGTTTTTCGGTTTGACTGGTTTGGCTTTATAGAGTATTGGCGCAAAAGTCGCAGCATTAGCACAAGTCCATCATTATGTAGTAATTAATTCGACATTATCGCTGAAAGGGGAGCAGGCAGTTTAATAGTATTTCTACCGGAGGCCAGCATGAGCATCATACAGTCACGTAAACATGAAGTGGTGGAGTGATTTAAACTGGCGCGAACGAAGGTAGAAATAATGTTTGCGATTTAGGGCAACCACGTGGGGTTGCCCCTACATTCGGGGGCAAGGTTACGATTTGCTCATAGTCGTTATTCTTTTATTAGTTTCGTGAGTGATTTGAGGGCGGTTTTGATGTATTTAATGATTTGGTTGGTGTATTTGTTTGTTTGTCCCGACCAGAGCCAGTTGATTATTCTTTCGATTTTAGCATTGTCTAAATTTTGCCATTTGTCAGAATGTAAATCAGCGGGAAGATTATAATCTTCGGCTTTTTTTAGCAGGACGGCGATGCCGGCAATCGCACCCAGGGCGATATTTTTCGGTTCGAGGCCGTATTGTAATACAAGCTGCATCGTTCCGAAGATGCGGCCGTTTATTTGGAGTTTGCGTGGTATGTCACGAACAACTCTGGCAATTGTATCTGCCAGATAGGGATTGGTCATTCGAGTGAGCAGGTCCTCGGTGTAGTCCTTAAAGCCTGGAACAGTGAATAGCTCGTCGTCGAGGTGAGAGTACTTTTTAATAAGTGCCGCACCGTATTCTTCGGAATATGCAGCCCGCCCGATTTGCATAAGAGCCGGGTCGTTCGCCAGCTCAGTCATCTTTTTATAACCCTTTAAGGCTGCGATAAAGCCCATCAGCGAATGTATTGCATTATGGCCGTATAGTTTTGCTTCCTCAAAAGGTAAAAGGTCGTCCTTTTCGATAAAGATGTCAATGCCCGGTATGAAATCAGAGATTCGAGTTCTGCTTACGAGAATACGATTGAACTGCTCGACCAGAAAGGCCCTGTCTATGCCGGGCGCTATGGTTGTGAGATTCAAATCTGTTATCTCGACTTGGTCTGTAACAACCCGGCTCATTTTACCGATTACCGTGTTGAGAAACTGAACAGATTCTTGAGGGGGTGTTCCAGCTTTTTTGGTGACGGCTTTTTCTAATATCTGGGCTGCATGATTATTGTTCTCTGCCGTATATATAATAGTTGCTTTTATCGAGCTATTTTTCAAGGCTTCTGCGATAAGTGAGGCGACACTGTTGTCGGAGGCCGATTCATAGACATTTACAGAAGGCAGGCAGGTAGTTATTTCGGTGGACTGAGAAAGGGCCTGGAGGAGAATTTGTTTATCTGCCGGCACGTTTGGATTCAGTAATTCGACATTATCAATCTTCAGCGTTTCGATGCCATCCGCCATGGCTACGTTAATGTAATAGCTGCCGTTGTTGGCTTTGACTGCATCGACCAACCGGGCGTCAATCTCTGCTACAATTAGCCGTGTAAAATGGCCGCTTTGAAATGCTTCTTTGACAAACAGCCCGCCCTGGATCGGCCCGAATCCAAAACCCGTTAATATATGTTTCACCATGTTTATTGACCTGCGGCCTTCAAAAAGCTTTTGATTTGGTCTTTACCGGTTAAGACTGTCATTTCCAGGTCATAGGCTTTGCTTTTTCCCGGAGCTATATGAATCAGTTTTTTCTGCTTTCTGGCGTTGCCCTGGCCAATCGGGGGATTCGTCCCCGGCTCCAGGGCGGTGACATATTCGCCGGGCCCCCAATGCTGCCAGTTGCTAAGCCAGGGCAGTTGTCTCTTCTTATATTTCAAAACAAGTACAATGCCCAGTTTACGGTTATGAAGGCCGGCTGTGCAGATGCCTTTTTTGTCGGCGGTCACATTAATAAAAGCGCAGCCTTCGCCGCCACCTCTGTGGCTGTCGAGCGGTTTGGAACATTTTCGGAAATTGCGTTTGCTGTTGAACACCGCATTGTCCATGTCCAGACCACGTGATGCCCACTTGCCTTTGCATAAAATCTCCGTCCCCTCATCGACCAGGGGCCAGCCGTAGTTGCAGTGATACAATATCATATGAGGAGCAGGTGTATTGCCAAGATTAGTGACAATATCGTGAATGCGAACGGCCGGCTCACCGAGGGTGCTCGATATGGTGCGTCTGAGCTGCAGATTCGGCCCAAACACCCGGGATTGTTTCACCACGGCCGTAATGCTCATTTGAAGCTTTCCTGCTGACAAATCCGGCTGCACTATCGATTCGACCCTTCCGGGAAGATTACTTATGCGTCCGTGCAGACCACGCTCGCCGAATTCGTCGGTTTCGGGCCCGCCGACGTGGGTCAGGCCGCATGTCGTTAATAAGCCGCCGCCGAAAGAATAAAGCCATTCCAGTCCGCG
>CAZZAX010000316.1:0-4393 GCA_964653075.1 uncultured Pirellulales bacterium
GCCCACCGTCAAAGCTTCCACCGTTCATAGCATGGGAACAGCTATAGGTACGCATTTCATAGCTCTTGGCCACAGGACAGCGGTACACTTTTACATTCACAATATACTCGAAAAGCACACCAGCTTTTAAGGCTTCAATCTGCTCTTCTATCGGCGCTTCAACAGGTAGATTGCCAGGGGGTTTTCGGACCCAGCCATCGGTAGTACTGGCTACGGCCAATGGTATTTTGCCTTCGTAATCATCACAATACATGATCCATCCAAGCGCAAGTGTCTTGGTATTCTGCAGGCACACGGCCCGCCTGCCCTGCTCACGGGCACGCTGCAACGCGGGCATCAAGATCGCCATCAATATTGCAATGATGGCAATAACGACTAAAAGTTCTATTAGTGTAAAGCCCCTTGATTTTTCCATAATAACTACCTCACAGTTCGGGAAAAGGCACAACAAAATAAAAAAGACACCGCTGAATCATGCGCCTAGTTTTTGGGGAGTATTATACCTTTCAGAAAAAAACTATCACTTAATACTTTGTGCCTCGCATGATACGCGATAACTCCTCCTCTATCAAATAACTGCAAGAATTATGCCCGCTGGATTATTTAAAAAGCCGGAGATGCCCGACTGCGCGAGCACAAGCTTCACTAATATTATTTGTACCAGATTAGCCGCCTATACTTCAAGGAAAAAACAGACTTAAAAGGCCTTTTTATTCTCCTTTTCCCCATCCAGACCTTCCGAAGCATCTTAGGATATTCTTTAACCATATCATAGCCACCTCAAGAGTAAAGAGTGTTCCCCGGAGGTCTATTTTAGTTGACTTAAGCACTCTATATATGTTACAATATTGTTAGTTGATATAAGCTGTAACCACGATTGCAGGACCCACAGGCTGGGGAGGGCCGTTTTGCAAAACGGCAATCCGGATAGATAAGATAGTGGGCTTCCGGCGTCGATATGGATGGAGATAGAAAATAGTCATTTCTTTAAGAAAATCAGTGTTCTTTCTGGCCTTGTTGATATTATTACTGACCGGATTGGCTGACGGTCAGCAGTATGCTGCGGATGAATCTCCACAAAACGAACTGACGGTCAGGAGCAATCTTCTGCAAACCGGAGGCTATCATTACCTTCCAGGCATCAATCCTATTGCGTTGTTCGGCACAGCCAGCGCAGTTACGACTCGTTCAGTACTTGTCAACGGGTATCTTGCCGAATGGTCACAGCAAGAAGGCACATGGTCAATCAAATATACAGACTTACGCCCCGGGATAAACCGTATTATTGTCAAGACACTGGATGGTCAAAATGGGACCGGCACCGAGCTTGAGCACGAATATATAGACATTTGGTGCGAGACAGGCCCAACCAATGATTACCCGAAAGATAATGACAGCGGAGGTCAAATCCTTGTACCGGATTTGAGGACAAAGCTTCTGGTTCGTGACAGCTACCTGCCGGGCATTGGGATTCTTGTCCGAATTGAAGTTGTGCGGCCGGACGGCAATATTGAACGTGACTTATGGGACGCCACAGCAACATTGTCAGTTGATAATCCTAACGTCAAAACTTCTACAAGCCGGATTGTTCTGCGCAATGGTTTAGGAAGTGCTCTGATAACATTTACAGGCCATGGCGACTGCACATTGACCGTCAATGTCAACGGTGTAAAAGACAGCCGCTTGTTGCTTGATCTCAGTAATGAGCCGGTCACAAGCGTTTCCGGCACACTTGCCGGCAGTTCCACCATCTGGAACGGTATTATCCATATAACCGATGACTTGCAGGTTCCAAGCAGCCACACCCTGACTATCCGGCCGGGCACTCTCATTTTAATCGACGGGGTAAGCTCCGGCTCAGCGGGAACAGACATCGACGTGAAAGGAACAATTAAGTCTTTGGGCACTGCCTTGGCACCTGTAACATTTACAGCCTATAACCACTCTCGGGCCTGGGGAGAAATCCACCATGACTACTCATCGCTGTCGATATATCAGTACACAAACATCACCCGTGCAGGGCACTCTCCCGGCGGCGGACATACAGGTGCGGGCCCGGCTATCCGGCCGGAGGGTTCTAATATAACTTTCGAATATGTCTCTATCACCGACAACGACGGTAAAGTTATGCAGTCCTCCTCCGACTCGGACCTGATGTTCCGGCATTGCCAATTGGCCAGGTCGGTCATGGGACCCGAGACGAACAACACTGCCCTGTTATTCGAGGATAGCTGGATCACAGAGATGTTCGGACCTGACGACAACGATGGTATCTATATTCACAGCCAGAGTTCCGGACAAAATGTGACACTCCGTCGCGGTGTGATCGCCGACACAGATGACGATGGTCTTGATACATTAGGCTCGACCGTCCTGGTGGAGGATTATATCTTTCGCGATTGCTTCGATAAGGGGATAAGCGTCTTTAACGGCGAGGTTACAATTGATTATGCTCTGATTGTTAACAATGGTATAGGTATCTCAGCCAAAGCAACAAGCCGCAACACCGCCCGGGTTTTTCTAAACCATGCAACTATCGCTTGTCATGATTTCGGAATACAATCCTTTAACAAATATAATCCTACCGACCCAGTGATAGAATATTTTATAACAAATTCCATTATCCTCGCCGCCAATCCGGTATATACGGACTATGACCCTGCGGACATCCACATCGATTATTCAGATATAGGCCAAACATGGCCGGGCATCGACAATATCAACCAGGATCCGCTTTTCGTTGATTCTCCGAATAATAACTATCACCTACAGGATAATTCCCCATGTATCAATGCAGGTAATGATAACGGTATCGCCGGCATTCAGGGGTATTATCAAAATGGGCAGGTCGATTTACCAACTAATGGAAAGGGAATCCTGACTGAGAACACTACCTGGACGCCACAGGAGGGCCCATACCGCGTTATCGGCGAATTGACTGTACCGTTTGGAGTTGACCTGGTTATCATACCGGGCACTACGGTTTTCTTCGAGCCGAATGCAAAAATTATTATCAAAGGCAGGCTTATCGCCGAGGGCTCCGAATATGAGTTGATTCGCTTTACACGCACACCGGGAAATAACGGTACATGGGATGGTATTCAATTCGTGGACACTATTGATGACAACCGCATTACATACGCTATTGTCGAATATGGTCGAAGCAACAACGGTATGATAGGTCTTGAAAATTCCAACCTGCTGCTCGACCATGTTACATTAGACAATAGCGACCTGCGCCGTATCAACACAATTAATTCATCGCTGATTGTTTCCAACTGCATTTTCACTGATATCTTCGGCCCCAATGAACCACCGACCACCGACAACCGCAGTGAACATATATGGGGCAGTGGTATCCCCGAAGACGGCCACTTCATAATCGAAAATAATGTTTTCGGGACAACCAAGGGACACAATGACGCGATCGACTTTAACGGCCCATCCCGCCCGAGTCCAATCCCGCAAATTCTCGATAATACCTTTAAGGGGGGAGGCGATGACGCCCTTGACATTGAGACCGATGCTCACATAGAGGGAAACGTTTTTATGCACTTCCACAGAGACTCTCATAACACTGCAACCGGCGAGTCAAACGTAATCTCCGCAGGCAGTAGAAAAGAATATGTCATCGTTCGCAATATCTTTTTCGATATCGACCACGTTACTTTTATAAAGCAGGAAGCTTTCGCGACTTTTGTAAACAATACGGTGGTTGATGTTGATAAAGCAGTCTTTTACTTCGACCGTGAGGGTCAGGTACAACCCGGCCGGGGTGTGTATGTGGACGGCAGCATTTTCTGGAATACAAGCCTTATTTTTGATGAAGTAATTGACACCACAGATATTACCGTAAACCGCTCGATTATACCTGAGACATTGCACTACTTGGGCACCGGTAATATCGACGCTGATCCTGCCTTTGCTGATTCGAATACTGATTTTCATCTAAGAGCTGTCTCTCCGGCGATTAGTGCCGGGCCGTGCGGCCTCGATATGGGAGCTTACGTGCCCGATGGTGCTGCGATCTGCGGCGAACCCGACGAATTGACATACCATACCGATGCTACACTCACCGTCGGTGGACCAGGCATTACCAATTACATGTTTCGAATCAATAACGGTCCATGGAGCCAGGAGCTATCCGTTGACGTTCCTATCGAATTGACAAACCTGCTTAATGGACAATCTTACACCGTTTATGTAATAGGTAAGAATTCCGCCGGCATCTGGCAAAGTGAAGAAAATGCGAGCATCTCACGCACATGGACTATCGATACATCTTATAAACCATAACATACAAATATTATTCGAAGCATATACGTTTCCGCCCTAACCTAACTTGACTTGCCTGTTTGTTCAGATACAATAAGCCTACCTAGAAAGATTAGTC
>CAZZAX010000317.1:0-4331 GCA_964653075.1 uncultured Pirellulales bacterium
GAAGGGTGCAATCCTGTTGAGTCGGTTGTGAAGTATGTTGAAAGAGCGGCAAGAGATGGTGTGCAACTGGTTGTTTTTCCTGAATACCATCTGGGAAGAGTCTCTGTACCAGGACCGCAGACACAAACAATTTCCAAAGTAGCAGCTCAAAATAGTATTTATGTAATTGTTGGCTGTTGGGAAGTCTTTAAAGATGAATCGTTTTCGAGTGCGGCGTTACTGTTCGGACGGGATGGCAATATTATAGGCAAATACTACAAGACACACGCCGCGGTGGATACTTATGATGAACTACCTGCCTACTCAAAACCGCCGTCAGGAAAAGATAAACAATGGTTTATTGAAAACGACCCGGAATGGATAATGAAGAGAGGTAATAACCTGCCTGTATTTGACCTGGATTCTGGAAGGATCGGTATCCTTATTTGCTATGACGGCTATTTTCCAGAAACCTACAGAGTTCTTTCTCTAAAAGGCGCTGAAATCATCGTTTGGATTAACGGCAGGGGAGGTAGTATCCAGGATTATTATGTCAGAACCTTTATGGAACAAAACCTTGTCTCAATGATATGTACTAATCAGGATTATGGATCGGGGACAATGCTTGCACAATACCCAAATAAAATTGATGCAGTCTGCCAGCAAACGGGAGAGCATTATATTACCGCAGAATTTGATTTGAAAAAACTTCGCATCGCCAGGAAGAACAGCCGGAACTTTCAGCAAAGAAGGCCAGAGCTTTACAAAGAGATAACTAAGCCCCACCCAATACGGGAGAATTACAAGAATATCACTAAGTAAGAGCTTCAAGCCTTATACAAAAATAAATACGTTAGTATTAATCCGCCAGATCTGAGGGGGTATGGAAAGGCTTTACCCTGTAATGGTCAATAACGAGAATTAGTAAAAGCGCAAGAGCATGCACGATCAAATCCGCAGTGTCGGATCCATCAAAAGGCAAAGTGTCAAGTAGGATGTTCGCAAGCCATCCGCTGATATGCTGTGCTTTGTATCAACGTACTCGCTGTTGATGGTCGGCCCCAGATTGACCGGTTCACCGATGATACGGAATTGGTTTGTTTATTAAAATCCCAAATAACTCGTCAGCGGCTCAGTCCAATAGGACGTATGAAATACTTTGCTGGTATTTTACTGGCATGGCCGATGAAGACGAACTGATCAGTCATATTCAACGTCTTCAAAAATTGGGTTAACTGAGATCATGCTCGATCCCCACGGTGATCGCAGTTGGGGTAAATGCTGCGCACAGCCAGCGTATATATTCCTCGGTATTCCCTATATTAAGAGACCTTCGAGAAATACTGTACACCTTGCAATCCAATTAGCGGGATAGCAAATAACGAGCCGAACAGGATTGATCCGGTGACGAAGAAATGTAGCAATCATATAATCCTTTTGGTGATAAAGGCTCCTCCTCTTCAAAGTGGATAACCTTCCCATGAGCAGAAAGTCCCTCAGTGAAACAACGTGTAATTGATTGGCTCATCTTAGATAATTCTTTTAACTCTGTCTGATTAATGACAGGCAATCAGGGATTCGCTTGAGTATGCTGCTTGAATGCCCCGGGGAAAAGTCTGTATGTTTGTAACTGCTGTGACGACAGTTTGGCTGTCAGGCCACTATCCTTTAGGTCCACTTTTTTCAAATTGGTCTCAATATGCGTACCCTGCCATACCTTACTCAATCCACGATCCAGGTTTACACGGCATTGGGCTGCACGATCAGTTAGGTTCCAGATTCGCGCAATAATGCCCTTGTCCACACCTTCCTCTGCCGGTTTAAGGGCCCATAGCAGCACACTCGGATTAGAGAGCTGTATGAAGGAGTAACTGTTGTCCGGGTATACGACAGGGGTACCTGACAGATCGGTAGAAACCGGTGCAGCAATCAGCGGATTTTGGTGCTCCAGGGCAAATCGCATAGCAGCCGCCGGATTATACACATCCCGGGTGGTTAGGGCAAACCGTTGTAGGAACAGGTTGTCACCTCCCTGCTCACGGATACCAAGATTGGGACTGTCGATTTGTCCCCCTGCCAAAACGGAAATAGTCGGCTTAGCCGTATCTAAAAAACTAGTTGTACTGTTACCGAGACGCATGAAGTAGCAGTCCGCGTTTGAGAGTACGATCCCTCTCTTTCGATCGGCGATATCAACAAAGTGATTCAGGGTAAGCCAATCATAACGCGCATTTCTGGGCGAATAGTGACCGCCATCAGGCAGAAGCCGGGCACGCAGGATTGCACCACACTCTTCGTGATGCACATCCGGTTCTGCAAAATTAAAGGAAGAGTCCCAGGTAAGAACCTCATCGAAGTTTTGCGTGATATGGTTTTGGATAGTAATTCGGGAAGAGTCTCGAAGCAAGGTTATGCGCGTGGTGTGTGCCAATGGATGATTGGATTCGGCCCTCAAGGTAACGGACACTGGACCCTTGTTTTCGATTACGAGCCTCGCTTCTGGGGAAGGCCCGGCTTGTTTTCCGATGAGCTTATTAATCGCAGCCCCTTTTGCGCTACCCACTACCTCATAATAATTACGACGTTTGTCTATCAAGCTGGTGATCGCACCGTGTTTATTAAGCGTAAGTCGATAGTACTTGTTCTCTAGTTTTGTCTGCTTGACGTTGGCTGCCGGTGCGAACGCCTTGCCTGCTCCGTCACGAATCTCAAACACTTTGTATCCCACAGCCGGGACGTCTTGGGCAAATATTCGCAGAAAACGACCGCTGTCCAGGACGACCTCTTGGGAAGGCGTCTCCTGTTCGGTAGTGAGATCGATGACGTGAACCGAAGCATCGCCTGTATAGGGCAGATCTACTGCATCTGTACGTATCCAGCTCAGGGGATTAAAGACATAATAGCAAGGTTGTTCCCCGGTTAGTGCGATCATTTTACCCAGGCTCGATCTGGCATCGGCATGGAGTGTATCCACATAGCTACTGATCTGGTTGGCCAGTCCACGCTGCCAGGCTGCCCGTTGGGCCCGCGGAACTGGGCCGTCCGCAGTCCAGTCGTGTTCCCAATAAAGGCCTAGATTCATAAAACACTGGTCGCGTTCACTCTCGCGTCCGTGTAGGAAGGCAGGATCATGTAAACTCACTAGAGTGGCCATGGCCTCCGCAGCACGAAGCTTTTCCAAAGCACGCTTGACCTTGGCCGAGACTTCCGCCATGGAGGCACATAACAGATCCCACTCGTTACCGAAACTTGCATTTAGCTCCGGTAACATATCACCGAAGTGTTCTTCAAAATCACCAAAAAAATCCTCTTCATTGGAAACAATGACTCGTCGATCTGATGAGTTCTTTTGACGGGCCGCTGCAACAAAGGACTGGTCCATAGTCTTTAAATCGTCCCAACCCTGGCCAAAGGCACCAATAATCGGATAGAGATAGCGCTTTTGAAATTGCTTATCGCTGTCCACAAACTCGATAACCTCTTTGGGAAATCGGGCTTCTGCATAACCGCCTATGCCTTGGTTGGTGTATTTCTGGGTGGCGTAGCGCGGGTACAGGGAATTCCACTTCATTAAAATGCGACTGCCGTCTGGGCCAATCCACCAGTAGATCTCGTGTTCGCGATGGCCTGCCTCTGGGATCTGTGTGGCGCAAGCACAGATACCGCGCCAGCTATAGCGTGCCCCGGCGCCGGCCCAGAGTGCACCCAATCCATAGGGTAAGGTCTGATTCTCCATAGCCACGGCCAAGGGAAAACGCAGGTTATAACGACGTTCGATTCTACCAGAATAGTAAAGCCCTCGAATAACCGCCTCAGCAGGCACACCTCCGTAACAGGAAACCAAAGCATTCAACGGAATGCTGATGTGGCCGTCTCTTATGCGGCTTATTAGTCGCTCAAACTGGACTGGATCTTTATGTCGCTCATAGATCCACATCCAGAAGCTACCGTCACAGTTCCAGCGGCTGTGCAAGTGCGATGGATTGTCTTTCGTGGCATCAGCTGCATCGAGATAGTAATCGAGCATCTCGATAAACGCCTGTCTATAGGTCTCTTCGTCCGCAGTCCAGAGATAATCCGTGTGATCATCTGGCGCAATATAAATACGCTTGGATTCTGCCTGGATCCTTATAGGAAAGGCAATTGACATCAGAAAAAACAAAAAGAAGCAGATTGGCTGTGTATAAATACGCATGGCGATTCTCTTAAAAAACCTGGCGCTGGATGCAGGCGGTTCCAAATTAGTTTATGACAACAATATCATATATTTTCAGGCGTGGCAAGGTAACGCTTATCGAAGCCATTTGCGTTGTAAAGATTTTTTGCTCCAGCCGATAGTTCATTCCGCGATA
>CAZZAX010000318.1:0-4278 GCA_964653075.1 uncultured Pirellulales bacterium
CCAGTAAGGTATTACGAGCATTAAGATAGCCACTGCGGTCCGAGAGGTCTTCCTTCGTGAGCAATGCCTGGGCTACGGTTATATCATATTTACTGAAAAGTTGTTCATAGGTATACATGAGATGGCTTTGGCCCACCGAAGCCATCACTTGTTTGAAAGGAGTGTTCTTGCGTTCTGGAATTTCTTTAAGCTTCTGTCTCCCCGAGGCAATAGCGCCTGAAGAGATTATTACTATCTCCTTCCCCTGGCGGTGGAGTCGGGCTATCTGCTCCACCAAGCTGGACATAACTTGCAAGTCGAGATGGTCGGTGCCCGAGGTAAGGAGGCTCGTGCCGAATTTAGCCACTATGCGACGGTAAGCCATTGGCATAAATCTAGCAGTTTTCACTTCCACTGACAAATCGGTCAGAGAGGAAGCAAGATATTCAGAAGTTTATGACGGTGAAGATCTGAGCTGTAATTTTGCTTACTTGCCTGATATCTGAACAACAATCTTTCTGGTACTGACTACATACAATAATAGTGGCAGCGATGAGTATTTCTGCTGCAAATCTGAGATGTGAGGCAATGCTCTCTGGATCAGACTTTAGATGACGTAATTCACCCCCTTCCATGAATTACTGAAGCAAGCTATAATATGCGGCAAAATAGGTTTGGCGACTAAAACTGATAAACACAGTGACAAAATTCGCTCTTAAGTGTTGGCGTTGGTTCGGGCTCCATCTCAGTCACATGCTGTTCATATTTTTGACGGGCTGCTGCCAAGGTTTGGCGCCGATTGCAAGTTCGGTGTCAGCATGAGTAATGAGTATAAGCCAAAGATAAACCTCCGTAAGTCGGTTTTCTTGATAGCTCTTGCTATTGTTCTTATGATACTGGCTGGATGGTTTCTATCGCGTGAGAACCTTTATCAGATGTTAGAAGTCGTCAGAAGTGCCAACCACTCACTTATCGTGTTAGCCATAGCCATATATTTTATTAGTGTGGGGATTTGGGCCATCCGCTGGCAAACGGCACTTTCTTTCGTAAATTGTAGAACAAGCTTCGGTACTCGTTATCTGATACTTTGTGCTGCCATTTTCCTTAATAATATTACTCCTTTCGCACGTGTTGGTGGCGACCCATTTGGAAGAGTTTATATGCTGCATAAGCTGGAGAATACGAGTTATTCGTCAGCTATGGCTGCTTCCGTTGGTGAGCATGCTCTTACTCCCTTGATCGTTGTCTCGTTTTTAATGGCGGGTTTGCTTCTGCAAGTTGGGAAAGGGTCACTCCAGTTAAGCTTGATTCTTATAGCAGTATGGGCGTTAGCCGCTCTCGGAGCAGTCTTTATTCCGCGCCTCTTTTTGAAGAGAAAGATTGCAATCAAAGGGGTAAGCAGGATTACAAGCCGTGTACTCCGCTGGTTTGGAAAGGGCGGGAATGCTCAAGAAATAATAGAAGGAATTGAGAGGTTTTATTCCAGTTCTTATACTACGATAGATAAATGGAAAAAGGCATTGTTGATAGGGAGTTTGGCATTATTACTTTGGGTGCTTGACGTTTTTCGACTTTACCTCATATTCCTAGCCTTGGGCTATCATCCTTCAATTTCCATGCTCTTGGTTGCCTCAACGCTTCCCACTATCGTTGGGCTTATTCCATTTCTACCAGGCGGCTTAGTCCTTATTGAAGGGTCATTAATTTCGATTTTTACCCTTTTTGGTGTTCCTCTAGATGTGGCAATGGCAGCAACAGTGATTGAGCGAGGAATCTCGTTTGTTCTGAGCACCATAGTAGGGGCTGGAGTCTTTTCCTATCTGGGAGTCAAGATAGCAACAAAGCCGGTCCCGATAAATGGGGGCTAAAATAAGCAAAGATGCGTGTAGCATTAGTTGGTGACCATTATTACCCTGATATAGGTGGTGCCCCTCATTATGCTTTCGAGTTAAGTCTTCAGTTGGTTAAGTTAGGTATAGAGGCCGTGGTGGTCACACATGCGCGTCCTGGTCAACCCGAAGAGGAAGAAATTGCTGGGGTTAAAATCAAACGAGTGAAAGGTTTGGTGCTGAATAATTCCCACCGTGCCGCCTCACCATTAGTTTTTCGCCACTGCTATAAATATATCTTGGATGGGAAATTCGATGTGGTCCATGGATTGGACATTTATTCTCCTATGGCGCTAATTGCGGTTTCTTTCGCGCACAGACACCGAATCCCTTGTGTCCTGACCTGCCATACAGTGATGGACTCACCTTTTTCAATATTCCTGCAGCGCCCCATGGGCTTGGCACTCAGAAGGGCTGATCGCCTAATAGCTGTAAGCCAGGCATCGGCGCGCTTCTGCTGTTTGTTGGGCTGTCCTGAAAAAAAGATAACCGTTGTCCCAAATGGTGTTGATCTATCATGCTTCAATGGAAACGTAGATGCTTTCGTAATGCGAGAGGAACTGGGCGTTGGTGACGAGTCTCTTGTAGTGACAGCGTCGCGTCTGATCAAGCGAAAAAACCCAAATCTGCTCATATCAGCCTTTGCCAAGGTATTGAAAGTCGTTTCAGATGCCAAGCTGGCTATCGCCGGCTCTGGTCGGGAACAGGATAATCTGTCTCGCCAGATCAAGGGCTTGAACATTGCCAATTCAGTATTCATGGTGGGAGGACTGGCAAAAGAAAAAGTCGCTCAACTCATGGCAGCGGCTGATGTTTTTGTTTTACCATCTAAAATGGAATCTTTCGGGCTGGCATTGCTGGAGGCTTCGGCTGCAGGTGTGCCAGTAGTATGCTCAAACGCCGGTGGAGTTCCCGAAGTTTTTCAAGATGGTTTCAATGCGCTATTGTATCCTCCAGGAGATGATATTGCTATGGCAAAGGCAATAATTCGTCTGATTCAAGATAGGGAGCTAGCAAAGACCATTAGCGCAAACGCCGTAGCAACCTCTAGGAGATTTACCTGGGAAATAGCTGCCGAGCGGACACTCAGAGTTTATGAAGAAGTGTTACAAGAGAATGCCTCAAGTTGCTCTCACTATTGACGTTGAGCAAGACGCTGCGCCCTTTCTCAACACGTGGCAGGGTGTAGAAAAAGGGTTACCATTAGTGCTAGAAGTTCTTGCCAAACATGATGTGCCAGCTACCTTTTTTGTAACGGGGCTAGCTGCAGAAAGATTTCCTGAACTTATTGCTGAGATTTCTCAAAGGTATGAAGTTTCGTGTCACGGATATGAGCATGAAAGGTTTGATAAGTTGGCTGTAGACGAGCAACGGAAGCGGATTCAGAAGGCAACAGAGATTTTGCAAAAGATAACAGGGACAAAACCTCTGGGATTCAGAGCGCCGAATTTCAAATTTACTGTGCAAACCCTGGCCATCTTAGAAGAGATTGGATACGTCTACGATGCTTCGAAAGCGAGCTATAAGCGGGCCCCGCGGCAGAGCTGCTCCAGCCTTGTAGAGATTCCTAATACCTTACCATCTACCCTTCTTCATTTGCCCTTCTGGCTTTCCCGGCAAGTGCTAAACCTATGTCTCCGTTTCTTGCCCTTGGTCGTCCTGGATTCCCATCCTTGGGAAGTGGTTGAAATGTCGAATGTCAGATTCGACTTGAGATTTGCCACTGGGGACAAGGCATTGAACAGGCTAGACAGGACAATGGGCTATCTGCATACTACAGGGGCAAGGTTTGTAACATTGAAGGAAGTCGCCTTATATCGAGCGACACAAGGCTAATCAGCATGATTCTCAAATTGTGTAGATATCAATATGATATTCGGTAGAAGGTATTTTGAAGAAGTCTTTACGAAGGAAGATCCTTGGAGGTACTTCTCATGTGAATACGAAAAGGGGAAATACGTCAGGCAGATAGAGGCTGTCACACAATATGCTCTTCGCCCTCAGAATATTCTCGAAATAGGATGTGCCGAGGGGGCTCATACACTGATGCTAGCAAGAGCGTTTCCAGAGGCCAGCATATTGGGTATAGATATATCAAAAACTGCCGTTAAAAGGGCGAAAGAAAATTGCGAATATTGTCAGAATGTAAACATTATTGAAGCAGACATAATGAAACTATTCAAGCAGGCCCATTTCCCAGAAAACACCTTTGATGTTATTATCCAAAGTGAATTACTTTACTATTTGTTCCCTGAATTGTTTATTCAACTGGAGTTGATACATTATCTAAGGTCTATAACCAAAATTATGAAAAATAACGGTATCTTTGTCACATCGAACCAACTTAATGTTCGCACGAGGCCTGCTCTGGGAACATGTTACTTGATACTACAACGTCTTTGCCGGTTAG
>CAZZAX010000319.1:0-4272 GCA_964653075.1 uncultured Pirellulales bacterium
ACGAGACGATCGACGGATCCTTACCAATGAACTTGCTATACAACCGGAGCGTTGTCTGCCGGAACTGCGAGAGACCTTCCTTCGGCTTTCTTTAGGCGAGCAGAATTACATCAAACTTCGTTTAAAGGTTTTTGCAGCGTACTCTCAAGAACTTTCGTCTTTTTACTAATTATATACAGGAGCCTGTAACATGCTGACAAAAAAAGTACGTAAGGTTTTAGAAAGAGCCACAAATCCATCTTCTCGGGGCTTCGGTGGGGACGGGGACGAGGCCTCGGTCTCAAATGAGCTTAAAAATATCCAGACTCACAACAAAAGGTTTTTCTACGCTGCTGCATTGATGTGTGTACTGATATTCCTGCTTATCATGTATCTAATTCTAACTAATCAAAAGGACGTCCGATACCTTACGGCGGTCTATTCGATAGGAGGCGTTAGTCTAGCCGGACTGGTAACTTTGATGATTAGACTCGGTAAAACTTATACGGAATCCAGCCTAGTGTTGATTCTTGTATCAAAACTGCCGACTGACGATGTACGCCCCGTTTTGAATGCCCTTCTGGCCGGGAGCAAGTCAGCCGGCTCACAGGACACCCAGAATCCAAAATAGTAAAATCCAAATATTTAAGGAGAATTCGCCATGAAAGTCACAAATGTCATCATCATTGCTCTGGTCATTGCTCATGTCATCAGCTTCAATAAATACTCTGTACTAAGCGCCAGTAACCAGAAGCTTGCTGCTGATCTTGACCATGCATCTTCTTCATTAGAAGCAGAAAGCACCCAAGTCAGGCAGTCGCAGGAACAAGACAGCACCAACACTGACGATTCTTCCGAATCGCCGCCGGACCGACCCACTGCCGAAGAAGTTGCAGCCTCATTGATGAGAACTCACAAGGCCGAACTGGTATCCTCGATAGCAGAAGAGCTTTGCAATAACGATAAATATGTTGAAAAACTCAGAGGGCCCGCGGGTCTATCCCCCAGTTCCAAAGAAATTGCCTGGAACTTAATGGGCTTGATTGAAAGGTCAGACAAAGCGATCTTCAGCACGCTACAGCAGGAATTCTGGAAAAAACACAAGTCCTCCATCCTGGTGGATCCGGGTCTGATAGCGAATACCGCCGAAGCGGTTTATCGAACCTATGGCAAGAGCCTGCAAGGCAAGAAAGGCCAGGATGCCAAGACGCCCTCGCCTGAAGAGATAGCGAGACAGTTGAGCAGCAATTTTGAGTTTGCGCAGTTGGTTGCGGACTTCAAAGAATAATCCCGAATAATACACATAAAATCGACTTACATGTCGTAGCGGTCGAAGTCAAGGTGGATAAATACCAGACCGCCCATTTTGAATATCTTGCCCAAAACGCTTCGCCACAGTCTCTGTTTGTCGGCAACATGGTGCCCGAGCTTATTGAGGTAGCACTGACGCAAATAGTCATTCAGTTCATCGTATCCTTTAACTTTTGGCACAGGGGTGGCCCAGTCCCGCTGCAGATCAAATATGCTGTTTTCAACATGAGATTTCTCATTTGCTTTGCGGGCATATAAAAGACTGACTCAAAGGTATTATAACTGGCCCGAGCGGCATAACCCGGATACATTTGACGTGAGCGTTCTTTGAAGATGTGTTTTATTACTGTCTTGGAGTTATCCCGTCATACTTGTAGTCCAACGCACCTGAAAAACACAAACGCACAAACCAGACTTGTCAATACGCATTCCAATCTTTCGGTTGGAAAGGACATGGCAAACCGAAAGTTCGAATAGCTCCAGGTGGTAATTAAAACAAGCACCTGCTTCCTGACTTCCGGAAAATAAACCGAAATGTGTCTGGAATCGACCTCCAAACGCTCTCCCAGCTCCTGAGAAAGAGAGATGAACGTCTCCCGTTCCCTTTTTCGACATAAGATTCAGAACTTGCACAAATTCTGAACCTTTAGGATTAACGGATATAATATATAAAGAAGCTTATTTTGTCAAGAGAAATCGCATCATCTGACACTGATTCTCCGGTGTTTCCGCAATTTTGGCAAGTTTTTTAAGAAAACAATCAATACTTTGGAGTTCAGAACCGCCTTAAGAGTAGATGGCCTATTATAATTAGAGGGAGGTATGTTATCTCAAGGTCGAACCGGTCAGAACTGCCTCCAACGGTGAGGAGTCCAAGGTACTAGCGGCCCTCAGACAACTTTTGAACAACGAAAGGAATGGGGTGTTATGCGGAAACCATATAAGACGCCTAATAAGAAGGAGAACTGGCCTAAGTCGTTTCCAAGGGATTACTTATGGACTTTGGGCAAAGGGGTGTTATATTGACACTCGGAGAGGTAAGGAGTTTTATACGTAAATCATATATACATAGTTAGGCTGAATTAATACAGCATTTTTTAAGGAATTAGGCCATGGTAGAAGAAACCTTAATAAATTTAATTCAAGCTCGGATGGATAAATGCACAACAGAACAGTTTTGGGTCACTGGTGCGATTACAGGTATGGCCGTTGCTCTAATATCGGAGTCTTTAAATGGCCCATTAGAAAGCTATCCTTTGATAGTGATTGGTGTTCAAATTTTTTTGGCTATTTGGGGTGTCTATTTCGTAATTTATAGACACTGGAGCTTTTACAATCTTGAAAAAAAACAGGCTGTTCTTGCAAAGAAAGTAGGGGCTGAATCATATATAGAGCGTAATGGTAGTCTTTGGCGTGGTCATAGTTTAAGCGGTGTAGGATTTTATGTGCTATGGATTGTGATTGCGACATTTGGTGTTATAGCGTGTTATTGTGATTGAGCCAAACAAGCCTTTTAAGCTGACGGCACCGCTTATCATTCCGGCCGGAGGCTGCCCGTTGCTCCAGGCCCGGCCCGCAGCTTAACGCCATATCGTTATGTTTCCAACAAGGAGGAAAGCAATGCGGAGCACAACAAAGGATCTACGCTATATCGACGCAAAAGATAAGTTCCTTGAGTACGCTTTTCTAGCCATCCGACACCACTTCGATTAACGCGGAGACTTCAATCGGTATTTCAACTCAATCGACGACGACGTTCAAAAGAGTCTATTCCTGAGAACGGCATCCTTTTACCTGTTTCTGGTGAAGCGAGGTGATTGGATTGTTGACGTTCCATGTTCGGACATGGACGTTGGTTATCTCACAAACACTTACAAATACGTTGGAATATTCTCACTAATAGAATCACTGTCAGATGAGAAGTTCATAGATTTCTATCAGCTTTTTGCGAGACAACTCGCTGGGACGGCCAGAAAATTGTTGCAATCACAATGAGATTTGATATTATGGGATTTCAAGTTGGCAGGTGAGTTTCTTTGAAGTGTAAATGGGAAATCCCGGTTGTAATGTAAAGTTCAAAATTAAAGGAGTCGTGAAGTGAAAGTATTCCGGTCGCCGAATAATCCTATAATTAAACCAGAGGATATTAAGCCCTCCAGGGACGACTTTGAGGTTATTGGTGTTTTTAATGCCGGCGTTACTCGTTTTAAAGACGAGGTCGTTCTGCTTCTCCGTGTGGCTGAAAGACCTGTCAATAGACATCCGGATATCGTACTAACCGCTTGTTACGATATTAGTAAGGGTAATCTTGTCGTAAAAGAATTTTCAAAAGGCGACCAGGAAAACGATTTTTCAGATCCGAGATTAATCATAACACCGAGGGGGACATATTTGACATCTATTTCAAATCTTAGGCTGGCACGCAGCAAAGACGGTATCGGCTTTGAGGTTGAAAATAGCCCTACGATTCAGCCGGCAAATGACTATGAAACCTTCGGCCTCGAAGACCCAAGAATCAGCCTTATCGATGATACATATTATATAAATTATGTTGGAGTTTGCCCTCTGGGAGTAACAACCTGTCTGGCATCCACAAAAGATTTCACTACTTTTGAGCATCACGGCGTCATCTTCTGTCCCGACAACAAGGATGTAGTGCTTTTCCCTGAAAGAGTCGGAGGTAAGTATTATGCTCTGCACAGGCCCGTTTCTCTTTTATTTGGAAAACAGGAAGTCTGGATTGCCGAATCACCGGACCTGTGCTGCTGGGGAAACCATCGCTATCTAATGGGCTCTCGCCCGGGCTACTGGGACGAGTTTAAGATAGGCGCCGGTGCAGTACCTTTCAAGATTGAGCAAGGCTGGCTGGAGATTTATCACGGAGTGAACCAAAATGATCGCTATTGTCTTGGAGCGGTATTGCTGGACAGCCAGGAGCCGTGGAAGGTTATCGCAAGGACGGAAAAACCAGTTTTCGAACCG
>CAZZAX010000320.1:0-4266 GCA_964653075.1 uncultured Pirellulales bacterium
TCCGTGCTCAATAAAGACCGTGTTAATCCGAGAGCCCAGATTTCGCGGTTTGGACCATGTTCCATCCGGCAAACGCAGGGTTAGATATATGTCCCGGTGCCCATAACCTCCCGGCTGGTCCTTAGCGGTACATACCATAAAGGACTCATCGGGGGCAATTCCCGGATCGCCCACTGGGAAATTCAAAGCGATATGTTCGTCTCGGGCCCATGTGTTTCCCTCAAAGGGGATGGCCCATATAATGCCGTCTTCTCCGTGTTTCAACTTACGTGTGGAACCGAAGTAGATACTGTTATTCGCTGCTAAAGAGCATGTAAGTTCCTTGTCCGGAGAACTGAATGGCGGTCCGAGTTGCTGCGGCGTGGCCCATCCACGTGCTGTTCGATTGCAACGATATAGATTGCGTTTGAACAGTGGTTTTATCAAGCCTCTCGCAAAGAAAATACTATTGGCATCCGGGGACAGACAGGCCGACCAGGGCGACCAAGGATCCAGTGGAATACTTTTTATAAGCTCTGGAATTGTCCAACCTTGGTCAGTGTTTTCTGTGATGAAAACACCATTGACTCGTTGAAAACAAAAAGTGTTGCCATCCGCAGAGAAGGTCCCAAAGGCTTCCCAATGTCGTTTTCCGGTATTACAGATCAGTCCGGGAGCAAAGATCTTAGCGATAGGTCCTGGTGGAGTCTGTCCCAAATAGGGCCCCTTGGCAAAGGGTTTTCCGAACACCGGGATAGAACCTACTCCCCAAAAAACCACGAGACAAAGCATTTGATTCATTTTCTGTTTCATAACAAATCTCCTAACGGATACTCAAACATACCTCATTGATACTCACACTATGTCTGACATCTCCTGTTACGGTTAATCGTATATAGCGAACGTCCGTGATTGGGGATGTGTCCTGCAAAGGTTCCATAAGATTCGACAAAGTCGTGTTTGTGCTGTTGTCAACCAGGAGTTGGTAAGGATCGTCGAGGGTTGCCTTGGCTTCAACGATGAATTGACATGACCCGGCCCCTTCACAGAACAGGGCTGTTTGATCGACCGGATACGCATGACCCAGGTCGATTTCGACCCACTGGGGATAAGTATGAACATGCCACGCGGTATCCAGTCTCCCATCCAATGCAGCGCCTGCGGGATTATCTTGGGTTCCGTCTGGACACACAAGACTTTTACCCAGGGCGATATTACACCCTGGCTTAACAATCTCCAGGGCGTCAATATAGAGGCCTTGTTGGATTGTATCAGCATCCGGAATGATTATGAATGTATTAGCACCGAGTTGTAAATCCAGATCATAACGGACAATGGACCAGGAATGCTGATCCCCGGTTGGAGGCAGTTCAATAGTGATTTTTGTTCTACCTCCACCTTGGCCGTTGAGTCTCGGTTCAGCAAAAATGGATTCCGGGTTGGGATTCATATATCGTATATAAACAGTCCTGATCCCGGCTTTTATAACATCGGTTTCCCACACAACAGAGCAGTCTTCACCAGACAGGTGAATATATCCCTGTCCTGAGTAGTCGGGTTGTGCGGTCTCTATCGAAGCCCCCTGGAAATCAGCACTTTCTGCTTCCAGGTATTGCGAGGCGGCGATCATCAACGGGCTTTGCACTTTGAACATATTCGTTGTAGCACCGGTACCCTGGAGACCCGATATGGCATAGCCACCATGGAGACTATCAGACCCGGCGATCATACCACAGTAGCCCTCCGGGGAACCGAAAATCGACACCAGGTCCCCGGATTGCGAGTAACGCCGCAAAAAAGTCTGACAGCTCGTCCCCCCGGACGGTCCCCCTTGACATCCAACGCAAACCATATCGTGTGATCCATCCAGAGACAGAACAATGGACTTTGTATTAGACCAACCGTTGTCCTGAAAACGACGCGACCAAACCTCCTGGCCCTTGAGGTCGTATTGAATGACCGTCGAGCGCCAGCCGCTTTCCCTTCCGACCAGGTATACGTGCCCAAGGTCATCGGCACAGGCATTCATAAGCCTTTCGAATTGATGCTCCAGGGGATACGTTTCAAGGAGGATCCCATTGGCGTCAAAGGTGGCGACGTATCCAGGCTCACCCACCAGAGCGACGGTTCCGTTAGGATCCACGCCCACACCCAATCCGGTTTGTGCATAAGACTCACTGACTTGATTGAACCAGACCAGTTGGCCGTTCGAATCAAACTTGGCCACAAAGGGACATTCACTCGTATGGCCCTCTGTGGAGCCGTCGCGGCCTTCGCTCACATCGCTGACTATGCGGCAGGTCGTATTCCCGGCCACATAGCAGTTGCCTTCTCTGTCCAGCCGGACCCGGCGGGCGCCGTCAGAATGTGCACTTCCGAACTGTCGAATCCACTCACAGGTGCCCTCAGAAGAGATCTTGGCCACAAAGGCATCCTGTTGCATTTCTCCGGTATCTTCGATCAGGTTCGCAGCCAGTGAGCCATAGGTTTGGCCGCCCACGAAACAGTTGCCTTCAGCATCGACCGTTAGACAGGAACCGGAATCCGGATACTCTGTTCCCAATGGATATATCCATATCAGCTCACCGTCAGGGTTGTATTTACTAAGGTAGGCATCTTTTAATCCGAGATTTGGATATCCCGGGCCAAAATCTTCGGATGTACCGCCTGTAACGAAGGTACACCCGGAAGCATCCCCAACCACAGCAGCAATAGTTACACCCTGTAAGGACACCCTTTTCATCCAGGCCATTTCCAACTCCTCAGTGGCCTTAACGCACGTGCACAAGAACACCAAAAAACACCCCAAAGCCGGCAGCACTTCTTTTTTCATAGTCATGATCTATCTCCTAATAAAGTGGAATAATATGATTTGTTTTTTTACCTCATACATAATCTCTCTTCACAAGGATTAAACATCTGTGTTCTAATGTGATCATCCCGCAAAATACGATATGTTACAAAAAAACTTAAATAAACTGGGAGATTCAAGGCGAAGATGAGATGTGCTGGAAAGCTCAGATCAGGTGGATAACCTTATTTCAGAATGCGTGCTCGGACCGAGTAAAATTCAACACCCCGGTAGCGACCCCAGTCGTTATAGACTCCCAGCAGACGTACAGCGCGAGGTTCAAAGGGCAGATTCAATCCCTCCAGGTCGAAGTCAATGATGTGTTCGTTCCGGCAGATACCCATGCGCCAGCACTGTGGTGGAGGTAATTCGAACAACTGGCCGTTACCGTCAGTCAAGAAAACCCTCATCATGCGACAGCAAAACACCTTCAGCAATAGATCGGGACCGGAGCCATCACGAATCGGTCCATCAAAACCGAGTTCGATCCAATGGTCTGTAGGCAGCACAAGGCCCATTCGCTGCTGGTTCACCAGATCGATACTGAGTTGATTCGTTTGCAGTCGTTGTACCGGTATTTGGGGACGGTCTTGATTGATAACCAGAAAGCCGTCTCTCTCGGGATCGTGCGCAGCGATCACACGTGATGGACTCACAAATTCTTCGCTATCCAGCAGTGGATACAAGTGGGCGTAAAGTTCCTTGACGTCGATATTTGGGTGAGGTTCTGATTTAATCATACTGGCCGTGAAAACGGTTATGCACAAGATACATGCTGCAGTTATCGCCGTTTTAACAGTCAGAAGACCCGCTAAGCTCATACCCAATCCCGTCTCCAGGGAACTGGCCAAAACCACTTCTCCGGCAACCGCTTTCTTCCCATTTTGCACGGTCAGGTCGGCAAAGATGGCCAGAGCGGCCAGCAGGGAATCACGTCTAAATCCGTGCCGCTCCAGTTGGCTTTTCAGCGAGTGTTTGGCCCGGAAGAACAACAGTCGGGCCTTGACTTCACTGCCGCCCATTATTCCGGCAATCTGACCATAGGACAAGTTTTCAAAACAGCGAAGGACCAGAATATTGCGGTATTGGAACTTAATGGCCTGCATGGCACCCAGCACCGCTTTCCGGATCTCTTCACTAACGAGAGTCTTCACTGGACTACTATCATCGCTTGCCTGTGACTCCAAAACGTAGTCGTCTGAAGTCGTTCTCTGCGCCAGGCGCCGGGCACCCTGGGGTCGGAAATGATGTTGTACCTTACCGAGGGCGGTGCGGAAAATCCAGCCCCAGAAACCACTGACATGTGGCACTTTAAGTTTAGGAAGGGCTTTTATCATCTCCAAAACCGTCTCCTGGGTTAGATCCTGGGTTAGATGGTAGTCAAGCGTCAGACGGTAGATATACGTATAGACCTTCTGCCGGACCTGTTCGGCCAC
>CAZZAX010000321.1:0-4181 GCA_964653075.1 uncultured Pirellulales bacterium
TAAATCTCGGATATGAGGCAGTCTATCTTGACCTGAATCGGAGGGACATCCACCGCTTCCAGAAGCTCAAGCACCGCCTCGGCATCTTCTCGTTTTGGGCATCTGACTATCAACTGGTTTGTAGCAGGGTTGCTGCTGACCTTATAGTCCGGTATTTCGACCGATTTGCCTTTTGGATCGAAGATCTTCGTTGCAAACTGTTCGTGGACAATTTTTTTAAGCTCATCTGAGGGATGCTGCTTGCAATAGTAGAATAGCTTGAACTCCGGTGCGCCGCCGACTATCTGCCCGACGATTCTTGGTGGAGTCTCGTAGATTTCGGGTATAGGAATATTGGGTTCGGAAGTTGTGGTATCGATCTGCAGGTCACTTAGAGCCTTCTCGGCGTTGTGTTCTGTATTCGTCTGGGCAAAGAGGCTGCAAACCCCCCACACACAAACCACAAGCCCTACAGTCAAAGCCGTGATTAGCCATCGACTGCGGCTAACATTTTGGCCGCTGCTGGTCATAATTCTGTACCCGTCATTGAAATCCCGGGCCCAATAAACATCGTTCTCAATTCCCCTGCGCTTCTAACCCGGGTTTAGACAGAAACTGGAACATTATATTATATATATCCTTTATCGTCAAGTATATTCTGAAAGAATGAGTAAAAATAATTTCTCCTCTTGGCGCTTACCTAAATTAAAAATATTAGACTAAATTGCGCTTTTTTGCTATTTTTTGCAGATTATGCAAAAAAACAAGCAACAAGTTACTGTTGGTTTTATAGCATTAGGTTGTCCAAAAAACTCGGTTGACAGCGAAAGAATGTTGGCTGAAATTGCCGAGGCCGGTTTTGTAATAACAGCCGAGCCTGATACCGCCGATGTCGTTGTCATCAATACCTGCGGTTTTATAGCTCCGGCCAAAGCCGAATCGCTCGAAGCAATAAGACACGCTGTAAAACACAAGCTCAGCGGTGCCGTAAAAAAAGTTATTGTCGCCGGTTGCCTGCCGCAAAGGGAAGGTGAGCAGCTTTTTAATCAGGTTGACGGCATCGATGCTATTATCGGCCTTGGTCAGCGAGATAATATTGCCGGGATAATCAAAAAAACCCTCTCTCACGGAAAGCCGGCCGCTTATTTGAATCAGCCGTCGAAGACAATATGCGACGACAGAACAAGATTGCTTATTACACCCGGCCATTGGGCATACCTGCGAATCAGCGAGGGCTGTAATCATCGCTGCTCTTTTTGTACAATACCGGCAATCAGAGGCCGATTCCGAAGTAAACCCCCGGAACTCGTTCTGTCTGAGGCGGGTGAATTAGTTTCATCGGGCACAGTCGAGCTTAATATAATCGCACAGGACAGCACATCCTACGGCCGGGATTTGAAAATCAAAAACTCTCTGGCAGAACTTATCAGCAAACTTGAAAAAATTGCCGGCCTGTCGTGGATTCGTTTGATGTATCTATACCCGACAGAAATTGATGACAAACTAATCGAAACTGTGGCAGACAGCGAAAAAATCGTTCATTATCTCGACATTCCAATCCAGCACGTTAATAACAAAATCCTAAAGGCCATGCGTCGGCCCGATTCCAAAGACCGGCTAAAACGACTGATTGAAAAGCTGCGAAGTGCTATACCGGATATTATACTGCGGACAACACTGATTGTCGGCTTCCCCGGCGAGTCTGACCAGCAATTTATCGAACTTCTGGACTTTATCAAATGGGCTCAATTCGATGCCCTTGGCAGCTTTACGTTTTATGCCGAGTCCGGGACCGCCGCAGCTCAAATGCCCGGCCAGATCCCCGATAAGGTAAAACAGCAGCGCCTCGAAGAGCTGATGCTCACTCAGCAGAAAATCGCATTTAACAAAAACAAAAACAGAATCGGCAGTCAGCTTACCTGTCTGGTTGATGCTGTTGAAAATAGAGATGGTAAGGGACGCTTTTATGGCCAGGCGCCCGATATCGACAGTGTCTGTATAATAAAGAATCTCTCCGCCCGACCCGGTGAATTTATCAACGCCAAAGTCGTCAGCACAAAAGATTATGATTTGCTCGTCGAGCAAATTTAGTCTATGGTTAAACTGTGTTCATCTCAAAAATTCGAGAAATTCAATCGGCATAAAATATGTAAGGAAGCTTTGGCATCATGTCTGTAATACGTCAGGCCAATAAATATCAGTGCATGTCTCAGGAATTCTGGTCTTGCGACAAAAAAAGGGCCTTGCTTGAGCTTGGTGAAGCTTGCACCCATGAAATGTAAGTGGATGTGTGCAAGCAAGACCCAATTTAAAAAGAAAATACTAACTCGCCCCGGAGTTAAGGTAGTGCATAATTCTATAGCCGGTATATTCAAAGTACATTGTTGCCATTTTGATATAGTCCGCTTTTGCACTTTAGCTTCACTGTTTCACCAGGTTCGCCTTGAATAGTCTCTAAGCTGCTACTGCCCGTAATCGCTGCGAGTCATATAGATAGCGATTAGTTTGTAGTCTGAGAACCATAAGCGGACATCCGCGTCATAATGAGCACAATATCTCAGAGAAAAATCCAATCTCATTGACAACTATTACAAGGCCTGTCTTTGCTGCAACCATAACACTAAACCTGCCAGCCTTTCCGGTAAGTCCGGCGGACATACTGATTTATCTGTGGATAGTTTGTGCACTCCATTTTCTTCGCGTCCCACTCAAGTTTCTTGTCCACACCGGCAAATGCCGCCAGATGACCGGTGAGGATCCACTCAGTAAGCCGGCCGGATGTGGTGGTGAAGTCATTAGTGAGGGGGCTGCCATTCCTGATGGCGTTGAATATCTCATCGAGTGCACCGCCGGTGCGAGAGAGTGTTTTTATAGGCGGGGGGTACTTCCTGTGTTCCTTTATGGGCAGGATGCGCGTGTCTTGGCAAAAGGAACCGGAATACATGTAACCCTTGTCACCGATAAAGATGCTTCCGACCCTGCTGGGCGTCTGCAGTTCCCTGCGTAACTTCTTGAGGGATTCGGGTATGTCCTCGGCTTTTTCATAAGCATAGACCTTCACGGGCGGCATATCTCCACGCGCCGGAAACTCCCATCGCAAGACAATGTTTAAGGGGTACATTTCATAACTGCCCCCTTTGAGATGAATGCACCTCACCGTGTAGTGGTCAGCTTGTCCAAGGCGTAGAGCATCGAACGCCCCATCCAGATTGTGACAGCCCATATCTCCAAGCCCGCCGGTGCCGAATTGACGCCACTTTCGCCATTTGGCCGGATGTAGATCGTCGTGGTAGTCCCGGTAGGGAGCCGGTCCGATCCACTCGTCCCAATGCACGTGAGCAGGTATCGGCTTGGATGGCGGGCGTCCTCCGTAACCGCCGAAGCTGTCGTCGACGATGCAGTGGGCTTCGGTCACATCTCCGATCGCGCCGGCCCAGATGTACTCGCATAAGCGATGGTGACCTTCCTCGTAGTGGCCCTGGTTGCCCATCGCGGTGAACACTTTGTTCCTTCTGGCCACCTCGCCAAGTATCCTGCACTCCCGTATGTTGTGCGCCAGCGGCTTCTCACAGAATGTGTGAAGCCCGCGTTCCATGGCGCGCTTCGCGGCGGGGGCGTGATGGTGGTCCGGTGCGGCGATCAAGGCAACGTTTAGATCCTTGTGACACTCATCGAACATTCGCCGGTAGTCATGGTAAATCCTGGGTTTGGCACCCGTATCTCTGATATTCTCAAGGGCGGCGGTGATCGCTTTGTCGTCGATATCCACCATTGCGACGAGTCGGTGCGATCTTGCCATCCATAGTGGAAGCCGTTTGCCTTGCCCGCCGCAGCCGATGACTGCAACCCCCAGTTTCTCACTGGTAGGATGGGCGGCGTGCAGCCGGGGCATACACGCCAGGCTTGCTCCGACTGCAGCCGAAGCCGCCAGGGAAGCCCGTTTTAATATATATCTTCGTGAATAAGTACGCATTTGAGTTGTCCTTTCTATCTATATGCCGGGATTAAGGACGTTTACTATGTTATTAATCGACCGCGCGAGCAGCTTTAACAAAGCCAACCGGATTAATCAATCTGCCTTTCTGGAAATCCCAACCTGAGTCATACAGAAGCTTGTCTATCTGGTCGGGGCGTAGATTAGGATTGACTTGTATGCCCAGGGCGACCACGCCGGCATAATAGGGCGCTCCCCAACTCAATCC
>CAZZAX010000322.1:0-4147 GCA_964653075.1 uncultured Pirellulales bacterium
GCCCTCTCTGGAGCTTTACTACGGCCAACTTCCTTATCATTGACGATTTTGAGGCTTACAATGACCTTGATCCTGATGATCCAGATAGTAATAGGATATTTATGGCGTGGGTGGACGGATTCGACAACCCGGCTGTAAACGGCTCTATCGTTGGATATGAAAATCCTCCGTTTGCCGAGCAGACTATCGTTCATAACGGCGACTGTGTGAGCACTTGAGATGCGGTGACAATCCGGATTCGCTTTCCGGGAAGCGAAGAGAGAATTTTCTATAGAGAAACTTGTAGGTTAACAACCTCTGATTTATAATCATGTGATAGTGCATTAAATACCGGGGGTACATAAAGCCGGTGAACCTTGTAGATAATAATGAATAGAAGATTTACTATCACAGGTGTCTTTTGCGGTGCTATCATCCTTTCCGGAGTGTGGCTTATGTCCCGCCCATTCGAGGTCATGGACAACTGCACGCAAATCGCTTACGAACCGAATATTGTCCCTGACTACTCAGGCGTTGTTATCCCGCATAACATTGCCCCCCTGAACTTCAGGATTTTCGAAAAGGGACAAACCTACCGCGTTAAAATCCATTCGAATCGCGGCGCAGCCATAGGAATTGTCAGCAAAACAGGCCTGATACGCATCCCTTTGCGAAAGTGGCGGGCCTTACTTAATGCAAATAAAGGTAATAAGGTATTCCTTGACGTCTATGTCAAAGATGCAGACAACGGATGGCGACAATTTCAGCGTATCACCAATACCATAGCTGAAGAAGACATTGACGAGACGGTGGTATACCGGTTTATGAAACCCATTTATAGATGGTGGAAAGACATGGGGATTTATCAGCGCAGCCTGACCGATTACGATGTGTCCCTTGTCCTGCATGGGCGTTCTTTCGGTGAAGGGTGCCTTAACTGTCACAGCTTTGTCGGCAATGCACCGGATACGATGACGATCGGCCTGCGTAGTGAGACCTATGGCAGTCACACACTTTTGGCCCGGAACGGCACCATAAATAAGATTGGTGCGAAGTGGGGCTATACCGCCTGGCATCCGAGCGGCCGAATGGCCGTATATTCTATGAACAAAGTGCGTCAATTTTTTCATTCCGGCGGTATGGAGGTCAGGGACGTGGTAGACCTCGATTCCGCCCTGGTCTGTTATCACGTTGATAGCAAGGAAGTGGAATGTCCCCCGGAGCTGTCAGAGAAAACCCAGCTCGAGACCTATCCGGCATGGTCTCCGGACGGTCGGTATTTGTATTATTGCAGCAGCCCCATTCTATGGCAAAATCGTAACATTGTTCCGCCTGAGAATTATGACAAGCTCAAGTATGATCTTCGGCGCATAGCTTATGATGTCGAGACAGGTCGATGGGGCAAGGCCGAGACTGTCCTGGCCGCAGATGAAACCGGATTGAGTATCCTGTTACCGAGGATCTCGCCGGACGGCCGATTTCTTCTGTTCTGCATGTGCCGATACGGCTGCTTTCCTGTATATCAACCCAGCAGTGACCTCTACCTCATGGATCTGTCCACGGGAAATTATCGCAAGCCGGCGATCAACAGCATGTATTCCGAATCGTGGCATAGCTGGTCCAGCAACAGCCGGTGGATCGCATTCAGCAGCAAGCGTCAGGGAGGTTCCCTGACCAGAACTTATCTAAGCTATGTCGATGAAACCGGCCGGGTTCACAAGCCTTTCATCCTGCCGCAGAAAGACCCGACGTACTATGATTCACTGTTAGAGACATTCAGCGTTCCTGAACTGATCAAGGGTAGTATCAAGGTGAATAAATCCGTACTGGCCCGGGCCGCCCGGTCAGAGCCTTCCGTGGTTGTGGACATTCCCATTACCGGAGCGACACCCCAGGCCGGCCCGTCCGAGCCCTGGCAGGAACGTGAGTGACAGATTGTTAAAAAATCAGGCCCATCCTGGTAGAAGAGACGAACAAACGTGTTTTATAGAATAAAACAATTTCCACACAATCCGATATTCTTTTTGTTAGGTGCACTCTACTTATGGCTTGTTGTTGAGCCGCATCTTATCTATCAATGTTTCGGCACCATTATACCGAATGCGCACCCTTTTATCACAGGATGGCCATTTTTGATGAATTCCCTGGATTTGCCCGGTGGATTCGTTACGTACGTATCCGGATTTCTTTCCCAGGGCTTTTATTATTCGTGGCTGGGGACTCTGATTATTGTGATATCCACCTTATGCCTGTGCGAACTTTCCAGACGGCATTTTGCGGCTGCCGGTTATGCACGGGCCACGGTCTTGGCCTCTGTTCCGGCAATCCTAATCTTTCTGATTTATAGTTGCTACAAACATCCATTGCCCGCTTGTTTGACTGTGTCTCTGGGACTGGTATGTTCCCTGGTCTTTGAAGTACTGCCTTTGCGCAGGTTAGTGATTCGTGCAGTGGTATATTGCCTTATGGCGGCCGTAATTTTCTGGCTGTCGGGTGCAGGTGGTCTGCTGGTTTTTTTGCTCATGACTGTAATTTACGGAATCTTTGTCCACAGAGACTGGAAACTCACGATACTGGCCCTGCCGGCGAGCTATGCAATCACCTGGGGACTTGCTCAGTTCTTGTTCCTCATACCGCCACAAAAGGCATTTCTTATATTAACGCCTGTTTCTCCGGCAGTTACCTTGGGCATGAATACTTTTTTAAGAGTTTTAATCATCCTCCTTTACGGCTTTGTGCCTTTGAGTGTATTGCTAATGTTCCTTGGCAAGATGGTGTTCAGCAAAACCGGGCAAATCCGTAAGAAACGTTCTAAACCGAACAAGGGAAAAAAGAGACATAAAGCAGCCAGACAAAAGAAACTATCTCTGACCATTTTCAAGAAACCGGCAGTGATAGCCATTCCGATCGTGCTGATGGCCGCGGGACTCTACTTCAGCTATGACCAGATGAGCAAACCATTCGTCCTGACAAACGACTATGCCCTCCGGAAGCAATGGGACAAGGTTCTTGGGCTTGCTGGCAGTCTGCCCAGGGGCAAAAGCAACGTATATTTCAATCATGACATCGTTAGGGCGTTGTATCATACCGGTAGATTGCCCTATGACTTGTTTCGCTTCCCGCAGACACCGCACGGCCTTCTTCTCACACACGAGAAAAAAGAATCTTATCTAACACAATTAAAATTATGTGATATCTTCATGGAGCTGGGGCTGGTCAATATGGCGGAAAGACTGGCGTCGGAAGTTCTGGCCATAAAAGGCCATTTCGGGATTGTCATCGAAAAACTGGCCTGGATCAACATCATCAAGGGAGAGACCGGCACCGCCCGGATTTACCTCAACGCCCTGAAGAAAGACCTGATTTATCGCAGAACCGCTGAAAAGCTGCTCATCGCCCTGGACAACAGCTTTACGCCGGACCAAGCAGCCTATGTTGACAGGACTCGTTCGTATATGCATGAACAGGGACATGTGGGAACCGGTAAAGAATCTGTCGTTCAAATGCTGACAGGATTGCTCGTCCAGAACCCCGGCAACAAGATGGCATTTGAATATCTTACGGCGTGTTATTTGTTGACGGGGCGGGCTGACAGAATTGTGACGAATATGGAACGGCTTAATGAGCTTGGCTATCAGGAAATTCCGACCCTTTATGAAGAGGCCATTCTAATCTATTTCGGCTCTCAGGGACAGAAAGTAGACTTAAACAAGTTCAACATAAAGCGTGATACTTTTGAACGCTATGCGAAGTTTGTACAGCTCAGAAATGCCATGCAGCCCCACAATCACCAGGCCGTACTTAATCGTTTAATCGTTGAATTCGGTAGTAGCTATTTCTTTTATTTTACATTCGGGCGTGTTGGATTGCCGTAAGGTTCCTGTGGAGTAAGAGTATTGCCTTGCAGCAATCAAAGCAATAATTCAGATGTGTTTGCCCTGATGTTTCTCTTGATATTCGATGGTTTCTATGTATATTGGCTTATTTTAAGAGTGTGTATAAAGCATTATCCCAGCAAAGTTGCAGTAAGCTGCACAATGTGACATTTTATAGCGCGAGATGTTATGGTATCGCGGTCGCAAACTGCCGACGGAACATCCGTTACAAAAAACTCAAAGACACCTGCAAAATGAGTGAATTTGGCAGAGTCAAGTAGAGGTGAAAATAG
>CAZZAX010000323.1:0-4083 GCA_964653075.1 uncultured Pirellulales bacterium
TCTGCCGGGGAAAAAACAACGAATTGGGATACCATGAATTACTCCCGTAAATGGCACGCTGCTTCGTGCCGTCCGGATTCATAGTCATAAGCTGTCGCAGAAATATGTGGCTGATACCCGTATAGTCCCAGCGGAGATAAAGTACTTTCCCACTGTCGAGTACAACTGGATGGAAGTCGTGATCCTGGTCAAAGCAGAGCTGGCGGACATTCATGCCGTCAGCATCCATCAAGTACAGGTTGCTGACACGTTTGCGACCGTGCCAACATGGAACCGACTGAAAAGATGCCGTCGATCCGAAAACAATTTTGCCATTTGGTAAATAACATCCATCCATTGCGTCCACATCATCCGGCATTTGGGTGACTTGACGCACCTGTTTTCCATCAATATCTATTTCCCAAAGCTTCCAATTTATTATGTCCGATTTTGTGAATAGCAAGCGTTTACCATCGAAGTGGAGATCAAGATCACCGATGTATCCGCCGTCATTCGGGTGATAAATAGTCTGCAGACCTACATCAGGAACAGCAGGCGAAAGCATGCATATCTCATTATTGTAACCTTCTCGTTCCAGGGAAGCGTTGCACTCGTGATTGGAAGGCATACCAATCTCGCGTCCCAATCCGGCAGAATAACCTATAAGTTTATCCTCGGCCGTAAAGATTCTCTCTTTCATCAAATCCTTAGGTTTGCGCTTAATCATTAGTATACCTGGTAGCTCTACTAAAAATGGATTTGACAGAAGAGCTTCTCGGCGAAGTGTTTCGAATTCTTGCTTTACATGTGTGTCCCCATTTTGAAGACGACTTTCGATATTTTGCAAACGATTAAGATAATCTGAACCTTTGAGGTAGCGACTACCGAAGGTTTCGATCAAATCAGAAATAGCGCTACGAAGTTTTTCACAATCAGTATTCACGTTCTGGGCCGAAGTTTGGTTTACTTTTAGACAGAGAATTGATGTGCATATAACAGCAATCAATAATGTTCGCATTTGTTTATTTTCACTCATCAGTTTTGTTATTATATCATAAGATTATGCTGCATTAAATAGAAATCACCTAACTCGATTTCAATTCGTCTGTTTAGTCTTTTATCTCCAATTTCCTTTGTAAACAGAAGCTGTTGATGATTTACATAACAGACACAAGGTCACCTCTTTCAATAGCTGGAAAACACCACAATTTTCAGGTGACATTATGACTCCGTTTTGTCACCACAAATGTTGATTTTGCCTATATCGAGTCCGAATAAATGTCGATTTTTTGCAAAAATATAAATCTTTCTCAGAAATTTTTTACTTCTATCGGATTAAGTATACGGTGCGATACTAATAAGAAAATACAGTTTTTCGCGAACGTACTCAATGTCCGTGCGCGCAAAATCGGCGTTTTCTAGCCAAAAATATGGATGAGTAAATTCTGATCTGATCTCTAATAAATCAACACCTATGCGCCAGAACAAGTCCTGTCTCTTCGAGTTTGTAAAGAAGATCCCGTCTTTTTCTGGCAAGCTCTTTCAGCCTTCTCTTCTTGTATGGTCTAACCTCAGCAACCTCCAAGACAATTCCTGCAAGCTCTGCAATTCTCTCATTAGGTGATACAGCTAACTTTTTCAAACGTGACACGTTTTTTTCGGAGATGTGTGATTGGTTTAAGTAGCCGAAGATCTCATCTTCATGTTTAATTTCTTCCCGCTTTTCTTTAGGTAGACGGGCGCACCTCTTACAAACATGAATTCGGTGACCTTTGCCGGAAAATGCTTCGTTTGGCCTTATGTTGCGACAAATTCTACAATAATGTCCACGTTGTTTTTTCATGATTTTCTCGGGATAATACTAAGATCATCGGTGCCGTTGGGCATCCGCGTGAATCTCATTGTGCAGGCTTCCCGTCTTATGTTCTCATCTTATTAACATAGACCTCTACAGGATCGTTTCCCGCCAAGCAAATCAGCTGCATACAATAGTGTTCGAACCTTGAATCTGCCTCCAAAGCCTTGCCTAAATCACGATATGTAAAAACTGGAACAATGTTCATCTCCGCCACGATGCGGTTTGTCAAGTCTGCAAGCGTTCCAACCTGCTCGGTGCTCAGTACGCGGAAAAAATCATCCAGAATCAGAGCAATCATTTGTTCTTTGGTTATGTCAGGAGTAAGCCCATTTGCATTATGGGTTGGGATAGAATCCAACGAGTGCACGTTGCGCTTCACTTGACTGCCATCATCAAAACTAAAGGTTACCATCTTCCGTTGAGCTTGTTTTGTATTCCAGTCCTTTGCAAAGCAGCAATATTTGTATTTCTTGCCACTGCCACAAGGACATAGAGCGTTTTTTTGAACTGATTTTCTCAGTTCAATTATACAGAATGTAAAGTTAGTACATACCTATTCATATGAGCTCTTGAAAGCTTCGCATTGTTTCTGTTAAGTACGTATCAAATCTACTGCCTATGATATACTCTGGATTCCCAGAACTCAAGACATACTTAGTGAAGACTAAGCAACACTTGGTTCTGTATGAGCCCTAGTTGTTCTTGGTGCAACAGCAAGTTGTTAGGTATTTGTCTGAATAGATTGGCTGGGGGTAGTTTTTTTTCGACAGGCCAACGAACAATCAGTCAGCGTTTTATTTCATAATTTTGACACAAAAATCAAGCCAATAAAAAGCAGCGAAAATATGGTCTGTTGGCTAAAAAAGCTCATGATAACGCCAAATTCATAAAGAGGACACACGGACAACCAATCCGTTGGTCGTCATTGGGCAGTGGATACTGTCAAGTACTCTAGCTTTTGTAGCTTTCTATTGAATCCAGGGAAAATAACTATACTTCCCTTAACATCTCTTCACGCAGCTTTTTGCCCCTTTCGGTGAGACCGTATATCTTTCCCGTCTTGTTGTGAGGTGTGAGGCATTGTACAATGCCTTTTACCTCGAATGATTTCAGAGTTTTCGAAACATTCGTAAGTGACATCCCGGCTTTGCCCTTTAATTCGGTAGGCAACATGGGCTTGTTCAATGCTTTCAGGATTTTCCTTCTCTGGCTGCCTCGCATTACCCAACTGTAGAGTTCCCATTCAACCTCGACCATAAGAAGAAATTACACTCATTCAGTTATCTATTTAGTAATCAATCAAAGGTTAATTAGGGGTTAAATTAATAAGCCGCCAAAATAACAATGGAACATGCAAGACCAAACGATCTTATTAAAGAGGATTCTGAGAACTCTTAAGAATATCAAATCTGAGCTTAGAAGATTGAATCCAAAAAAGAATAGCAATAACGCAGAAATAAAGAATAGAAAATGAGATAACACTGCTGAGCCAGAGTTGGATGAAATATACTGGTGAAAATAAAATTTCAATCAACGATTAACCAAATTTTTACACCTTGCCACTGACATAGCGCGAATACCACCAAATAAGTTGGTTCGGCAAGGCAGAAGAAGTAGCCAGTGCGGTTGTGTGGTTACCATCAAAGACCCGCTAGAGAAATACGCATCATAAAAACCCATTGGTTCGCCGATTCTTTGTGCCAGAATCGTTAATGGATCGCCTTCCCAGGCACCTTCATCGATAGTATTTGTCACAGGACTGTCACCGTATAAACCGTAGTCTGACGGGAATAGTGAATCCTGGAAATTGTAATCGATCCCGCCATTTGTGTTATAGTACCCAATGGGCTGAAGGCCATCCAGGAATGTGGTACCGCTATCCCATCCAGGCGGCTCTGATCCTGCATCGAAGAACCAGAGCCTCCAGTTGACGCCTACTACATCACCATAAAGATTGCCCCATGGCCTGGAGACACCACTTCCGGCAGGCCTTCCGACGCTGTCATATGTCTGCAGTTCTACAAGACTGCTGAATGTCAATTCATACCGATAATCTGTTGGAACCATATTGGCAACCGCTTCTATAGATGTGGCGACTGCAATCACAACTGCGACAACAAGAATTTTATTTGCCTTTCTCCTTCTCATCTGATTAGCCCTTTCAGAAAAACTTTATTTTTTCTCCTTAACTAATCCCACAATATAGATTCCTTCTCACGGTCATATCTGCTCTTTCTCCTTCATTG
>CAZZAX010000324.1:0-4061 GCA_964653075.1 uncultured Pirellulales bacterium
CTGGCGTACGAGATTGTCGGTGTTACTTTTTCAATCCCGATTATTGCGATTTGGTTTTCCGTCCGGCCCAGTGACTCTTTCGTATCAACGTCAATGATTTCTTCACCCTGAACGAAGACATCCGGTAAAGAACCATTTGAGATTCTCTTACCGCCCTGGTTGATAATAAGCTGCCCGATTATATTTTTACTTGCGATGCGTATCCGGTAAAGTCTGTCGATAATCAAAAACATAATCAACTTCGTACTCTCTGATTGGACGGCCGATAGCTCTGGGAAAAAAATCTTAGCCGACATACTCAAACCGGTTTTCACCCAGGCGTTTTACCCAGCACCTGTTATTTGCAATTCTGGTCTTAAGGCAATTCTTAAAGACGGACTATCGCGGTATCATCCAGATGTTAAAGGATTTTTCAGACTTACGCAAAGTTTTGGACTTAAAGAAGATACCCCATTATCCTACACTCTGCTATGCCGAAAAAAAGGCTGCTAAAAAAATAGTTATTATAGGACTTTTTATGATGTTTTTTTCTCAAAATTAAGATATGATATAATTTTAATGGAGATGTGATGAGGAGCTTTGTCCCGCACGGCTAAGAAGCTGCGCCCAATTGGGACCTTCAGCGGGGCACCGAATTGTTTTCTTAAACGGTAAAATCTCAGTCAGGAGAAAGGAGCAAGGATGCGCTTTTTTAAGAAATTGTTCGGCTTAGTATCGAATTCGAATAAGAATAATGATTATGCTCGGGCCACTTTAGAGTATGCCACAAGTCCTGAGATAATCGAAAGAAATATGATAGTCTATAACAATCGGAGGCTTGCCTTCGAAGCTGATTCTGAGTATGTCCGGCCTGTCTCAGATTGCACCAGGCCGCGCCGGATAAACAATATAACCGTAATGAATATCGGAATCGCCGGTTTACAAAAGCAGCGATTTTCTGTAACTCTTTACAGATATTTCGCATCTAAGACTTCTCTGTTTATTAGCCGGCATTGATATATAGTTATTTATTAATCGACCGAATCGCTTCTTCAAGCTCCTCAGCCCCGTAGAGTGCGCAACTTATCCCAAAGGGACTTGTTTGCACACGCTGTTTCTACTCGTGAATGAATAATCAATCGAAACCGTCACCCCGAGCGAAGTGCAGCCAGGTCGAAGGATTCAATATTCCATTCTTGTCATTCCTGCGAAACTTGTCCTGAGCACAGTCGAAGTAGCAGGAATCCATAAAATAATAAATAGTAAATAATAAATCGAAAAGTCATTGCAAGCAGGCCGCAGAGCTTGTCCCCGGTGTCTGCTTACTTGCTTTTCTGCCGGGGGCGGCAATCTATCCCCTCTTTGTCATGTCGAGCGAAAGAGCCTGCCCTGAGCGCAGCCGAATGGGAGATATCTGGCATACAAAATTACATTTGTTCACGTGTAAAAGGGAAACCTTGTAGGGTGGCGGCTTGCCCCACAAATTCTCAATTCTTCATTCTAAATTCTCAATTCTGAACTTGACAGTAGTCAAGTTCTCTGTTATTCTCTACCCCTAAAGGCGTTATGCGGACATCTTGAAGAGCGCAGCGAAAATAGAGATATGAAATTGTGTGACGGGAATTGTGTTTTTGGGTAAATTATAACTGGAGGTTTATGGATGGCACAGATAAACTTAAGCTCTGAAGAAATAGTCGAAGTGTTTAAGAAACATTGTGAGAGTAAAAACTACCAATTCGTCGAAGCTAAAAAAGACCCGAACGATGATTGGCGTCTGGATATATCCAACATAAGGGAAAAGACATTGGTTATTATCTACCACACAGGCAGCGTTGTTATAGGAGGGAGACAAAACAATTTGAGGCTTGAGTTTGAGAATCTGAATCAGGAATTTATCGCTAAGCCTGAGCAATTTGTGTCACACGAAGTCAAGGAGATACGGAGCACAGCAACAAAGTACCAAATAGTATCCCCTGAAATTAGAAAAAGTATAAGAGAGGGTTTATCAGCTCTTGATGGAGCTGTCGAAATTGTTGAAGAGCCAGTCGCAGGGACCGAATACCGTGCTAAAGTTGTAAGAAAACGTCCAAAGGTTGACACGATATTTAAAAATACAAAAGAAATATTCGAATACTTTAATGGCCTTTACAACTTGATTCCAGGTTAAGGAGGGATTGATTTGATTGAGAAAAACAAAACATTTGAGGTTTATGAAAGAATAAGGTCAATCTTAAAAGCAGAGAATTTTGATGTTCATCCTTATAAAGAGATAGACTACGGCTTGCAATTTGCAGTGTCTAATCTTAGCTGGTCAGGCAACATTAGGATCTATCAGAACAAAAAGGGAATCTTAAAAGTTGACTATTCGCAGCTGAAAGGAGGTCCCGCTTTAGAAATACAACGTTTAATAGAAGGGGGGCGGATGTCAGCTGAATCAGCAAGAAGTACAAAGAAAGACGAGGATTTGAGCTTACCTATAATCGGTACGGATGAATCAGGAAAGGGAGACTATTTTGGACCATTGGTAAGTGCCGCTGTATATGTTGACGAAGTCTCTGCAAAAGAGCTTATTATATGTGGTGTTTCGGACAGTAAAAATCTAAGTGATAAACGGAATTTGGAGCTTGCACGACGCGTGGCTGGAATAACGAGCGGCCGATTTGCAATTATTGAAATATCTCCTGAAAAATATAACTTATTATACGAGCAATTTAAAAAGGAAAAAAAGAATTTGAACACACTGCTCGCATGGGGACATGCAAAAGCCATGGAAGAGGTTCTGTCAAAAGTGGATTGTAAAGCTGCAATTGCTGACCAGTTTGCAGATGAAAGGGTTATTCTCAGTAAGCTTCAAGAAAAAGGCAAGAGCCTGCAATTGATACAAATGCCGAAGGCTGAAAAGAATATAGCTGTAGCGGCCGCTTCGGTTATGGCAAGAGCAAGATTTCTCGAAAAATTAGAAAAGCTGTCTAATGAATTTAAAATTAAGCTGCCTAAAGGTGCATCCCAAATGGTTATCGAAGCTGGAAGGAAGCTTGTCGATATACATGGAAAAGAGTCCCTTCGGAAGGTAGCAAAATTGCATTTTAAGACAACTAAGCAGATTATTCAAAGCTAGTTGCCAGTCAGAATCCATGTCGGATTTTAAAGAGCTGAAAGACAAAGCAAAAGTCAAAGGGAAAAGGGGAAAAAGCGAAATCTTTCTTTAACCAAAAGCAACAAAAAACTTGCCCCCGATAACCACACTCTTGGACTACAATAGGGGTTCATTCCCCAAACGCATTTCTACCTTCGGTTCACGCCAGTTTTAATCACTCCGGTGTTTACACAGAGTTTATCCAGAGTTTATCCAGAGTTTGTCCGGAGTTTGTCCGGAGTTTATCCCCGGGTGCTGCTCACCTGACTCGAAGCAGGGGAATATTAGCTCACTTGCTTTTCTATCGGGGGCCTCTCAAAAGCTTAAAACTACCACCATTAATCAACAAAATCAACCACATTTTCACTAAAAACGCTCAAAACCACCCCCAAACTGGAGCAAAGCGCAAGTCCTGAGCGAAGTCGAAGGATCCCCGATCTCCAACAGGGGGCATTTCTACCATCGGTTCGCGGCAGTTTAAATCACTTCACCACTCCGTGTTTACGTGATAGTATGATGCTCATGCTGGCCTCAGGTAGAAATGCTTCTTTTCGATGTTCCTAATCCGTGTCTTTTTCCTTTCAACTTTTAACTTTACACTTTTAACTTTGAACTTTTCACTTTTCCTTGCTTGTTGCGCGCAAAAAACGCTGGTAATTTCTGACAAATTTCAATTTTTCTAAAAAAATTTTAACTCCTTTTCCCACATCGAGTTACGAGCATCGTGCATCAATAATCGAGTACTTTTTTCGAATCAAACGTGCAGGTACGTCTAATTATAGAGGGACTGTTTTTTTCGTCCCCTGAGTTGTTTTGAATTTGAGATCTGAAATATGAAGTCTAAAATCCACGAAATCCGTGAAATCCGTGCTAATCCGTGGCTAAAAAATGGAAAAAACGATGAAAAATACGACTATTTTTATGCAAAACAAACCCAATTCACCAA
>CAZZAX010000325.1:0-4026 GCA_964653075.1 uncultured Pirellulales bacterium
AGCCACTCATGTCCCAGCCAGTTGCGGTTCATCTTCTCGGCCTGTAACATCCAGGCCGAATCCATTTGGTCGAACAGTGCCCAAAAAGGCGCTACGAAGATATAAATAATACATAGCTTGCCGATTGCTTTGATACCTTTGCCGCTGAAGCACTCCTTTACAAATTCTATACCGCCTCGTGGTATATGGACAAATTTTTTGCGTCCAAGCCAAAACGCTATTGTAGCCAGTATCATAAAGGCACAGGGAACACCAAATGCGACCTTAGATCCGTATCGGTCAAGTAATTCAGGTATCAATAAATTGGAGATGAAAGCACCCAGATTGATTGCAAAGTAGAACCAATGATATACTCTGTTTATCAGATGTTTGTTAGTTTTTCCGAATTGGTCACCCACGTTTGCGGAAACGCATGGCTTTATTATCCCTGAGCCGATTGCAATCAGAATCAGTCCTGCCGCCAGGCCCAGGCGTGTTTGATTAACGGCAAGGGCCAAAAAACCAAAACAGTAAAGTATCGAAAAATAGAGAATGGTTCTGTACTTGCTCAACCAGATGTCGGATATCAGAGCACCGAGCAGAGGCATAAAATAGACCGCCGAGACAAATAGGTGAAACCATGTTTTGCTTTGCTCAGCAGTCATAGGAGCAAGCTGGCCTCTGGCGTTCACAAGCAGATGGGTCATAAAGAATACAAGAATACATCTTGATCCGTAGAAGCTGAATCGCTCCGAGGCTTCGTTAGTGAGAATATAGGGTATACCGGCGGGCATTTTTTTAGATGGTACAGGTGTGGTCAGGTATTTGCTTTCGGCCATAATGACTTCTCCGACTATCTATTCACATAAACACTTTCTTTTCAGGTCCTGATATAAAGCCTTTTTGGCCTTGTTAATATAATTGGGCTATATAGTACATATGTCGTTAGTTGAGTTCAAAGAAGAAATAACTGAATGTGAAAAAATAGCAGGGTTGCCTGTCGGCAATTCCAAAACACCCTTGATTTCGATAGCTGCAGGTGTTAATATCCCCCGGACAAGAAGGCAATTGGAGAAAAATAGAAATATGGCAATTAATTGGGGTATGATATTATGAAAACGTTATCGTCTTTAATCATTATGCTGACAATTAGCGTAGCTCTTTTTGGTTGTGCAAATAACGCGAAGGAGACGGAATTGGACAAGTTCATTACGGCGCACATAGAAAAAGTAAAACCGATGGCAAAGGAGGTGGGTCTTGCTTCATGGGAAGCTGCAAATAGCGGAAAGCCGGAAGATTATGACAAGGTCAGTGAATTAACACTCAATGTCCGCCGGGTTTACAGTAATCCTCAGGATTTTGCTTTTCTTAAAGATGCAAAAGAAACCGGGCAGGTCAGAAACGCCGTTCTGGCTCGACAACTGGATGTTCTGTATAACAGTTATCTTGAGAGCCAGATAGAGCCGCAGCTATTGAAGAAAATTGTTGATTTGGGTACAAAAATTGAAAAGAACTTCAGCACTTTCCGCAGCACAATTGATGGAAAGAAAGTTACCGACAATGAAATTAAGGAAATTCTGAAAACAGAGACAGATTCCGGCAAGAGAAAGCAGGCATGGCTGGCCGGCAAGCAGGTCGGCGCCGAAGTAGCCGATGATATAATCCAGTTGGTAAAGCTGCGAAACGAGGCTGCTAAAAAACTTGGCTTTGACAATTATCATACTCTTTCTCTTGCCACTGCCGAGCAGGATGTCAAAGAGCTGGACCGGATTTTCGAGCAACTGTATGAATTGACCAATGAGCCGTATGCTAAATTAAAAACAGAGTTGGACCGCATTCTGGCGGATAACTGTGGCGTGCTTGTTACCGAGCTTATGCCATGGCATTATCACGACCCGTTCTTTCAGGAAACCCCGATGGTGTATGACCTGGATTTGAATGTGTATTACGAAGATAAAGATGTCAAGGAATTAGCAACCAGATTCTACGCCGGTATTGGATTGCCGGTTGAGTCCATCCTTGCCAACAGCGACCTGTATGAGCGCGAAGGCAAAAATCCGCATGCTTTTTGCACGGACATCGACCGGGAAGGAGATGTGCGCATTCTGTGTAATCTTAAGAATAACGAGTCCTGGATGGAGACTATTTTGCACGAACTGGGACACGCTGTTTATGATAAATACCACGACCGGCAGGTGCCGTTTTTACTGAGAAGGCCCGTGCACGTTTTTACGACGGAAGCAATTGCCATGTTCTTTGGCCGCTTGAGCCGCAATCCCGCCTGGATGCAGCAAATGCTGGGACTTACGGACAGGCAGCGGGCGGAAATTGAAAGAGTAAGCAGCAGGTACGCACAGCTCAAACAACTGATTTTTGCCCGCTGGGATATGGTGATGTACAATTTTGAAAAACAGCTTTATGCAAATCCTGGGCAGGACCTTAATTCGCTTTGGTGGCGAATGGTTGAGAAATATCAGCTTGTCAAAAGACCACAGTCTCGCAATGAGCCGGATTGGGCAGCTAAAATTCATTTCACTATTGCCCCTTGTTATTACCATAACTATATGTTGGGTGAATTGCTGGCATCTCAGTTGCATAATCATATAACCGGTAAAATCCTAAAGCTTGAATCGGATGAAAACCTCAGCTATATTGGCCGGCGTGAGCTTGGTGGCTTTCTGCGTGAAAAGGTCTTTGAAGCCGGAGCGGTTTATCATTGGAACGAGATGATTAAGCGGGCGACCGGAGAGCATCTGACGCCAAAGTACTTTGTTGGGCAATTCGTTAAATAATTGTAAAAATGGATTAATATCGCGGTGATGATTCTGATAGGTAGTTGCGAATTTTCTACAATTTTGAAAAGGTGAGCTATGGATTTGGAAGAAAAGTCATTGGCGGAAATAACTATAAAGGCGGTTGTTCTTGGGGTGCTGCTTTCGATGATTCTTGCCGCGGCGAACGCTTATTTGGGTCTGTTCGCAGGGATGACTGTTTCGGCTTCGATACCGGCGGCGGTTGTCTCGATGGGTGTGCTAAGGCTGTTTCGGCGAAGTAATATCCTGGAGAACAACATCGTGCAGACGGCTGCCTCTGCGGGTGAGTCACTTGCGGCCGGAGTGATCTTCACGCTTCCGGCGCTGGTAATTATGGGCTTCTGGGAGGAATTTAACTTTTTCTGGGTTACGATCATCGCCGGCTTTGGCGGTTTGCTGGGTGTGCTTTTTACCATTCCGCTTCGTCGCGCGCTCATCGTCGAAGGCAAACTTAAATTTCCCGAAGGTATTGCCACCGCCGAAGTGCTGGAGACCGGCCAGCAGGGCGGCTCCGGCGTTCGCTATATCGCCGTTGCTTCCGTAGTCGGGGCTTTGTTCAAAATCGTGGCTAAGGGAATCGGTCTTTGGCCGGAAGTTGTCGAAGTGGCCGGTCGCGTTAAAAGCTCCATAGCCTATTTTGGTTCCAATCTCAGTCCGGCTCTGCTTTCTGTTGGATATATTGTCGGGCTCAATATTGCGATATTGATTTTCCTTGGCGGTGCTTTGAACTGGTATGCCGCTATTCCTTTCGTTGCCGCCCGGGAAGAATGGCCTGCCTACCATCTCCTGGACAAAAATGTCCCGGAGGATTGGGACATCTCTAACGCACAATATGGGATTATCGATCCGAACGATTCAAGTATCTGGAATAATTCTACGAACGAAGCCCAGTTGTGGAATGCATTCGTGCTGGAGTGCGAGGTTGCCGATGCAAACGCAACGGCGGCTCAGATCGAAGAGGTACAGCAGCACAACGCCGAGCTTCAAGCCAAATTAGGTACGCCCGTTGATACTGTGAAATACGCAAACCGAATCTGGTCAAAACGAACACGATACCTCGGTGTAGGCGGGATGCTCCTTGGTGGACTTTGGACAATCTTCGCTATGCGAAGGTCCCTGGTTAGTGGTATTGCCAGCGGCCTGCGGGCTTATAAGCAGGTTACAAGCGGCAGCAGCGAGATCAAAAGGACCGAGAAGGATATGCCCATGAAATGGGTTCTTGTCCTTATTGTTG
>CAZZAX010000326.1:0-3901 GCA_964653075.1 uncultured Pirellulales bacterium
TGCGTAGGTAACACCCCAGGCATCGATAAGGCCCATTGTTTCGGCGTTGTTGCCTCTGCCGCTGACATCGACCCAAATACCCGTCGCCGGGTCGAAATTAACATCCGGGCTTCTCAGCCAAAGACAAAGATTGTCTTTGACGCTGCTGTCGTCGGGAGCAAGGGCAGCCGCCTGATCTGCTCCTGTCAAAACTACTACGAGAGTAAAACAAACCGGATAATGCGATTTCCTGTACATAATACAACCTCCTTATAATAAAGTCATCAAGGCTTCTGCAAAATAGCAAATTACTCCTCCTCATATTTGGAATACTACATGAATTGTACTCACAGTATAAAAAATCTACACGTGCCCGGCTGCCTTAACAAAAAGCCTTAACAAATATATTTATACCAGATTGGCCGCCTCTACTTCAAGAAAAAAACAGACTTTTAGAAGCATTTTGCGTTCCCACAGCCAAAAATCATTTTTATATCCGGCTAATCTGCAACTCGTTTAACTATATATCAACAAACTTGAGAGAAGAAAATTTCCCATTCGACATGTGTAAGTACGTCTTCAAAATCTACGCCTGATGCCATATGGAAGAGATACCAACATTATACGCAATACGCATCACGCAAGACGAATTGATTGCCGGAGGAGGGACTCGAACCCTCACCCTGTTGCCAGGACGGGATTTTGAATCCCGCGCGTCTGCCAATTCCGCCACTCCGGCTAAGGCTGCGGAAAAAAGATTATTAACAATCGCCGACACTTTGTCAACGTAAATTACCACTCGCACACCCCCAAAATTTCTAAAATTATCTAATCAGCTCGACATAACCAATTATGCAGATTCGGCCAAATGTCATTCTTCGAAGAAGCCTAAGAATCTGTCTGCGAATATTTTTCTGAACAAACTGAAGAATATCAACTTCTCATTATCATTTATCATTCATCAATTTATCCCCAAGGGATAATCAATTAGACTTGACATTTTCCTTCCATTGCCGCTGCACAATACCGTCTCTTATCTTAAACACAACGGTATGTTCCGTTTCCTTTGTGTCGTCGATAATGATCGGAGGCGGGAACAGGACAAACTGGTTGTCCTTTGTCATTATGCATTTGTACTTGAGTATTTCGGCCCCGTCTTCCGTCATGCCCTGCTCGGTCGGCTCACCAACTATCTCCACAAGCTGGTCTCTTGTAGTTAAGCCGTACTTAATCTGCCTTAGCTGTGAACTTTCAACCCCGCTGTAACGCACACTGCTGTCACTTACCACACAGCCGGCCAGCAGGACCGACGTTATTACAAGCAGCACACAAAGGGCGGTTTCATTAAATCTATAATTTTTCATTTCTCGTATCTCCTGAATTATTCGATATTCCCACATAACAATTTACAGATACTCCCATGCTTTTTAACTAAAAATAATAACAAACATCGCGTTGAATTTCCACCTTTTGATGTTTCTATCATAATAAAGGCCTGCCGGGTCCCGATGGTAACAGGGAAAATACAAATTACCACAATCTGCAACACCGCATATTCTGCAGACAAAATGTTACCACTCTGTTACTCATTCGTAATTTTTTTGTTTTTTTTACTTTTTTGCTCGCATTAGCCGATTAATATTACTGATATGTGTATTCACCTTATTGGTGGACAGAGGTTTGTACAGTCTCAGATAGGAGAAACGATAATGTGCAATACTTGTGGATGTCGCTCGAAAAAGAAAACCAAAAAGAAAGCAAAGAAAAAAAATAGCACTACATAATCAATTATGATTAATCGAAGTCTTAAACTCCGTCGTCATTCGAAGAAATCTCTCTACTAAAAGTAGCCCCGTTCCGTTAGCAGGGAATATATAGTCTTAAAAATATTTAGCCCCGCAATTTCTACCTCGGCGTAGATGAGCGAAAACGAGTCATTACGCGGGTTATCATCTAATTTGATACTCCTATGCTCTCCTGCTCTTGTGCACTTGTGCTCTTTAGTAATCTATGATTACTATGTCTTCTGGAATCGCAATAACGTCCCGATGTCCCGGCCCGAGTATCTTACGAATCTCGGAGCTGTGCTTGCCCGCGAGAGATTTGAGCTGCGTGCTGTCTAAATTCGTTACGGCCATCGCATTATTATTGAGCATAACGACCGCGCCGGCCTCGAATGTCCCTTCAACCGAGACCACCCCGCTGGGCAGAAGACTCTTACGGTCTTTAACGGCCCGCATTGCCCCCTCGTCGATAAGTATCATCCCCGCAGGCTGGCTGTTGAGAATCCATCTCGAACGGTTCGACAGCTTCCTTCTCGGCATAAAGACCGTGCCTATCTCCTCGCCCGCGAGAATCCGTCCGATCACGTTTTTCATCCTCCCGTCAGCCAAAACTATCCTGAAACCCGCGTTCGAAGCAATCTTCACCGCTTCGATCTTGGTCTTCATCCCTCCGGTCCCGTGCATACTGCCCCTGCCCCCCGCGTTTCGAATAATATCGGCGGTTATCTCGAAAACCGCCCGTATCGCACGGGCGTCGGCAAACTTCCGCGGATTCTTATCATAAAGCGCGTCGATATCGCTCAGCAGAATCAAAAGGTCCGCATCTATCTTACTGGCAACCAGCGCGCTTAGCTTATCATTGTCGCCGAACGCCGAGCCTATTTCATCCGTGCTCACACTGTCATTCTCATTCAGCACCGGCACCACCGCCAATTTCAGAAGTGTCTCTATAGAATTGCGAAGATTCAGGTATGTCCTTCTGTTATTCAGCACCTGCGCCGTCAGCAAGACCTGCGCCACGGTAACTCCGTACCGTGCAAACGACTTTCTATACTCGTCCATCAGCAGCGGCTGCCCGATGGCCGCACACGCCTGCCGCATCTTCGTATTCGTTACCTTGCCGCGCATCTCTAACTGCCCGGCCCCCATCCCGATAGCGCCCGAGCTGACAATAATCACCTGCCTGCCCGTCTTCAGCAGCGAATTTATCTGCCGCGCAACTCGCCGAACATATCCGCCGTCAATCCCCCCGTTCTTCGTCAGAATGTTCGTCCCGATTTTTATTACTATTCGTTTTACCTTACTAAAATCCCGCATTGTACTTCATCCATCTTCATCTCATCCATCCTCCGTCATCAATCGTTTATCACCAACATATTAAGTTATTACCAGGCTTCTTTCAATATCTTTCCGAATTTACCAATCCTGTTTCATTTGACCGTATGAACATTTCTCATATAATGGTGATTTTTATAAGAAGCGGTTTCAAAACTGCTTTCGTCGCGAGAACGAGCGAAATTTACTCTCGCAAGGCGGAGGTTCAGAATCGCCGCAGGCGTAGCCAAAGCTACGTCGAGGACGAATTTTGAGCCGACAACGCCGCGAGAGGAAATAGTAGCCGTTCGTAGTGGAAATTGAGTTTTGAAACAGCTTCTATAGGAACAACGATGAAAATCGGCATCATAACCGATACTCACGACCAGCAGGCGCTCTTAAAAAAGGCAATCAAGGTCTTTACAGAATATCATATTGACTGCATCCTTCACGCCGGCGACATAACATCGCCATCATCGGCACATGCCCTTACCTCAATTGACCACGCCAGATTCATTGCCGTTTTCGGCAATTGCGATCTTGACAAGTCCTCTCTGAAAGCTGTCTTAACGGGCCGGCAAGGCGAAATTCACAGAGGTCCCTATAAAGGCAGCATCCAAGATAAAAAACTGCTAATGGCGCACGAGCCCCGCACCCTCGGCGATATGCCGATAACCGGTGATTTCGACCTAATCATCTACGGCCATACCCACGTACAGGACATCCATAGACAAGGCAATACACTCATAATCAATCCCGGCCAGGCTTGGGCCGTCATACTCGACCTCGACTCCATGGACTACGAAACAATCTACCTGGACTAA
>CAZZAX010000327.1:0-3839 GCA_964653075.1 uncultured Pirellulales bacterium
CCTTATCCTTGCAGCCGGATAAAAGCGCCATCAACAACAGGCATACCAGCAAGTTTCCAACGAAAGCCGGGAATTTCAAGTAAATCGCTCTTCCTCTCATAATCTAACTCCTTTCCCGCAAAAACTCGAATCAACGCAATCCTCGGGCTTTGAACGTTCAAAGCCCATATTATAAAAGACGTCTAAAGAAGTCAAACATTGCGCAAAATCTGCCTGTTGCTGTGTTTTCCTCAAAAACTATCTTGCCGGACTGCTCACCGGGCATCTCGCGTTTCTATTATAATTTCGGCGGCTTTTACATTTTCAGCTTACAGGTCCCAGTTAAGCTTATCCTGATACCGCCAGTAGAAACGTCCAAGAAGGTGAACTGCGACAAATGCTAAGTAGATGATGACAGCACGAAAGATACGATTCCAAAGTAGTGATTCAAGCGTTTCCGATGGTATTAGGCTGATTAACACAACGGTTAGGACAATAAATAAGACAAGGCCGCAGTATGGGAAAAAAGTGTTGGATATTGAATTGAAGATTAAGCGAAGGTTAAAGCCGCGACCTGAATTAAACATGATAACGGACAATAAAGCCATCGGGTATAAGGAAACTGCATAGATTAGCAGCAACCAGAAAATCACACCCGCTTTTTGTGCAATCCAAGTATAAAGGACAAATGGAGCAAAGGAAACCGCAAGGCAACCGATTATGTTTACTACCTGCCCCAACATGTCTCTTAAAGCAGGAAGCCCGCCGAACCCTTGAGGTGCCCGTACCCAGCCGCCCGCACTTTCACGAACGCATTCGGCCAGATACCAGTACATATACAGAAAGATGAGGACCTCCACGATGATGCTTGCAAATAATAGAAGGAAATAAAATAAGGAAGGAAGAATTTTCATAAGGATATCGAATAATGGAGGCACTAAGATGAAAATTGCGAGATGTTTCAGGCCCGGCTTGTTGAAAGGATAGAGAAATATGTCTATTAACCAGGGGGCTTTGCGCTGGGCCGCGGGATCGGTTTCTTGTGGCGGTTCTTCTTCCTCTTCGGATTCGTCGGCCTGTTCGGAGGCGATATCTTCACACATTTGTTTATGTTTGAGAATGTTTTGTTCCTGGATATTCAAAAGGCTCGAATCGTAGGCGGAATGTTCGGAGCTGGTTTGTGTTGTGCCCGTGGTCTCAGCCTTCGGGACAAAGATTATGAAATAGCAGTTGGGGCACCGAATATTTTTGCCCGCATAGCTTTCGGAGACGGTGGATTTGTAGCCGCAGTTCTCACAGTGAAACCTAACAAATGGGTCCGCCTCACCCACTTTCAATCCTGCCTTTCCGGAGCATTGAAGGGGGTTCCCCAAACGCGAAATAGTGCGTTTGGGGGTCCCAAATCAGAATAAGCTATTAAGCGCTTGCCAGTTTTTCTTTTATCAGTTCCGAGGCTTTTTTGAGAGCATCGTTTATTTTTTTTGGATTTTTTCCGCCGGCCTGTGCCATTTGAGGCCGGCCACCACCACCACCGCCGATTATTGGGGCGGTTTCCTTGACTATGTCACCGGCCTTCAGACCCTTCCTGATGACATCATCGGTCATGCCCGCCAGCAGCGTTGCCTTGTCGCCGTCGCCGAAGCCCAAAACAACAGCGGCAGATTTCGCCTTCTTCTTGAGCATATCGACGGCTTCTCGCGCCTGCTCGATATGTGTTCCCTGTACTTGGCCGATTATTACGGATGTCTCGCCGATTTTTTCGCATTTTTTTAGGAGTTCTTTTGCCTCGACCATAACGTCCGAGCCGGATGCCCTTGCCGCCGCCTTCAGCTCCTTCGAGAGCTTTTTATTTTCCTTTATCAACTGGCCGACCCTGTCAGCCAGCCCCTCGGAAGGGATCTTCAAAATTGCCGAAAGCTCATCGACAATGTCACTTGCCTTTTCGAAATAGCTGTTAAGGCCCGAGCCCGTCAGTGCCGTAATCCTGCGAACGCCTGCCGAGATACTTTCTTCTTTGATTATCTTAAAGTCGCCGATGGCCCCGAGTCTGTCAACGTGCGTGCCGCCGCAGAATTCCCGGCTAAAGGCCTCTGTAATTTGATCCTGATCCTCTGCTCCGATAGCCACTACCCGAACCTCGTTTCCATATTTTTCGCCAAACAGCGCCATTGCACCCAATTGTTGCGCCTTTTCTTTGGGCATTACCACCCATGTGAGCGGCAGATCGGAGATGATTTTCTCTCTTGCTAATTCTTCGACCTTTTTCAGCTCTTTGGCAGTGATAGCCTTGGGATATGTAAAGTCGAATCTCAAGTAGTCCGGCCCGACAAAACTGCCCTGCTGCGCTGCGGATTTACCAAGCACCTGCTGCAGAGCCCACTGAAGCAAGTGGGTCGCGGTATGGTTTTTCTTTATCGCGTCCCTGTCTTTGCTTACGATTGCTTTTACGTTTTGACCCGGGCTGAAGGATCCTTCGACAACTTTACCTCGATGAATGATACAGTTGGCTATTTTTGCGGTATCTTCGACTACGAATTTAGCATTATCCGATTCTATAACACCGCAATCGCCGACCTGACCGCCCGCCTCGGCATAGAAGCAGGTTTCCTCAAGAATCAGGCAGGTCTCTGTACCGGTTTCGATACTACCTTGATCCCTGAAACCGCCGCCGTCAAACCAGCCGATTACTTTGCTCTGGCAGCTATTGGTATGATATTTGTGGACATCTTCGGTCCTCGGCAATTCGGTATCTGCCAGTGCCGCCACAAGTGAATCATTTTTTTGGGCCGCCCTTGCCCGCTGGCGCTGGGCTTCCATTAGCTCGTCAAACCTGGCCGTATCGACCTTCAGGCTGCGCTCCTGAGCCATAAGCTCGGTCAAATCAAGAGGGAAGCCGAAGGTGTCGTATAGCTGGAATGCGTCTTCGCCGTTGATAATTTTGCCCGTTGTTTTTTCTGCGCGGGCGGCGGCGGCATTGAATATTTCAATGCCCCTGTCGAGTGTTCTGCCGAAGCTTGTTTCTTCGGACTCTATTACCGTTGAGACGTAGTCCGCCCTTTCTATTATCTCGTCGAACGTATCGCCCAGACAATCGACGACTACCGGAACGAGCTTGTACATAAACGGCTCATGCATTCCTAATTCTCTGCCGAATCTCGAAGCCCGGCGAAGTATTCGGCGAATCACGTATCCCCGGCCTTCGTTGGACGGAATAGCTCCGTCGGTTATCGAAAAGACAAGAGAGCGAATATGGTCGGCTATTACTCTAAAGGCGTTGTCTGTCTTGTTGCCGAGCCTGGATGTATATTTATGACCGGTGATTTCACCGGTACGATCGATTATGGGCATAAATAAATCGGTATCGTAATTGCTCTGCTTGTTCTGCAGTACCGCCACAATTCTTTCGAGCCCCGCGCCGGTGTCAACGTATTTGCGGTTAAGAGACACCAGCTTGCCGTCGGGCAGGCGATTGAACTGTATGAAGACAAGGTTCCATAACTCGATGTATCTTGCGCAGCCGCTATTGACCCGGCAATTATGGCCCGGGACATTTTTCATATCGCACATCGCAGGGCCAAGGTCGATGTGTATTTCGCTGCACGGCCCGCAGGGACCGGACTCGCCCATTTCCCAGAAGTTGTCTTTTTTACCGCAGGCAAGGACCTTCTCGGCGGGTATCTGTGTTACCTTGGTCCATAAGTTCGCTGCCTCTTCGTCTTCGGGCAGGCCGTCGGCCCGGTCGCCGCCAAAAACAGTCGCCCAAAGGCGCCCCGCCTCGATACCCCAGACATCGGTGAAAAGCTCCCAGGCCCATTGGATTGCCTCGGCCTTGAAGTAATCATCGAACGACCAGTTGCCCA
>CAZZAX010000328.1:0-3819 GCA_964653075.1 uncultured Pirellulales bacterium
CATAAACCTTTGTTTTTCGCCCCATCATTTCAATCGCAAGATTGCCGTAAGGAATCGATGCATGCCCTTTTCTCACAACACCGTCCCAGATATCCATATTGAAAACCAGCAGTTTTCGTGCCCGTTTCGCCGCGGCCGGTGCCTTTTCCGGCAGGGCGTTTTCAATTCTTTTTCTCTCCTGTGGCGAAATAGCCCCAACCGAAATACTTGTTAGAAATAATAAACACCAGAACGCAACTAAAGCTGTCTTGATACTTTTCAACTTCTGTCTCATTTCCTTATCCTTATTAGCTTTTCTTAAATTTTATGATTATCCTGAAGCCTAAAGATTATGGCGATGAACATAAAAATGATATCTATAAGATGTTTACAAATACCATGGACTTCGCATGGCTCGCGTCAACATGCTATTCGCTCTTTCATCGTTAATGAATTCCTCCTTTTCCGGGTCCCATCGGAGCTTCCGGCCCAGCCTTATGGCAATATCATCGATGTGGCAGATAGTGTCCGAGCGGACCGCCGACTCGATCGGGCATATCGTTTTATTTCGGGTCTTAACGCAATCCAGAAAATTACGCCGGTGATTATTACTCTCTGGCAGGTGAATCTCGTCCGGCCCGAAAGTTGTTGTCAGCATCGACTTCGGTTCGGCTTCGATTCTGTCCCTGCATACGAAGACCCACCCTTCGCTCCCTAAGAACAAAATGCCGACGCTTTTATAAAGCGAAAATTGCTCGGCCCGCTTTCGTGCCGTCGCGGTGTTCATGTGTATCATTTTAACGCCGTTTGCATATTTGTGTTCGACCTCCCACTCGATGGCGGTATCTGTCAGTCCGTCTTTGGGAAATACCCCCGTCCCCTCTATCTCAACCGGTCCGCTATGGTCGGTCCCATTGCCCCACTGTGCGATATCGACATGGTGAATTCCCCACGCACCGCTCAGCCCGCCTAACGAATAATCATAAATGAACGTCCACATACCCAGTGTTCCCATGGCACGCGAGGCGCACCGCTGATACGAGTAAGGGGCCCACTGGGCCGGCCCGAGCCACATATCATAGTCAAATTCTTTACGGTCCGGCGTCGGCTCCGTCGGTTGGTTCTCGCAGGTAATGCTGGGGTGCGAGCTTACTATAATCGTATTAAGTTTACCGATTCTTTCATTGCGTACCAGCTCACAGGCCAGGCGGAATCTGTTGTCGGAGCGCTGCTGTGTGCCGAACTGAAATATGACACCGTAACGATTTATCGTATCCCGAAGTGCCTTGTCTTCGGTAACGCTCATACTCAGGGGCTTTTCATAGTACATATCTTTGCGATTTCGTGCGGCCTCCAGACCTATCAATGAATGCCAGTGGTCCGGAGTGACAACTGTTACCGCATCGATGTCTTTGCGGGCGAGAATTTCACGAAAATCGTCATAGCTCCTGCACCCCTTGTCGCCATAATGTTCATCGACCCTGTTTTTGGCTTTTTGCCGAAAAATCTCCCGAAGATCACACACCGCTACGGCCTGGACGTCGTTATAGCCTAAAAATGTACGCAAATGTCCGCCGCCCATACTGCCCACCCCGATAAAGCCCATCGCTATCTTTTCATTCGGCGGCACGGCCCCGTTTGAACCTAATACCGACGAAGGAACAATATAAGGTAGGCCAATCACCCCGGCGGTGCCAACGCCCGCTTGTTTCAGGAACCTGCGCCGGTTAATCTTCTTCTTGTATTCCCTGCTGCCAATATGTGACATAATAAACCTCCGATGATTATCAGCTTTGTATTATACTTCGTAACGGTATAAATGAAAAGCCCAAAACAATCACCCGCCACCTCGGTCAGTTAGAATGTGCAATTTATTTGCTCGCACCGATAGATTAATCATAATCAGGAAAACATCCTGAACTCCGATGATTTCCCTTGACGCGGCACGACTAATTTCGTATAAGGTAAGGTTAGTGAGACTTGCTATTTGGAGACGGGCAGGTCTTTTCTGGGCTTTTCATGCAGGGAGGTGGCGTCAAATCACAGGATAATAAATGCCCCGTACAGGCGGACAGATAACTTAGTGAAGGCGAAAAGCGTTATTAGCAGTTCTTATATTAAATCTCTTTTTATAGGAGGATAACAATGTTTAAGAAAATGACATATTTGATTTCTCTTGTCCTGCTGCTGGTTCAATTCGAAAGTGCCTCGGCGCAAATAATGTGGACCGATAACGGGAACGATCATCTCTGGAGTACTGTGGCCAACTGGAGTCCGCAAACCCTTCCGACCAGCCTTGATGCTGCTTCAATCGACAGTCCGGAAGACACACATTGTGAGATCACGGATGCTATCACCGCCGAATGCGAAACTTTGAGGGTTGGTAATTCCAGCTTTACAGCAAACTTGGACATCATCGGCGGATCACTTTCAGCAGCCGGGGCCTACGTCGGTGTGGACAATGCCACCGGCCACGGCATCCTCAATATCAGCGGCGGCTTGTTTTCTACCGGTTCATTGCAGGTCGGCTGGAGGGGAATCGGTACGGTCAATATGACCGGCGGTACTATCGAGCTAACCGACAACCTGGTGGTACCCGGCCTGACCGGCACCGGCACGGTGAACCTTAACGGCGGCACTATCAATGCATCCGAGCTGCGTTTAACATCCGATTCGGGTTTATTGGATATTACCAGAGGCACACTGGTCCTTGAAGGTGATGACACGGAAATAATCCAGACTAACATCGACAACGGCAGGCTCACCGCCTATGAAGGCCAGGGCACCCTGAACGTGGATTATGATGTCACGAATCCCGGAAAAACCACCGTGACAGCCACCCCGCTGCTCAAGCCGAATCCAATCGACGGAGGCTCATTGTCACCGGGCCGGGTGGAGCTGAGTTGGACCTTGCCTGATCCCCTTCTGCCCGGAATGCCGGTGACCGTTGACGTTTACTTTACCGACGACCTCGAAGCCCTCGAACAATTTACCGACCCGGATGCCATCAGGATTGTCAGCAACCAGGGCGTCTCTTCCGTTGTCGTGCAAACTCAGCCGAAGACGCGCTACTATTGGGCAATCGATACCTATTACGGCCCCGATATCCTTCCGGTCTATGGCCCTGTCTTTACTTTTTTTACGGACAATCAGCCGCCCACCGTACAATTCGAGAAGGACCTTGTTACGACCTGGTTGACGGACGGTACCATTGATGTCAGTCTGGATGCGACTGTAACAGACGATGGTGTCGGATATACTGTGGCGTGGAGTGTTGTAAGTGAGCCTAATGAAGGAGCTGCCGTTATCAGTGATGCCGCTGCAGAGGATACCGTCGTTGGCCTCAGTGCAATAGGTCAGTATGTTCTGCAGCTTGAGGCTGATGACGGCGAGTACAAAGGCTCGAACACGGTGACGATTAATGTCTTTACCGACGGCTGCGAAGCAGCAAAGTCGCTGCCCGGTTTCCAGTTGATACCCGGCGATATCAATGAGGACTGCATAGTTAACGAGCTGGACATGGCCATTTTGGAGGCACACTGGCTGGAAGGTAATGCATTAGAGTTTATCCCCTAAGAGACTCCTCTCGTCTTGCGAAATACCGATTTTGCAACGGGACAGTGTGTGGCAGCCACTGAATGAGCGGAGCGAATGAAGTGGATGGGAAAAATGTATTTCTGCCTGCGGTTCGCACTAATTCTACATTCTAAATTCTTTCCGTCATGTCGAGCGAAGTCGAGACATCTGGCATACGAAACATTAGGTAGCCTGTGCAGCTTGCCTGTCCTGAGCGGAGCCGAATGGATTGCACACGCGGTTTCTCAACTTTTTGTATAAATT
>CAZZAX010000329.1:0-3785 GCA_964653075.1 uncultured Pirellulales bacterium
ATTATAATATTCCATAGAGCCATTGTAAAGGCGGTTGAGATAGCGGCACCAACCAAGCCCATTAATGGTATCAGCAGAGCATTCAATATAATATTTACCGCTGCGCTGACTGTAACGATGGCTCCCGCCTGGTTTTGATGGCCGGTCATAGTCATTATAAGGCCCACCGACCCCGCTAAGGCATTTACAATCTGGCCGAACAACAGTATCAGCAAAGGTACATACGTAACAACAAATTCCGTCCCGAACAGGCTCAATGCAAATTTGCCAAATACAGCTAATATAATGCTAACCGTCAGTGTAAAGACGAATATCACACGTGCGGCAAGTGTGACTATCCGCTGGAGCTCTTCGTTTTTTCCTGTGCTGTAGAGTTCTGAAATCATTGGTGCCAAGATTGCATTGATTGCCATTAAGGCGAAGACCACCAAATTCGAAATACGCGAAGCAGCCGAATAAATACCCGCTTCGTCTGCACCCCTAATAGCACCGACCATAATAATATCCGTTTGGCTGAGAACCATAGCCATGCTGGCTATAAGCAGAAGCGGCAGGGATACCTTCAACCATTCCTTTGCTGCATATATCGGCTGAGCGTCTCGGGCCTGCTCAGGAAACTCTTTAACCAGCCATACGGTTCCTATCACAAGGGCGGTGAATACCGCTATGAGATTAATTGCCATAGCCTGGGTGGCCTGCAGAGGTTTTCTTAGGTAAAAATACAATCCACTCAGTATTATTGCGAGCAATAATGGCCGGATGATTCTATCTGGAAGAGACGACAGGACTACACGCTTGAGTGCACGCAGGCTCGCTTCTCGCAGTCTAACAAGGACAAGCACTGGCAGTAGTATCAAAGCTACGCCAAAGGTTGCCGCTTGGTCCTGGCCGATACGATTCCGCAAAAACCAAACAACAATTCCACTAATTCCACTTATTAGCAGACTGAAGACAACGATGAACTGGGTGCTGCGGTGGACAATACCTCTCAGTAACCCCCACCTTTCCTGAACTTTGTAGGCAGCAATGAAGCGCACCAGTGAGGTATTTAAACCCAGCAGCGATGCGATTACCAATATATTGACCCAGGTAAGGGCGTAAATGTAAATGCCGTATTGGGTAACGCCCAGCAATCGGGCCAGTAGAATATGCAACCCAAAGGCGATTGCTGCTCCGAGTATCTTGACGACAAATGAACCAATAGCTCCGCGGGCGAGGATTGCTCTATGGCCGGTACTGTATCTTAGCTTATTCAGGAATGCTTTTATTCGGGAGTCGGTTTGTTCTGCTCGTTTCAATATGCGCAAAGTATCATCTGCCGAGTGGTCATCAATAACAATCAGTTCCCAATAGACGGTATCATAACAACATATATACTGGGAACGCAAAAGAGTTTGCCAGAAGTAATGAAAGAATAACACCTTTTATGCCATACACTCCAGGCAAGGTCAATAAGCAAATGAGTAATATTAAAGATCTCACTGTTTGGGTCATAAAACTATATTTCGGTCGACCTAACGCCATGAATAATCCTTTACCCGAAGCGGACAAACCACTTGCTATGCCCACTACTGCCAATAATTTGAGCATGGGAATCATTCGTAGCCATTTATCCCCAAGAACAACCGCTACTAAGTCATCTGATACGAGATATAATCCCAAACATGCCGGAACCAGTAATCCAAGCAGAAGCTCATAGGATTTAATGAACGCGTCCTTCAGCCTTCTCAAATTGCCCTTGATTCTTGCATATGCGGGAAATAGAACATAAGAGATACCTTTTCCGAACTCTTGTATAATGATATTTGTAATCATAGTGGCCATGCTATACATGCCTAAGACGCCGGCATTAAAGAGCCTCCCGACAAAAAACTTGTTACCTTGAAGTACAAAATAGCTCACCAAGGTTGCCAAAAACATCCACCTGCCAAAGACATAAAGTTGCTTCAGACTCGGCTTGTCCAACATTGGACGAGGCAGCTCTGGAAATAGAATGTAAGATAACGCTGTCAGTATTGATGCTGTAGCGATTTGACCAATAACAAGAGCCCATGCATTTCGCAACACTAAAGCAGCTGCTATCGCCGTTGCCAGTCCGCCCACAGCCCCGCTGAGTTCGTATAAGAACACTTTCTTAAATTACAGTTCTCTTTGGAAATATACAATTCTTATGTTCTGAATCGATTGCAGCAGAGGTATCAAGCCTAATGCCCTGACAATCGCAGTCGCCTGGGATTGTCTAAAAAACACAGCAGCAAATGTTGCAAGGAAGAAAACCACTCCTGAAATTAGCAGGCCTCGAATTACGTCGACTGTCCACGCTGTCCAAATTAGACTCTGTGTGTGGTTCCGTTCCTGGACCAAGTTCTGCTTCACGCCAACTTTGGTAAGTACTGGACTAGTGACACACATAGTAAGCCGACAGCAACTTGCCCATAGTCTTTTGGAGAAAGAATGCGAGCCAGAACTACAGCACTGATCACTCCCACTGATCGTCGCGCCACTCTCAGTGCTAACATCCACATGCTTCCGAAAACAACCTGGGATGTTAGGTTCTGGTTATTCATAACAATGCGGAAGCCATAGCGCCGCTGTCATGCCCATCTCGCGCATGACTTGCAGGAAGGCGATGAAGACAATGGCCATGCCAACCAGGCCCCAAACGCCTCGGATGCAAAGAGCCGCGCTAGGAGTCTGTCCGAGTAATAGGCTTTTGAATTCATAACTACTTGCAGATAAAAGACTTAGTTGCTTTGGGCCCAAAAACATTAAGTTCTTTGTTGCCAAAGACTTATGTATTTTGAGAGCGAATACTCGGACACGCTCCTATGATAGCTTTGTTCTTTGCGTACTTGACAGCTTCCGATAAAAATCATTCCTCACGACATATCAGACAGGCATTCTCTGCGACAAGTGGGTTGCTGTTTGTCTGACAATCTTACGGGGTAGCATTAGATCTGGAACTCATCCTAAATCTTCGGTCATGAATCCACCCAGACTCCGTCCCCTTGGGTTGCAATATAACCCTATGGATAAAAGAAGAGTTTTCTTATAAATCAGCCAAGAGCTACACAATAATATACTCTACGTAATATACTCTAAAAAGCCGAAAATACGATTGTTTATCTGTTTAAATCTTTCTGTATGCCGAAGCTCTCTCAAGTCTTGTCAATTTAGGCTTATTACACCCGGCAGATTTTAATATTTTTATAATTTCATAATTATTCAAATAAATTCAATGGCTCATGTGTGGGAGTATTTTGGTTTAAGAAGCCTCACAAAACAGGCAAATTATCATCTCCCCTGACTCCCGATATATTACAGATTATATTTTCATGCACTTTCTCGGATAAATGATAGTATCCCAGTGCAGACATTATTACTGACTGGAGGTGTTTTATCGACGATCGCTCTAATTCTTTCACTTGTGTGTTTTCCATCCGTCAGCTTTTCCTCCATGAACAACAAGCACCCTAAGCATCTTTAGAATGTTATAATGTGTCGGGACACAATCTGAAAGAATTCCCCACTTTCATTACTTGACTTGTTTATGACGAGAGTCATTTCTTTGAAAGCGACTCCATTCGATTCTAACCGCTTATTTAGGCCAACACATTTGATCATATTTCAATCCTTTTTCTAAGGAATTTTTACGTGTAAGAAAAAAAAGTCAAGTGAAATATGATTCAAACCGCGTTTTTTGGGCAAGAACTCTCTTCAGGGGATTTAGCCCAAGTTCGCCAGTTATGAGGTGATTTTTCACTTATGGGCCTGGTAAAGGGTTT
>CAZZAX010000330.1:0-3775 GCA_964653075.1 uncultured Pirellulales bacterium
TGTCGGCTTTAAATTGAAAGATAAGGATTGCTCATTAAAATTGTGAGGAATGGCTCAATGGTCAAAACAGAGAGGAGCCTCGTATAGATTGCAATGCGGAAAACTCGTCACTGGCAAATTCAAATAACGGCTGGATACCGGTTCGCTCGAGAACTTGCAGATTATACGAAGAAACAGCGCACAAAATGATCTTATGTCCGAGACTATTCAAAAGCCTCTCTAATATAATTAAGCTGCTTATGCCTTCAGAAGTCAGCATCTCGACGCTGGAAAAATCAATAATTACATCACACGTGCATCCGTTGCTTAGGATTTCGTTAACAGTTATAAGCTCATTTTTCAATTGTGATTCTTGTAAACAAACGAAAAGAACGTTTTCCGGGAGGTGTTCAATCTCCATTTCAACTGTCCCCCATATAGATCAACGTTAATTTAGTTGGCTTCGAACGAATTATCGGAACCGCTTATCCGCATAAACCCTCTCATACATAAAATATAGCATATGAATCGGAAAATCCAAATTAGAATGACCTAAAAATGATATATTCTAATGATAATAATCCATTACCAGATAGCTGTGAAGGGGATCTTTTCATTCTGCAATAACCAAACTCAGACTAAAGAGCATTCATAGATAGGATTAGGAGATTTGAATACAATTGGAACAAAGAGTGCCGGGTTATGAATATCCCACAATAACCCGATAATAAGTTTAATAAAAAAAGCCCCTGCTTTGTTAATTGTGGACCTGGCAAAGCAGAGGCTTGAGTGTGAGTGTATCTTTAATACACTGTTCCACCTCCCTCTCTTGAAAAGTATTTGGCAAAAATCATAATTAAGTACCATTGATATTAAAAGCAACGCCTTTTCAACTTTCGAGCCATATACATGTTCGACAAAAATTTACGAACACAACGCTGCACACAATATGGCTAAAAATGAAAACAATATGATGCTGCCCAAAACCAATACATTCATAGCTATTCCGGAACCCTTTTGTTTCGTTTGCATACCTTTGTCCCTTTTGTTAATATTTACTATGTCCTTTTTACGTCTAATCAATCTGTTTCCAAAATCATAGGAAATTGTCGTCCAATTGTCTTTAAAGCCATACTGTTCCCCAAGTTTGATTCTTGAAAATCCGCCGTCAACAGACAAAACAATTTCTTCACAAAGACGGCAAACTTATTCCGGTGCTTTAGATATCCCCTGTCTTGATTTATAGACATATTATAACCTAAGGGCGATTTCAATTCAACTAAAAAACGGCAAAATGGCCTTTCAGAACCGATTTGTGGGCTTTATGCTAAGAAATGCAATATCTTATCGGCCTGCATATAACAATTTTCAGCAGCCGAATCACTCAGGATTTCCCTCTAATCACCACTGCACCGAAGCTGAGCTTATGGAAAAAGGCCGATTTAATACCCACTGTCGGCTTGTACGCTCCTGCTCCGGAATTGGTGTAAAGGATTGTTGAATTTGCTTGACACAACAAGCTGAAGAAAATCGTATTCTGAAGAATCCTTAAGGAGTATATACCCAGCCGGCACTGCTAAGTACTCCGAAGCCGCTCATACCGGCCGGGGCCGCTACTCTGATAGTAGCATGGCCATTGCCATCGATGGTGATAATTGTGAAATCGCTGGCCTGAAAGTACCTGCCGGTAAGGTCGCCTGCTGTAAAACCTAAAGTCACCTGAACTGCATCGACAGTACTGCCTATCATTGCCGCAGCCGCAATAGAATCCTCGGCATAATAGGCCCGCAAAGATTTTCGGATAGCCCCGGCCGTCGCGGCACCTTCCGACCATTTCGCTTGTCTGGTTCGACCGCGAAGAATCGGGACCGCCACAGCAGCTAAGACGCCAACGATCAAAATAACGACCATCAGCTCAATTAATGTAAAACCCCGTCTCTCTATATCATTTTTCATCTTTAATGTCTTTACTATGAAAATTAACCTGCTTCCGATAATCTTACATTGTGTTTTCCCTTGGAGTGATATCCATTATACAATACACACGAATAATCCTATATCGTCTAAAATCACTGACAACTATATGAATTTCCCCGGCATGGATATCCGTTTGGATGTTTTCATTATCAAAAACCAGGTAGATGTATAGGCTCTTTATGAGCCCCTACAATAGGATTTCTAAGATTTGGAGCTTTAGGGATTTTTATTGTAACAAATAACAGTGGCAATGGAGCAGTAACCTGAGATTGTTGGTGTTTTTTCAGTAGTCCTTATAGTGCTGCATCCACTCCGGCCATACCGGCGTGCCGGCATTACGCCGGTCTTCAGGCCAGCCTCGATACCACCTGAGGTCCCACAGTTCCTTCAATCCTATTGGCCGAACTGAGAAGTCCACAAAAACACCATTAACAAAACCTGTGTGTCGATCGATACAGAACGACCCCATACTCCGGTCTATCAGCGTGAAGTACCCATTCGGCGGTCGGTCCGTAGGTCTCGGTAGCGCATCCACCCATTGGGCGTCCACAAAGACCGGTATCTCGCTGCGATTACCAGGTATCGTGTTAATATTCCGCCAATGTTTCTGCTCGCGGTCTTCATCGCAGAGCCACCAGTTCCACCCGTAGCTGCCGTAGTCACCCTCAACTGCCCAGTCCGGTGTACTGTAACCGTCTTCCCCATATACCCCCCACCCCACGCGAGGGCCGCCCCTGCCGTCAGTGTCGCTGTAGAAATGATTCACTAATGGACAATTACGAATCTCGGGCTCATGGCTATAGTAAGGTCGCATCGCATAGACCCAGCTATGCTGCGGCCCGGCTGGAGACTCCTGGTGGAAATTACCATCGAAGTCATCCGTGTACATCGAAACGACAAGGCCCATCTGTTTAAGATTTGATTGGCAGGCGGTCTTCCCGGCCTGTTCCTTCACCCGCTGTAGCGCAGGCATTAATATTGCCATTAATATTGCAATAATAGCAATCACCACCAATAGTTCAATTAGCGTAAAGCCGTTTCGTCTGAGCATTACGTTTGCCCTTCTCTTTTAAGATAATCAACTCTGGCTGGTATGCTTTTCTGCCATTAGTATAACGCACCCGGCCATGTCAGCACAAGCTTCAAGTTAATTCTTCCAGTCGGCCAAATGATATACCTCTAAAAACAGCTCCGCGCCTTAAATGACCTCTAAGGCTATGTAAACTGAACGTTAATGGCTGGTGTGTGAGATTCTATGGACTCTCGATTGTGTGCATATAAAAAGCGGAAAAAAAAACTAAAACATATATATACAAAAAATGGCAAAAAAAATGGCTGCCGCCAAACAAAAAAGGACGACAGCCAAGAGAAACTTATTACGGTCAAAATACAAACAAAACATACCGCCGTCAAGGAAAAATAATCTCAATTTTGCCGTTGGGGTGGTTCCGCAACTTCCATCGATACGTCATATCCCGCTAAATCGACACCTGCCCCCAAAGGCTTCCGATGGAAATGTGATAAAATGTCTGTACCGGTTTTGATTCAATCTGAAATTTTATGGCTGATACATAGGATGATGAAAGATGGTTTGGGTAATAAAAAAGGGCTGTGAACAATATTATTAATGTTCACAGCCCTTCGGAGTCTCTTTTACGTCAATAACTCAAAATCTTATTCGATAACGCAATCAGCCAATTCCAGACCAGCCTACAGTGCCCTCTTAATCGATTTATTAAGCAAATGAAACTGGCCGCTTGCTGATTTTACCTGAGCAGCGTCAATGCCATCTGAGGCATCGAGTTGGCCTGAGCCAGCA
>CAZZAX010000331.1:0-3691 GCA_964653075.1 uncultured Pirellulales bacterium
CGAATTTATCGCCCAGGGCCTCAAATTGTGCCTTGGCGAGAAGTCCCTGAAGATAGCCGCTTTCCATTCTGCGAGATGGGTCCGATGCTATTTCTAATCTTGGTTCGTCCCTGTTAAACAAAGCTTCAAATCCATCTCCAAAACCCTCATTTAGAATAACAGACGCAGCTACTTTACCCTTTCTGACATGCTCAATTGCCTCGTCTCGGTTCAGGTGGACTACTGTTAATGCTTCATCGGACTCCAGCTTCGATATATAGGAGCCCGAATACTCGGAATTGTCCTCGTCCACCACGTCGATTTTCATTCCGGAAGGCCCCTTGCCGGCGCCGGAATAAATAGCACCAAAAAACAGGGCGAACAGAACCGGAAAACCGAAGACCCAGAAAATATTACCCTTATCACTGAGCAGTACCCGCAGGTCTTTGAGGGCAAGAAACAATAACTTCTTCATCAGTCTCGAAGCCTCCGTCCGGTCAGGTTAAGAAAAACATCCTCAAGGTTGGCCGTCTGAACTTTCAGCGAGTCAAAGCGTACACCGCTGCGGTTAAGCATTGCCAGAGACTCCATAGGCCGGCTCGTCTCGAATCTAATCTTCGTCTCTTCGAACTGTACATTCTCACTATCGATGTATTTTTTTATGCTGTCGGGGCTTGAGAGTTTTTCAAATTCGGCCTCAATATGGGATGGGCCTCCTTGCTTTTTAATAAGATTGTCAACGCTGTCCATATCCAGAATCCTGCCATGGTCAAGAATCGCCACCCTGTCGCAAAGACGCTGGGCCTCCTCCATATAGTGGGTTGTATAGATTATTGTACGGCCTTGGTTTTTCATACCCTCGATTGTATCGAATATCAAATTGCGAGACTGCGGATCAACCCCAACAGTCGGCTCATCAAGCAGCAAAAGGGGCGGCTCATGCAAAAAAGAGCACACCATATTAAGTCGGCGTTTCATACCCCCGCTATATTTCGAAGCCCTGTCATTGCTGCGCTTTCTCAGCCCTGCAATCTCAAGGCAATTATCTACACGCTCTTTCAACTGCCGCCCGCTTAAGCCGTATATCCTGCCGAAGAAACGCAGGTTCTGGCGGGCCGAAAGCTCTTCGTATATCGCCAATGCCTGCGGAACCACACCCAAAGACGAACGGACCTCGGCCAAACTCGGATCGGTCTTTCCGCCAAGCGCCACTGTTCCGCTGTCAGGCTTTATAAGCCCACAAAGCAATTGAATTGTAGTCGTTTTACCGGCCCCGTTCGGTCCAAGCAATCCAAACGTCTCACCCTTTTTCACCTCGAAGCTGACATCGTCCACCGCAACAACATCTCCGTATCGTTTCTTTAGATTGTCAGCCTTAATCATGTGAACCTGTCCTCTCGATGGATTGGGCCCGTTCGATTTCTATTCTGAAAGTTCCCTCGAGCGCCCGTATGCTCTGTTAATAGCGGCCGATATCAGCTCGCTTATCCTGCCTTCCTTGAATACTGCTAGGGCCGCTTCGGTCGTTCCGCCGGGGGAAGTAACCTTTTGGCGAAGAACGGCCGGGCTTTCACCGTTTTTATCAGCTTCGACAGCGAGCAGACCCGCCCCTTTAGCGGTCTGCAAGACCAGGTCTTTCGCCACATCATCGGGCAGACCCAATCGGATACCTGTCTTTATCATTTCTTCCATTACAAGAAAATAATAAGCAGGCCCGCTGCCGCTAAGGGCCGTTACGGCGTCTATTAAATCCTCATCATCAACAATGACCGCTTTGCCTACGGCCGAGAAAATCTCCACAGCCTTATTCAGCTTCGGCTTTGCACGTTCATTGGCAAACAATGCTCCGGCCCCCTGCCCTATCAGGGCCGGTGTATTGGGCATGACACGAACTATTGCAACATCCCCAAGCACCGTGGCGATATCGGCAACCTTTATACCTGCCGCAATGGATATAACGAGTTTTTCGCTGCCGATAGAGGCTTTAATACTCTCCAGGGCATCAGTCATATTCTGGGGTTTGATACTTAAGACGACTGTTTGGGCCTTTGCCGCCGCCTCACCGTTTTCTTCGCACGCAATAACACTATACTTTTCAGCTAACAATTTAAGCCGTTCGGCCCTGATATCACTTACGAAAATATTTTCAGGAGCATAAATTTTGGCCTTTATTACACCCTTTATAAGCGCCTCTGCCATATTGCCGGCACCAATAAAACCGATCGTTTCCACTTCTTTCTCCTTGTGATGGTCAACCCGGGAACTTATAATTTCACAGACAATATTCCTACTGTAAATATAAACCAGTTACGGAGAAAAGCAATGCAAAAAAAAGCTGAATATTCCGAGGCAATTAAAACCAAATACCCCGAGCAGGTCATTATAGCCATCGCCAAAGACAAAGCCGGAAAGGCCAATCCTGTTACCCTCGGCTGGACGATGATTGTATCCGGAAATCCGCCGATGATGGCAATAGCCGTCGCAAGCAAACACTATTCGATAGAAGCCGTCACTCATTCGAAATGCTTTACAATTTCCTTCCCATCAGTTGATATGGCAGATGCGGCCCTTTTCTTCGGCTCAAAGTCCGGCCGCAACATCGACAAATTCGCCGAGTTCGGTTGCAAAACAGAGCCGGCCCGGGAAATCGATTCGCTGCTCTTGCCCGATGCCGTCGCAAATTTCGAATGCACCCTCGAATCGCAGTTACCCGCCGGCGACCATATAATCTTCGTAGGCAAAATAGTCGCTTCCCACATCAACACCGAACCCAAAAAACGCCTGTACACAATAGGCCCCGGCCACAAATTAGGCCCGGCCTCGTAAAATACCGCCCCTTACCATTAACGGGTAGCATTTTGTACAACTTGGTTCTCATTGAATTGAAGGACTAACAATCCCTTTCTGCCGGATGCAACATAGACAGACTTCCCATCCACACAAAGGTCATGATCGATTCATCTACAAATTTTGAGTTGAACCACATCTGAAATAGAAGTAAACTTTTCCTCATGATCAAATTCATACCAAACATTCTGACTTTCATGCGGTTTGCCTTGACTTTCGTCTTCCTGGGCATGATTCTGTACTCACCATCTGCCACAAACAAGCAACTCTTTCTGGACATTGCCTTTGTCTTGTTTGTCATTGCCGAGTTAACGGATATCTTTGATGGCAAGATAGCTCGAAAATTCAAGGTTGGGAGCAAGTTAGGGCGAATGACAGACCCTCTCGCTGACAAAATACTCGTATGTGGCGCCTTTGTCTGCTTTGCGATATTCGGAGAGCCAGGACTTTTTGGTTTCAGTCGAGGAGCATTAGCAGCGATTCACTGGACTGTAGCTGGCATACTCATCATTAGAGAAGCTTACGTCACCATAATACGCCACATTACAGAAGCCCGGGGACTTGTCTTTCCTGCAGTCGCCACCGGCAAGGTCAAGGGTGTTCTGCAGGCCTTTGCCATCGGCACGGTGATTATTAAGATGGCTCATGTTCAAACTGCCACCTGGGGATACTGGTTCACTGCCGTAACTTTTGTGCTTATGTTGGCCTTCACGATCATATCCGGCTTCGCAGCAACTCGCCGAAAGTTGGCCGAATAAACCTACTTAACTTTGAGAGACCTTTATGCCGCACTTGTGCCATAGATATCCCCTAAAATCCTTTACACTTCTAACTTTTAACTTTAGGCACTTTAGCTCACTTTACA
>CAZZAX010000332.1:0-3625 GCA_964653075.1 uncultured Pirellulales bacterium
ACTGGGAACACAAAGCATGCCTAAATGATAGAGCTTTACGTCTACTCGACCAAGATGTCACCTGGAAATCAGGGTGTTTTCCAGCTCCTGAAAGAAATGGTTTTTCGAAGATTTCTGATATTTTCAACTTGTGAAAATGGGATTATTTTAGGCCAACACAGAAGCATCCAGAGATAGAGTCGTTCAACAGCAGGTTCAGAGATGAATTGCTCCATAGAGAGCTGTTTTTGAGCAATGATGAGCTAAGATATGTTGCAGATCGCTGGCAGATGGATTACAATCACTGCCGTCCGCATAGCAACCTGAATTATTTCGCTCCGGCGGCATTCACTGCAATATGTCTTGGGCAAGGCTTCGATTCCCTCTGCCTTACTTAAGATAAGGAGAATTGTTTTTAAGTACGAAAAAATATGGGAAATCCAAGCTATTAGCGGAGTACGTAATGACTAATAGAATACTCTCTTTAATATTGTTGTCATGGTTTTTATCGCTGGACGTTATAGGGCAGATTCCCGAGGGATTCGTGTTCATTAAGGGTGCCCAGTACGAAGGTGGTCGCATTCGTGTAGAGGACTTTGAAATACTGGACCACACCGTTACAAATGCTGAATACCGGTCCTTTGTGGATGCCACGGGGCATGCGGCACCATTACATTGGCAAAACGGGCAGGTCCCGGTTGGAAAGGAAGAGTATCCTGTAATTTTTGTCAATCGCCATGATGTCCGAGACTACCTGCAATGGCTAACGAATCAGGATGGCCGGGTGTACCGGTTACCAACGGGCGTGGAGTTCAGGCATGCAGCCTACGGCGGCCTGGACCGTCCTCGCTATCCGTGGGGTAATGATAAACCAACGGATCAGGCTAATTACAATGCGCACGGATCACGGCGATTTGATGCCTGGCAGGAGTATCTGTGCCCAGCCAAGTGGGGCCGGGCCAACGGCTATGGCTTGTACTGTATGGCGGGCAATGTATGGCAGATGGTACTGAACCGATATGATCCGGCCACTAGAAAATGGATCTATCGTTTAGAGGAACCCGAATTCAAGGGGCAGAGTGTGATGGGCGGCTCATGGGCACGGGGTGCAGCCTATCTGCGCTGCGGGTACAGTGTGGGGATGCAAGCAGGTCTGCGACACCCTGACTTAGGATTCCGACCGGTGCGCGAACCCCAAGGGCACGACTGGCGTGTGCAGGTTCGGCGTGTATGCGCGGTGTCATGCGATAATGGTAAAATTGCTCTGAGTTGGGGATTCCTTCGGGGCGACGCCCAGGATGTTCGGTTTCATGTGTACCGAGCATCGGATCGAAACCACGTTGGGCAAAGAATTACCCAGGTTCCCCTTAGTGGGAAAACGCATTTTACAGATACCGGATTAAAGACGGGAAGGCGATATCAATACTATGTGCGCCCGGTGGATACAAAGGGCCGGGAACTGCGACGCTCGGAATGGGTAGGTGTCGATGTTAGAGATGTAGGCGATCCGCTTATTGCCACCTATGCTCCCATTTGTAAACCCGGTTCCTTAGTCCCGATCTTTGGTGACTTGAATAATGATGGTGCCTTGGACTGTGTGATCCGTATGGACAACGGCAATCGTGAGATGTCACAGGATTCAGGCGTGCCCGTACAAATGGAGGCCTTTACTTCCTACGGACGTTCCCTTTGGCGTAAGGACATCTGCTTTCACGACCACTGTTACGGCAGTGCTAACAATGTGCCCTTCAATGTCTGGGATATGGACGGCGACAGCAGAGCAGAAGTCATTACACGCCTCCAAATCGGTGAAGCGGTCTATGTAGCGATTCTGGACGGGATGAGCGGTCATGTGAAATACAAAACGCCTTGGGTATCGATTTCCACTGATCACCAGGGCTCGTCCACACGAATTCACCTCTCCATTGCCTATCTAGACGGAAACCATCCGGCCGTAGTAACCCAGAGTGGTTTATATGAGAACGAGATCTTCACGGCTTATGATGCGGAATTGAATCCAATGTGGCAGTTCAAGAGTTTCGGCCAAACAAGCGGCAGTGGTGGGCACAAGATTGAAGTGGCTGATGTTGATGGGGACGGAAAACAGGAGGTATTTAACGGGACCACGTGCATCAATCACGACGGGTCGCTGCGCTGGTCTCTTTACCGGCAACATCCTGATATTGTCTCGATTCACGACCATCTACCGAAGCGACCTGGGTTGGAGGTTTTTTATATTGTAGAATCGAGTATGCATGCGGGTGTCTATATGGTGGACGCGAACTCAGGGGAGGTCATTTGGAAACTCAACAGGGAGGACGATTCACGCTGGACCCATGGGCATCGCGGTTGGAGTGCGGACATTTGGGACGCTTCCCCAGGATTGGAGTGCGTTTCCAACCGAGCCGGTCATAGTGATCATCACCTCCTGATGTTCTCAGCATCAGGGCGTTTGCTGCTGGATCCATTTCCAAGTGGCTATACACCCGTTGAGTGGGATGGGGACGGTACGCGGGAGCTGCTGAGCGCGAACGGTGCAGTTCTCAGTAATTTCAATGGTACAGTTGCCGTGGCCGTTCCGGGTGTCAGGCCCAATCCTGTCTCGAATAGCCACATACTTATGGTGGCCGACCTCTGTGGAGACTTCCGAGATGAGATGGTTTTAGGTCTTCGCACGCAAGAAGGAAAGGACGCCGTAGGTATCGTCACTGCAACAAAGCCTGTGGGTAAGCGATACCTGGCGGCCTGGGAGAACCTTGACTATCGGCTATGGGTGGCACGCAACCGCGGTGGTGGTTATGCCTCTATCTATGACCGGGAACTTCAACCAGGGGATTAAAGCCAATTTCCGTGCATTTTGGGTGGAATACCCGAATCCATATAGCAAAAGGACCGGATCGTTTGCTTTAACGCTGCCTTAGGTATAATTGAATAGAAAAACGAGCGCGGGCTCATTTTTATAAAATCTGCTACACCCGCGGTATGTCTGGCTTGGGAACCGACCGGATAGAGCCATCCCACCTGGCAATATCTGGAGGTGTCAGTTGGAGGTCGGAGTTTAGAATCTCGTCCCACGTTACGTGTTTACCTGTGTATGCTGACTCGCGTCCCATGATAGCGGTTAAGGTCGATTCACACAAAAAGCGGGTGTCATTCAGAATTTCGCCGCGTCGCAGTGCTGCGATAAAATCAATATGCTCCTGGAGATGGCTTTCGTGCTGTTTCGGGTGTTCTCTGAAAACCCTGGCATTTTCACCCGTGAACTGAGCTTTGCGACCGACCAACGAGGCAAAGCCTTTCGTTCCAACAATTTCCTCTCCGACCTTCGTGTCTGTTCCTTTGATTTGGCGGCACATGCTGGTCATGCGAATACCGTTTTCATATTCGAACTCGACTGTGAAGTGATCGTAGATATTACCGCCGCGGTCAGTGTGATACTGCCGTCCGCCCATCCCGTAAGCCTTAACCGGATGAGCCTGCATAATCCAGTTGCACATGTCAAGGTTATGGACATGCTGCTCGACGATGTGGTCACCGCAGAGCCAGTCCACATGGAACCAGTTATGGAAATGGTAATCGGGAAGTGACATTCCGCTTTCACGTTCGCGATACCAGATATTGCCTGTGTTGAAGTAGGCGTAAAGGG
>CAZZAX010000333.1:0-3607 GCA_964653075.1 uncultured Pirellulales bacterium
TTCTTTTCATAACGGCAGCCCGATACAAATATTAGTCCGCAAAAGCCTGCCTTCGTCTAAATAATAAATCATTCTTAATCAATAATCAATTGAAAAGTCATGAAGGATGAATTGCACGTATTAGCACGGATTTACCAAGTGAGATGCCGGCTGCCCGTTAGTGAGGAGTGAGCTAAAGTGAACTAAAGTGCCTAAAGTGAGCTAAAGTTGGATTCCGACTGAAGCATTATTGATTATGGGACTGCTGTCTTCGACTAAAAGAGATTGACTCGGCAGGTCTTGATATGTTAGAATATGTCAAGCCAATAAGCTATGGACACTAAGTTGTGCTCGGTGGTTGAAAGAAGGAAGTGAGGAAGGGAGAAGGGATGAGCAACAAATGCTCCGATTGATAAGAATCTTGTTGTATAGCCTGATGCTCACTACAGCCTTGCCTGGTTCAGTGGAAGCAGAACAATTCCCATTGTCATTAGTAATCAACGAATTCATGGCCTCTAATGTCAGTTCTGCTCGTGATCCGCAGGGCCAGTATGATGACTGGATTGAAATCTACAACTTTGACTCAAGTGCTATTGATATCGGAGGTTTTTACCTGACGGACGACTTGTCCAATCCATCAAAGTGGCGATTTCCCGATGGCAATCCGGCTTTAACTACAATCCCGGCAGGGGGGTATCTATTGATATGGGCCGACAATGATGTCGTGGATGCCGGGCTCCATGCCAATTTCAAACTCGATGCGGCTGGTGAGCAGATTGCTCTGTTCGATTCCGATGGCAGTACTCTGATTGATAGTATTGTTTTTACAGACCAAACAACTGATATCTCGTTCGGTCGTTTCCCTGACGCTAATGAAGATTGCCGCTTCTTTGCTTTCCCCAGTCCGGGACAGCAGAATATTGCTGCATATTCAGGGCAGGTTGCTGACACTAAATTCAGCCATAACCGCGGTTTTTATGACACGCCTTTTTCTGTTACTATCGCCACCGAAACTGAGGGAGCTACAATTTATTATACGCTCGATGGAAGTGAACCTTATGATATTTCGGGTCGTTCCCTGCAAGGTATGATTTATACCGGTCCCATCCCTATTAACGGGACTGCATGTCTACGAGCAAAGGCTGTCAAGCATGGCTGGAAGCCGACGGACATAGATACTTATACTTATATCTTCCTTCACGATGTAATCAGGCAAACCCAGCAAGAGGCATTGTACGCAGGATACCCACGTGAGTGGTGGGGTGGACACCCGGCAGATTATGGAATGGACCCGGATGTATATAACGATCCTGACTATGCAGGTTTGATGGATGATGCCCTGTTGTCGATTCCCACTGTATCTCTCGTGACAAATAAAGACAATCTTTTCAGCCATGAAGATGATCCTGAAAATGGCGGTATATATATTTACACGGGTCATTCGATTACGGGGGGCCGGGGGTGGGAACGGCCGGTTTCAGCCGAGTTCTTTACCTCTGATATTCCTAAAGAATTTCATGTCAACTGTGGTTTGAGGATTCAGGGCGGCGAAAATCGTAGACCTAACAAATGTCCAAAGCACTCATTCAGCCTCCGATTCAGGAGTGAGTACGGCCCGAACAAACTTAACTTCAAGCTGTTTGACGATTGGTCGGTAAATTCTTTCGACACAATACAGTTTCGCGGTGTATTCAACAACGCCTGGACCCACTGGGCCCCCGATCAGCGAGAGCGCGCACAGTATATACGTGACCAATGGATGCGAGACTGCCTTACTGATATGAATTACCAGGATGCAGGACAGGGTTATTTCGTCCATTTATACCTGAATGGTATATACTGGGGTGTGTATAACCTGCAAGAACGACCGGTTGCTTCTCACTATGCTGCTTATAATGGCGGCGATGAAGAGAATATCGATGCTATAAACGGTGGTCAGGCAACAGACGGCACCACAAACGCCTGGAACCAAATGAGAAACGTCGCTGCAAGTCGAAACTGGGAAGAGATATCTAAGCTCCTTAACATCGACAACTTTATCGACTGGACAATTGCGAATTTAGCTATTAGTAACAGGGATCTTAAAAATGACGGCAACTGGCGTGCGGCCGGTGGTGGTACACAGCGCAGACCCTGGCATTTCTATAGCTGGGACGCCGAGCACATAATCGAAGGAATTAATCAAAGCGGCACTGCACCCTCCGATGATCCTACGGGCCTGCTTAACTATCTTGATGATATCGAGGAGTTTAAAGTTCGGCTTGGCGACCGTATTCATAAACACCTCTTCAATGAAGGCGCCCTGACACCAAAAAGAAACATACAACGCTGGCTCAAACGCGCTGATGAGCTGGAGCTGGCCGTTATCGCTGAGTCCGCCCGATGGGGCGACTATAGAAGAGATATGCATTCTTACAGCTCAGGTCCTTACCGCTTATATACGAGAAATGACTTCTGGGTCCCTGAGAAAAATCGATTAATCAACGATTACTTTCCTCGCAGAACCGACATAGCATTAAATCAGTTCCGCTCTCGTGGTTTGTACCCATCTATAGATGCACCCGAATTCCGTATCAATGGCTCTTATCTGCATGGAGGTCAGATTGCGCTGGACGATATACTTTCGATGACAAGCACTACAGGTACAATATATTACTCACTCGACGGCACCGACCCGCGTCGTCTCGGAACTCGTCAACCGGCGAACACTACTACCCTGATAGCTGAAAATGCCTCTAAGCGTGTGCTGGTTCCGACAAGTATCATCAGCAGCAATTGGAAAGGTGCAGGTGTTTTCAATGACTCTACCTGGAGACTCAGTACCGGAAGTCCCGGCGGTGTCGGTTATGAAAGAAGCTCCGGTTATCAAAATCTTATCACACTTGACATCGAAGAACAGATGTATAGAAACAATACCTCTTGTTATATCCGGATCCCTTTTGCGGTTAACGGTGACCCCGCAAAGTTCAATTTTATGACATTAAAGATGCGTTATGACGATGGCTTCATAGCCTACGTCAATGGCCTCGAGGTTGCCAGAGGCAATTTCACAGGCACGCCAACCTGGAACTCCAGCGCCAACAGCAGTCGTTCTGATTCTTTAGCAGTCAACTTCGAGAATATAGATATCTCTGCTTACCTTTATGCCCTTCAGCCTGATAACAATATCTTAGCTATTCACGGCCTGAATACATCCACAACCAGCTCAGATTTTCTTATTTCGGCAGAGCTTGTTGTTGTCGAAAGTAATTCTCCTCCCGGCAGTGGTGTTTCTCCCGGTGTGGAGCAATATACCGGGCCAATCACCCTGAATAATAGCGTACAAGTTAAAGCCCGTGTATTAGACGGCAGCACATGGAGTGCATTAACAGAGGCGACCTTTGCCGTTGGACCGGTGGCGGAAAACCTTCGTATCACGGAGATTATGTATTATCCGTATGACCCGAACACCGAGTACGTTGAGCTTCAAAACATCGGGGCAGAAACTATTAATCTGAATCTGGTTAAATTCACAAACGGTATTGATTTTACCTTCCCGAATATGGAGCTTGCGCCCGGCGAATATGTCGTGGTCGTTCAGGACAGAGAAGCATTCGAAACCAGATACGGCACAGCTCTAAATATAGCC
>CAZZAX010000334.1:0-3607 GCA_964653075.1 uncultured Pirellulales bacterium
GCACAAAATCGACTGCATTCTCGTCCATCCGATTACCGAGAATAATATCGTTGTCGGCCGTGTTTTCAGCGTTGTGTTTCGCCCAAAAGGACCATGTAAAGTCGTTGGTCAGTGTCATTTGAGGAATGTCACCGGCGCGCACAAAAGCACCGTCCGCCGTGCCGTTAAAACTAATGACGGTGCCACGTTCCGGGTCGTCCACCCAGACCGAGCCGTCCGGCCCCAGACCTCCATTAAGGTTGGTAATCGCCCCGTCATTGCCGCTGCCGGACAAATCAACAGCAATATCCCCGGAGCCTTCATTCAAGGGCCACCACCCAACAAGATTAGGATCGGCAGCTTTTGCTCCGCCGGCTAAAGCCAGGCTGAGCAACAAAATAAACGAAACCAAATAAATCAATTTCTTACACATAATAGTCCTCCTTTAAAAAGTTTAAATGACCGTGCCCTGGCCACACACCAAAACACTCCCTGCCTTCGACAAGCATCAATAATCATGTGTTTTTAGTTTGTGCCTGCCTCAAACAAGCTCAAATAAAACAACCGGTAATAATTTTCGCCTTCACTACATTCTAAGTCTGCTCAGGATTATTTTCCCGATTTAATATTACCTCCTTCCTTCAAAAAAACAAATTTGAGCAGTTATTTGAAATGTATAAATCTTAACTGCGAATCAAAAAAGTTCTCACTTAAGCTCTTTTGACTCGCATAACATACAGTAGCTCCTCCTCTATCGAAAGATTAAAAGATTTTGCCTGCTTGATGACCTCAAAACCACAGATGCCCGACTGTGCAGACACAAGTTCCACTAATACTATCTATACAATATTACCTGCCTCCCAGTCAAGGAAAAAAATCGATAAAAAATCGGTTGAAATTCAAAGAGACTTCTGGCAATATAATACGTTGAAATGCGCAGGCGAGCTTTCAAAACGCGCAAATGGAGAATATCGATCCTTGCAAAGGAATAAGGGGCATATTATAAACACAGCAAGAGGCTTCACACTGATTGAATTGTTGGTTGTAATTGCCATAATTGCCGTCTTGATGGCTGTTTTGATGCCGGCGCTAAACGCGGCCAAGAAACAGGCGACTATGGCGAGGTGTCTGACGAATCATCGCAGCCTCACATCCGGATGGATCATGTATGCAGATGACAACGACGGCCTGCTAATGAGTAATGGTGCCTGCTACGAGACTGCAACTGATAAAAGCCCCTGGGTTCACCGGCCAAAGGACATTGCAGGAAACAATTTGCCTCAGTAGAGCAGTGAGGTTTAGGTATTGCTCCACAGGTTTCTCGGTTCGCTCATAGCTGCCTGTGTCAACCGTAAGGCTGACGCGGTAGTTCCAATTGCTGTTCCACCACCGTCGCACACTTTGACCGGCGGAAGTTGTATTCATATTAAAGGTTAGAAAAAAAGTGAATGCAGGCAGCACAGTTCTTTTTACCCGGCTATTTGAAATAGTCCTAAAAAGAGACCGCATAATGACTATTTTCAGAAGAGTGGCGGCCACTGAGCCGTCCTAAAGAAAATCCTGAGCCGGTCTAACTTTCTCCCCGGCTTATGTGGACGTCCTCTGCCATTGTTCTAAATCAAGTGGGGCCTATACCGAATCAAATCAGTATAAGCCCCGAATTAATACAAATCTGCAATATCAACTATGCAATCTTGACTGCCGGTTCCAGTTTAAGGTGCCGGTGCATAAAGACGAATATCATCGAAGTACATCATACCTGCACCTCCGGCCACCGGATTGCTCCTGTTACCAAGGCCAATAGTAATAGTATTAATATTGGCAAGGTTCACGCCCTGGTCGGCAAAGCGCGTCAGGTCGATATTCCAACGAATCCAGGAAGTTCTCAGTGCCGCATCAGGATTATCATGATTAACAACAGCGCTATCGTTGAGAGCAACATACAAATTCTCAGCAGCGTTAGCCGCAGTGCCTCGGAACCAAATCGTCAATGTATTGACGTCTTTTACTGTCCAGTCACGAGAGGAAGTCAATGTTAAAGTCGCCTCGGATTTCCCGACAGCGTTGTCGTATGCAAACGGCATAGACTGATTACCGCTGTGGACGATGGTCTGCTCGGCAAATGGAGGATTAGCATGACCAACGACAGAGCCGTTAACAGCCGGGTTATCGAATCCATCTATCCAGACGTTAAATATCCTGTTGCTCGCCGGGTCGGCGGGGTCGAAGTCGTTGTAAGATTCAAAATCGTCCACAATAAGGAAGTTGGCGGTAGTGAAGCTCCAGAGAGGGCCTGTCCAGGGACTGTCCGGGTTGGCGTTATTAGCCTCATCAATCCGCCAGTAGTAAGCAGTATCCCATTCGAGCTGTCCGGGGTCATAGCTTTCGGAACCAAGATTTCCGCTGCCTTTATATTCAGGGGAACTCGTATCGGCGTTTTTGACCGCATCTTTATCTGTTCCGAAGTAAACTGCGTGCGAAGCACCAAAGACTCCCGGAATCCAGGTAAGAATCGGTGTCTGCTTTACGTCCACTGCTTCGTTAGCCGGCTCCGGGCTCCCGACACCACCCTCAATAGTGAAGCTCCAGACATTGCCTTTATGTGTGGAGATAATATCAAACTCATCAACTCGCCAATAGTAAGTCTTACTCAATTCAAGCGGGCCGGGACTATAGGTCGTTTTTCCCTGAGCTTGCCCGCCGGTTGCATTGTTAACATCGTCAAAATTATCGCCGAAATATACGGTGTGCAATTTCGCACCATAACCTGCCGTCCATACAAGCTCTACGTCCAGACCTACAGACTCGGCGCCATCGGCAGGTTCGGGAAAATATGCTGTTCTGGGAGGAACACTAAAGCTCCATACCTCGCCTTTCCACGGACTGTTGGGCTCGGTGTCATTTACCTCATCAACCCTCCAGTAATAGGTCGTACCCGGAACCAGACCGTCCGGATAAGGAAATCCGGGAAAGCCGACAACAATAAACGTCCCGTCCTGGTTGCCTATGAACGTACTTTCGGTGCCGTTATTCACGTCGTCAAAATTATCACCGATGTAAATATCATGCGAGACCGCAAAGTCTCCCGCCCGCCAGCTAAGGTTCGTCCAGATATCTGTGAGCAGGTCGCCGTCGGCAGGATTGGGTCCGTAAGCAAATGGATATTTTGCGCCACCACCCTGCATAATGGCCTGAATCTGTCCTGCCGGAAGGGCCTCGTCGAAGATGCGGACGTCATCGAGGAATCCCTGGAAAGTCCTGCCCTCAGCGGCATGACTGGTGCCTATAATGATCGGGGCATCTACATTCGGGCCGATTCCGGTTGGCTGGGGCCCCACATCATCGACGCCGTTCAGGTAACCTGTGGCATGAGTCCCGTCAAACACCAGGGCCAGGTGGACCCATTCGTTATGGGGCACAAGGTTTAAGACGGCCTGCGGAGCGCCTTGGTACGCAAGATGAAGTCTGTCAACACGCCCCGGATCACTATGGCCTCCCTTGACCTCGATCTGGAACATCGCGGTAGTTGCGCCCCATCCATTTGACTTGGTACAGAAGTGCTGAATACTTTGGGTCCCGTCCCAGAGACACCACAAGGTAAGAGTAAACGTACCCGTTCCGCCTGTCG
>CAZZAX010000335.1:0-3573 GCA_964653075.1 uncultured Pirellulales bacterium
TTGATGTTGCATGCGTCGCTTGGTGCCGTCAAAATACCCCTGAACGGCTACGTCAAAGTTAATATTGCGATAAAGATTATAAGTAGCTAAACTTTCAATATTCAGTTTTCAATGAGCAATATCTCAAGAACGAAAACCATAATTCAAGATTTCGAGCTGAATATTCATTTTTGAGTAGGACACCTAAGTTTGAATAGGGTTTCGTCTTGATTTGTTCTGTGATTTTTGCTATAATAAAATGAAGGTTATATTTGTTTGCGTCCTCTCTGAAGATATAAAGTCTCACAATACCGAAACACTGTAGATGAATGAGGAAGGGGATATAAAATACTTAGTTGTTTGAAAAGTCTGTTGCTCATCTTTGTGGTGAACTTATTTGTAATAGGTTTTGTGTGGGCTGAAGAGCCACACAACACGGACACGCCTTTGGTAATAAATGAATTGATGGCTTCCAATAGTAGTTCTATCCGAGATCCACAGAGACAGTATGATGACTGGATAGAGATATACAACTTTGGATCTGATGCTATTGATATCGGAGGTTTTTACCTGACGGACGACTTGTCCAATCCATCAAAGTGGCGATTTCCCGATGGCAATCCGGCTTTAACTACAATCCCGGCAGGGGGGTATCTATTGATATGGGCCGACAATGATGTCGTGGATGCCGGGCTCCATGCCAATTTCAAACTCGATGCGGCTGGTGAGCAGATTGCTCTGTTCGATTCCGATGGCAGTACTTTAATTGATGAAGTTGTTTTTGGCCGGCAGAATCCCGATTTGTCCTATGGTCGTTATCCGGATGTCAGTGACAACTTGCAGGTCTTGGATGTTCCAAGCCCGGGAAGTGAAAATTTTGCAACATATTCTGGAGAGGTTGCTGATACTAAATTCAGTCACAATCGTGGTTTTTACGAAACTCCTTTTTCTGTAACAATTGCCACCGAAACCAAAGGTGCCGTAATATATTATACTCTCGACGGCAGCGAGCCGTATGACACTACAGATAATAAACGGTCTTCAGCAGGTATTGTTTATAATGGTCCTGTTCCCATAAATTCAACAACGTCTTTACGAGCGGTGGCCGTTAAACCAGGCTACAAACCTACAAATATAGATACCCACACATATATCTTTCTTGATGATGTTATCCGTCAACCTGCCCGTCCGAACGGTTTCCCTGTTAACTGGGGGCATACTGGTGGAGGTGACTATGAAATGGACCCGCAAGTTATAAATAATGTACGCTATCGCAACACGATAAAAGATGACCTCAAATCCATCCCGACACTCTCGCTGGTTATGGATGTAGACGACTGGTTCAAAAGCGGGGGTCAGGGCATATATATCCGAGGAGAACGAATCGAACGGGCTGTTTCAGCAGAGTTGATTTTTCCGGATGGCAGAGAGGGATTTCAGATTAACTGTTCTGTTATGATTGTAGGAGGAAGCAGTGTAAATAGATGGAAAATGGATAAGCTGTCAATGAGGTTAAAATTCAAAAGTGAATTTGGTACTTCTAAGCTCAGGTTTCCTGTTTTTGGTGAAGATGTCACAGATGAGTTCGATACTCTTGTTGTCGATGCCCGGATGAACAACAGTTGGGGTTATGGTGGGGGGGTCATGTTACCTAATAATAGTCGGCCATGGATTTCGGGCAGGCCCACACAACGGGAGGTTGCACAATATACGCGAGACCAATTCGTAGCGGATATTCAAAACGCCATGGGTGGCTACGGGCCACACGGCAGGCACATCCATTTATATCTCAATGGACTATATTGGGGATTGTACTGGCTTCACGAAAGACCGGATGAGCACTTTGCCGCCGTTTATTTCGGTGGTGATGATGAAGATTATGATGTTATTAAGCATAGATCCAATACAGTTATTAGTGGTTCTGGAGCAAGTTACAACCAGTTGTTTAATATTGCTAATGCCGGTTTGGCTTCCGGGAGTCAGTATCAACAAATTCAGCAGTACCTTGATATACCCAATCTTATCGACTATATGATAACGAATTTCTATGTTGGTAATACAGATTGGGCACATCAAAACTGGTATGCTACATATAACAAAATCGATTCCAATGGCCGATGGCGATACCATAGTTGGGATGCCGAACATGTTATGGAAGCTCTAAATGCGAACGTAACAGGAAAGAACAATGATGGTGGACCTACCAGGCTTCATCAAAAGCTTGCAGAAAACACCGAATACCGTTTGCTTTTTGCCGACCGTGTGCATCGTCATTTCTTTAGTAACGGCATTCTTACTCCAGACGGTGCAATGGCCCTTTATCAAATCAGGCTTGAAGATGTTGACCGCGCCGTAGTTGCTGAGTCGGCCCGGTGGAGCGATAATCACAGTTCTACTCCCTATACACGAGACATAGATTGGATTCGTGAGCGTGACTGGCTTTTCAATGAGTATTTTCCTAAACGTTCTGGTATTGTCCTTAATCAGGTTAAGTCCAGGGGTTGGTACCCTAATGTTGCTGCGCCGGTATTTCATATCAATGGCTCGTATAAGCATGGTGGATTGGTTACGCCTAACAGCCGATTTTCTATGACTGCCACAACCGGCACAATCTATTATACCGTTGACGGTAGCGATCCACGCTTGCCGCAAATACCACCGGACGATGGTACCAGTAACACCCTTGTTGCTGAGACTGCGGCTAAACGGGTGTTGGCTCCGACCAGTAACATTAGCAGCAATTGGAGAGGTGGCGGTGTTTTTGACGACTCTGCCTGGAGATTCAGCACTGGTAATCCCGGGGGAGTCGGCTATGAAAGAAGCTCCGGTTATGAAAATCTCATTAAACTTGACCTCGAAGACCAGATGTATAGAAACAATACTTCTTGTTATATCCGCATCCCTTTTGTGGTTAATAGTGACCCAGCACAGTTCAATTTTATGACATTGAAGATGCGTTATGACGATGGTTTTATAGCCTACATTAATGGCGTCGAGGTTGCCAGAAGCAATTTCACAGGCACGCCGACCTGGAACTCCAGAGCCAACAGCAGTCGTTCTGACTCTTTAGCCCTTAACTTCGAAAATATAGACATTTCTGCATACCTCAACTCTCTGCAGCCAGGTTTCAATACCTTGGCCATCCATGGCCTTAATACATCTACAACCAGCTCTGACTTTCTCATCATGACTGAACTGGTTGCCGGTGAAAGGGATTCTCCCGTCGATGGCGGTACTTCACCCGGTGTGCTCCAATATACCGGGTCAATCACACTGACCAATAGCACCCGCGTAAAAGCCCGCGTACTGAGCGGCGGTACATGGAGCGCCCTCAACGAGGCGGCCTTTGCCGTAGGCCCGGTGGCGGAAAATCTTCGTATCACGGAGATTATGTATTATCCGTATGACCCGAATACCGAGTACGTTGAGCTTCAAAACATAGGGGCAGAAACTATTAATCTTAATCTGGTTAAATTCACAAACGGGATTGATTTTACCTTCCCGAATATGGAGCTTGCACCCAACGAATATGTCGTAGCCGTTCAGGACAGAGAAGCATTCGAAACCAGATACGGCACAACTCTAAATATAGCC
>CAZZAX010000336.1:0-3536 GCA_964653075.1 uncultured Pirellulales bacterium
AACAAGTTTTTTTGAGCTTTCCAGCCATTTGTTGTTTTAAGAAGGAGCCAAGAACCGACAAACCTTTTATTGACTTGCGAAAATCCAAGGGGTTCAGGACCTTTTTTAATCTTTTGTATATTATGGCCGGCCTGAGATAAAACTGCCTATAGGCCGTATAATAAAGCTTCTGAAGCTCGTCTTTTGTCATTGAAAAAGGCACAAAGGTGATTACGCTCCGGCCATAATCCCTCTCGTTCTTGGTTATCAGGTTGCCGTACTTCTTTGCTTCTTTACGAAGCTTTCCATAAGGGCAAAGACAAAGGAACTTCGCATAATCAGGGTTGAGCTTCTTTGCCAATCTTATGGTCTGAAGTCCCTCCTGAAATGTCTGGCCGGGTATACCGAAAATGAATGAAGCTTCTATTTCCATACCGGCCTTTTTGGTCCACCTTACCGCATCGAAGATTTGCTCTACAGTCTGACCTTTTTTGAGGGTATCGAGGTTTTTCTGCACGAGAGACTCCACGCCATAATAGACTTTCCAGCAGCCTGCCCGTGCCATCATTCCAAGCAATGCCGGTGTAACACAGTCGGCCCTTGTCTGTGCGGACCATGTAAAATTCAATTTTTCCCGGATTATGCCCTCACAAACAGCGTACACTCTTTTCTTGTTAAGTGTAAAGGTGTCATCCCAAAAGGCAATATCTCTGATCCCAAATTCATTGATAAGATACTTTAGCTCCTCAATGACTTTGTCAACGCTCCTGTATCGAACACCATCTCCCAGAAGACCGGGAAGACAGAATATACATTTGAACGGGCAACCCCTCGAAGTAATCATGCTGGTTGCTGGCAGCTTCTTATATTGCTCGATAGCCCCGACATACTTCGTAACCGGAACGAGGTTCCGGTCTGGAATCGGCAGGCTATCCAGGCTTTTAACAGGCTGTCTGTCACTTCCGATGACGAGGCTTCCGTCTTTACGCCTGAATGCAATTCCACTTATGGGTCCTGATGAATCGAGCCTGCTTAGATTCTTAACGTATTCGAGCATGGAGTATTCCCCCTCGCCCCATGCAATTGCATCCACAGAAGGCAATTCTGAAAGTGCTTTTTCCCTGATAATTGTCGTATGCACACCACCGACTATTATGTTCAAATGCGGCCGCTTTTCTTTTAATTTCCTGCTTAAGAGCCTGACCTTTGGCCACATGAGAGTCAGAGCTGTAATGCCTACAATGTCCGGTTTAAATCGTTCAATTTTTCCTATAATATTATTGGAAGGCTCGATACTGCCATCCAGCACAATTACCTCATTACCTTCATTCTTCAGGACAGTACCTATTGATAATAAACCTATAGGAGGAAAACTTCCGGTGATCCGGGCCATTGTTTTGTTGCAGCACTCCTCCAACGTGATAGAAGGCATAACAAGTGCAACTTTCATGTTTTGCTCTTTTCCTTTCTCTGGTTTACTTGACAACACCTCCTCCGGTTATTCTGCCATTCTGCACTATGGCAAACCTTCCCAGCTCAGGGATTTTGTCAAATTGATCGACGCATATGGGAGAATCGAGCTTAATTTTCACACTTGCGACCTGTGAGTCCTGAAGCTCTTCAGCGTCTGTACAAGTGACCTCCAGATTAGCCGGGGAGATTATTTTCGAGATATTCTCTATCTGCGCCGAACAGCGCCGTGTTCCACATAAGATATCTATTTTATTACCGGGTCTTAATGGCTCGGTATCGATCCAGAACACATCTGCGATTAGATAATCCGTCGTCATCGGTGGATTATTAATGTCAAAACCCACCTGGCCTCTTTCAACATTGGTTGGGTCTTTCAGAACGAGGGCAATCGATTGACCAGACTCAGCAGATGTCCTCTCCTGGTTTGATACTTTTATTGAAAATACCTTTGTGGTATGATGGTTCGGACCAAAGGTAAGTTGATGGTCTTTATAAAGCTTACCGGTGGCGATTTTGCCTAAAATGGTGGTTTCACTGTCGGTAACATAAGGACATTGAACTATGAGCCTAAGTGGTAGCTGGATAGGATTTTCGGGTCTGTAGAAATAATTTAATGATTTCATTAATGTAGGTGAAGTATTCCATTGCATTTTGCTGCTTTTTGCCGATATATTTTCACCATATTGTGCGGAAACGGGAACAACAGCGATAATTTCCATGTCAAGTTTTCTGAGAAAGTCGGTCATTTCCTCGGATAGTTCCCGGAACACACATTTACTGTAACGTTTGATATCCATCTTATTTATAACAACAATGATCTGTCTTATTCCGAGCATGGCTATCAGATATGCGTGCTGATAGGTCTGAACAAGCGGTCCTTGTGAAGCATCTATGACCAATATAGCGGCATCTGCTCTTGTTGTTCCTGTAATCATATTCTTTAGAAATTCCCTGTGTCCCGGCGTATCGATAAGAGTATAGCTTCTTTTGGCGGTCTTAAACTCGACCTGAGTGGTATCTATAGTGATACCTCCGCTCTGCTCTTCTTCAAATTGATCTGTAACGAAAGCAAATACTTCTTTGAGACCGAGTGCTTCGGATTTTTCGATATTTTCTTTTACATTGTGAGGCAGACAGCCGGTTTCATAGAGCAGCCGCCCAATAAGGGTACTTTTGCCATGATCTATATGGCCTGCTATCACGATTCTTAGATTTTCCATAATCTGTTCTCTTTACATGTATCCGAGGGCTCTTAATTGCTGCATAGTATGAGCAGCTTCTTTATCCTGGGCCCTGCCCTGACGTTCTGCGATTTGTGTGTATTCCAGCTCATGTATTATTTCATCGATGTTGCGGGCGTCCGATTTCATAGGCTCGCAACACGGAGCACATCCAATGCTTCTGTATCTTTTGCCATGTTTTGAAAAGTAAAGTTCTATGGTCGGAATATTTTCTCTTTTGATATATTGCCAGATATCCAGCTCTGTCCAGTCAAGCAAAGGGTGAATTCTAATATGCGTATTCTTCTGTGCTTTCGATTCAAAGAAATCCCACAGCTCCGGCGGCTGGTCCTGATAATTCCATCGAAAATTATCATCGCGAGGCGAAAAGTGTCGTTCTTTGGCGCGAATACCGTGCTCATCACGTCGTATTGCCAGCATAATTGCATCGAAATTGTGCTGACTTATAACCTGCTTTAAGGCTTCTGTTTTGAGCAGGCCACAACAGGATAGTTTGTCCGTAGGTTGTATTTCCTTAGCAGCTTCGGATGTGTTCTTTGTTACGATCAGGTTGAGGTTCCACTGCCTGGTCCATTTTTCACGAAAGTCATACATGCATTTAAATTTTTTGCCGGTGTCAATATGAATTACCGGAAACGGAATTGTTCCCGGGAAAGCCTTTCGAGACAATGTCAGAAGGACAGTGGAATCTTTGCCCATTGACCACATGGCCGCTATTTTTTCGAAATGGCTGTAAGCTTCACGAATAATATATATACTTCTGTTTTCAAGCTCATCAAGTTTATTCATTTTACCGGCTCCCAAGTTGATTCTTTTTATTAAAAACAGTATGTCAGCAAATCC
>CAZZAX010000337.1:0-3527 GCA_964653075.1 uncultured Pirellulales bacterium
CTTTGTATTGGGTTTGATTGGGTTTGTTTTTGACTTTTGTCAGACTGGCAAAAATCGTATAAATCATTGTTGTTAAATTAGTTACGTTTGTTTGGACAATTGGTGAATTGGGTTTGTTTTTACGAAAAGTAGTAGCAGTTTTCGTAGTTTTTTCATTGAATAAATGACCTTTTTTAATATTTAAATGCCTTTTTACCATTTACGATTTACCATTAACTATTTTCTAATCTGGATCCCCGATTACGACATTCGAGGACAAGCTCGGGAGGGCTAAAAAAACAGTCCCTCTATAATTAGACGTACCTGCACGATTGATGCGAAAATTGGGGGATTTTCGGGTGGGTTAATCTCGCTAAGTGCTTATGAGTAAAAGAATAAAAATTTTTTTAGAAAAATTGAAATTTGTCCAAAATTACCAGCGTTTTTTGCTGATTTTTACTTAAATTTACCCATCTTAACGCATAAAACCGCCATTGAGCTACGCCTGTTCTCGCTTACTTTAAAGTAAGTACAAGCGTTTTTATTAACAAAAATAACAGATTTAACAGATTACACAGTCTATGCCGAATATATTTGATATGGGCTAGTACAACCGATATAATTTGAAAAAGAAGCCTTGAATGAGAAATAGAAGACGGATGTGAAGACGCGAGTCTCTAGCACAGTAGATGTCAGAAAAATATAATGGGAACCTTTGATTCCCCATCGACAAGAATTCTTCGGAGTGCCAATGTGATTGATCTAGCACAAAAATGGGATCCTAGGAGCGGCATATCGTGGGCCAAATTACTCGGCATGGTACACGTGCCAATGTTTGGAACGCACAAGCCTAAAAAGGCTGCTGAAGAAGCTGCTATTCTCCTCGACGGATCCAGAGGCAGCTTTGCGTTCATGCGCACAGAGGATGCGAGCTTTGCTGACACGATAGAACCCCTGTCTTGGTCTTGGTCATCCTGTGTCAGGCACATGGTAACGGTCTTGCCCAGCAGTCACCGGATTTATGTTAAGCGCTGGGACGAACCGCAAATCACCTCGAAGTTTGAGATTCCGCCACAGGGTATGGGAGCGTTCTCCCTGCTCGCGAAGCTCGAAGCGATAGCCGAACCGAGAAGGCCAAACGTAGTCCGCCAAGTTCTTGAGCCGTTCCGTCAAATTCGGTCACGCATCGGCGGGCAGGATTCGCTCTTTGCGGTTCAACTACTGAATGGTCTTCTGCTCGTGGCCGAGGCGGCGCGACGGCGGAAACGGCGAAATGACGTTAAAGCCATCAGAACATTCGGCGATGCGTTCAAACTGCTGTCTGAAAAAGATCGTAGGCTCTGTGGCTTGATGGGCATTCCACGCGGAATGGCTGCTCTTGACGCCAGAGATCTGGTTCAAAGCATGGTAGATCCCGATCCTTATACTGGGTGCCATTTGTACCCGACCCTCTTGTTTAGACATGCGGCCAGCAGGCTTTATCAGGAAGCTCATCTGGAGATTGAGCGGAATCCACAGGGTTACTTTCCCGGCCTCGAACCAACTCACGAACCCGTCGGTGCGGTGTCGCCTCGCGATGTTCGCTTCACGCCACCTAATCTAGCAAGGGCACTGGTTCAGAAATCTTTGGAGGCAGCGCCAGACCGGAGACGAGACCTAACCATTCTTGATCCTGCATGTGGATCAGGCGTGTTCCTGGTCGAGGCGATACGGGAACTCAGTTCTGATGCTAGCATCTGCGACCGTAAGATCAGAGCGGTGGGATACGATATAAGCCCCATCTCCGAGTACACGACCCGCTTCTGTTTGGAACGCGCCACACACAATGCTGTCGGTTCTCGTACCGTGCAGACGCAGGTTGCGAGACGCGATTCGCTTGAGAATCCTTGGGTGAACGCAGACATCATTTTGATGAATCCTCCGTTCATTCCGTGGGAGCGGTTGTCTTCCGAACAGCGCCAAAAGGTCAGCGACGAGTTGGGAGATACCGCTAAGCAGCGACCCGATATTGCAATGGCTTTTGTAACTAAGGCTGTACGTTCTTTGACCCCCGGTGGCGTTCTTGGTTGTGTATTGCCTGCGTCGCTCTTGACCAGCCAAACCGGGCTCTCATGGCGTGAACGGCTCAGTGAACAAGGAAGCATTAAACTAATCGGCTGCTTTGAAGGCTATAAATACTTTCCTACTTCGTTAGTTGAGACAGCTTTCCTGATCTACAAGAAGCGAGCAGAGCAGGAACTCGAGCTTAGGACAGTCGAAGTATTGATCTCTGAAGAGGGTGCTGAGGATGCCGCGCTTCGTGCCTTACGTCTCGAGTCAGGAGCTGTACCATCCATCAGTAACGTCGAGAGATTTGAACGGCCACTGAAGACCTTTTCCCCAGAGAGCTGGAGACCGTTGCGCCAAAATGCATATAAGAAAAAGGATCGCTTATCTGCTATCGCCTTGCCTCGAATTGAGGACCTATTCAAAATCAGACAAGGTGTGCGCACTGGCAATAATCAGGTTTTCATCCTCAAAGTCAGCCAGTACGAGGAACTCAGTCGAAGAGAGAGGAAATTTTTCCATCCTTCTGCCGGAGGTGGATCAATAAGAAATGGTCAACTGCGGTCGGTGGAATACGTTTTTTATCCATACGCCACGGATGGATGCTTGCTCTTAACTTCAGAAGGAGAACTAAAGGACAACCTACCAACCTACTATGAGAAATACTTGGTGCCTGCCAAATCGGCACTGGCCGGCAGAGCACGGTTCTCTGATCGTAAATGGTGGGAACTGTCGGAGAAACGGGTATGGCAAGCGACACTTGCCCCTCGCCTAGTTTCAACCTATTTTGGGGAGAGAGGCAGTTTTGCTTTCGACGAAGACGGACAATATATTACTGTCAATGGTCATGCGTGGTTTTGGGACAAGGAAACTGTTGCTTTGGCTGAAGACACTCAGGTTCCCTTTGAGCAAACACCGGCTGTTTGGGCTTATCTGGCGATACTTAACAGCAAGGTATTTGAGGAGATCATGTCGCTATTCACTGTGCGACTGCAAGGCGGACAGATGCGACTTGAAGCCCGTTTTTTGTCCCAGGTGCCGCTGCCAGACGTGACTAATGAGATGAGTTGCCCTGCAAAAGTTGTGGGGAATCTTGTTGATCTTGGGAAGGCGATTCACGCTGGAGAGCTTAAGACAATTGCACCTGACCTCGATAAGAACGTGTCACTTCTCTATGGATTTTAGCAAAGGTAGATATGGCCTATGCCTGGAAGAGGAGAAATAGAGCCCTATCACAATGGTGTTGCCAGTGATGTGCGAACAGTCATCGACGCACGCGTGACATTCCGCACACCGAACAAAGGGGAGTGGTACAAGGTTCGCGATGGCTGTGAAGTCGAGTTTGAACTTCTCCCTGTAGACACTGTAAAATCAGAAGTCGCCAGAAGAATGCGTAGGAGAGTTTTTGTGTTCCCTCTATCCAAACAATCAAGTTTCCGTCTACCCCTGTTTTGGGTCAGTTGGCATGAAACTTGGTTGAAACAGGATTCAACCAACTACGT
>CAZZAX010000338.1:0-3458 GCA_964653075.1 uncultured Pirellulales bacterium
GGTGGTGTCTCCTTGGGGCGTTCGGTAAACGTCGGTATGCGATTCTCGCCGGCCCATGCGTACACTTTGCTTATCTTTCCAATGGCACCGTCACGAACCCATTCCACGGCTCGCCGAATGTCATCAGAGGAATGGCCCTGATTGCCTAATTGCGTGGCAACCTTGGCCTCACGCGCCGCTTCGGCAATCCTGCGGGCCTCGTACACAGAATACGTAAGAGGCTTCTCGCAGTACACTCCCTTTCCCGCCCGAATCGCTGCCATGCTGGCTACAGCATGCACATGGTTCGGTGTGGCCACTACGACGGCGTCGATATCTTTGTCGGATTTCTCCAGCATTAAGCGAAAGTCAACATACACTTTACAGCCGTGATATCCCTCGGATCCTGTTTGTTGATAGTAGTCCTCGATCGCTTTAATCGCGGGTTCGCGACCGCCATTGTGCCGGTAATAAAGATTGCTGTTGTCCCAGAACTTTGCCACATCACAGATTGCTGTGATCTTCACATCGCTGTGTGTCAGGAATTTCTTGATATTGGTGATTCCCTGGCCCCCCGTACCAATGATCGCAACATTCAATTGGTCGCTTGGTGATATGTGCTCGGGTCCGCCCAGTACATATCTCGGAACAATACTGGCTGCAGCCATCGTTGTCGATTTAGAGATGAACTGACGACGGCTAAGATTTCGTACTTTACTCATCACTTAAACTCCTTATTAAAAGTTGGCTGCTAATTTTCCGACATAGTCTCGAGCCATTTAGTTATCTGGCACTGCGGGGATCATAGGTGCACTGATGGCAGGTAGTTTTGGCGGTGCCACTTCTGAGTGATCTACTAAGTACCTAAACATCAGATAGTCAACCAGTTCATGATAAGAATATCCTATTTGAGTAAGGCAATCTTCCGCATAGGTGTTTAAGAAACGTTCGACACCCCCGACACCTTCTTTCCTGAGAACCTTTGCGGCCGTTCTTTCCACGTGCGTTTGGATATTGAAAAAAGATGTTTCTGCAGGTCTAAACACGCGTTGGATATCTTGCATCGCATCTTGATATTTCAGGTTGTTGGCCAGACTAAATACCAATCGAAAGTTCCACTGTACCTGGTTCCGGCTTATCCGGGTATAGTCCGGGGCCTTATCCCACGTATCCGGCAGATCAGTCACTCCTGCATAAATGGGGACGAAGCAGCTCGTGTAAGCAGGTCCGTAGGCAAACCACAGGCAGTTCCCAAACGTATCCGGCAGCCAATCTCTGAGCTGAGCGACAAAGACGTATCCACTGGTGGGAGTACAAAGGGCACGCTTTGCCTTGATGCCCAACAAGTCAAATAATTCTTTTGGTCCCCAAGGACGCGCCAAAGGGCTCTTTTTACCTTGGGGATTAAACACCGAATACTCTGTAAGATCGAACTTGGTTCCCTCATAGCCGTCTCGCATCACAGCCAGGAGTCTTTGGATGGTGATTGGTTTGTCTGGTTTTACAGAAAATGGATAGCGATCAACCAAAGGATCTCCAGTGACTTGAAAGCTCAGTGACGGTGCAGCCAGATTCAAGGCCCGCCATTCGCGCAAAGAGTTATAGTTGCTGCCCGGATCACCGTACACGTCGTGCCATACGAAGGGATTGCCTCTTTTCCAGATTCCGAGTTCTTCAGCCAGGGAGTGGATGTTGGGGGACGTCATGAACATGTCGCGATTTTTCAGGTCAACCTTGCCTATACGACTGCGATTGGCACTACAGCCAATTTCCCCGTCTGGTATGCGCTGGGCACACCAGACACCACCCGGTTTACCACTGTCAGCCGTCCAAGCTTGGCCCGGACCAAAGATCTCCATTAACCAGACTTCTTTGTCATCTGCTATCGGCAGGGCCACACCGGCGTGGGGAGCGCGGTAGTACTGAAAGCCGTATTGCTCTATCATGGCGCCGATTATTCTAATGGCCTGACGTGCGGTTCGGGCCCGCATCAGACCGTTGGCTATCAACGAGGTCGTCCAGTGGTTGCTGTTTGGGCTGACGACACCGCGCTTACATGCCAGGCCGGTGTGCATAGGCAGAAATTCTATAGCAATGCTGAGGCCGTGTTCGTTCATGCCGCCTGTGGTCATATTCTCGACATTACCGGCCAGAATGATGCTGCGATATGTCTCCTTTACCGACAGATACCCCACAAGGTCATAGCCCTTGCGCAGATTGGACAGGTACTCCTGATGCGTCTTGGGTCTGGGGAGATTCCAATACATGGGGAGCTTGGTGCCTTGAGGATACTTCTGCGCAGGCATGACATAAATCAGACCCATGATGTCGCCGTCACACGAGCTGCTCATCAGAACCGAACCATCGTACGTCGCCTTTTTGCCGACTAGGATGGTCGAGCATGCGAAGCTCTGCCGTTGCATCCAGGCAAGTGATCCGATAAGCCCAATCAAGACGATGAATCTCCTGGATCTGTTATCGATATTAATAACGTTCATAACTGTGCTCCTTTAAGACCTCAAGGGGTAAGCCTCATCACTACGATGCTATCCTTAGGAGGCTAACCTATTCCACGATGTTAGCAATAGCTTCTCAGATGTCAAGGCTAGGTTTCCGTCCGCAGATTTGTTAACAACTCCTGGGTAGGTCCCGCCAGCAAAGGAAAGCATACAGAGCCGCACCCTAAACAGAAGCCATAGAACAGTAACAAGGCACCACTAAAACAGCCTCCATTGTCATGAGTTGTAAAATGCTAGAATTCTTCGAAAATCCGTGGTCGAGTAGACGTAAAGCTCTATCATTTAGGCATGCTTTGTGTTCCCAGTTTCTCTTCTCTTTCGATTGAAGAGTGTCACAATATTCTGCCTTGTAAAAGAACTTTACGCCCCTCGCAGAACCGGACATGAAGATTTCCCTCATCCGGCTCTTCAGCAAAACTCACTCATCGGACGACAGTGTGTAAGCACACCATCCATGCCACTCGCTCGGTCCCTGCCAAGAATATTGTAACATTCCTTCCGAGCCCGTTGAGATATGAGGGCAATATTGCCAGCGTTATGTTATCCATCTCAGAGTATGGCATACGCTACTCATCCCTCTACATTTTGCTGCCAGGCCCTTCGAGTGTCCCTGACTCGCGGGACTGGATGGGCATTACCCCATCTGTAACCCTAATATGACCTGGTCCGACTGCCATACCGCCATACTTCCCTCTTCGCCTCTTCGACTCGTTGGAAGCTTCTTTGGGAACGGTATGGCTCTCCCGAGTTCCGCTGTGAACCGTTTAATGACTCGCTATGGTCTGCGACCCCGGCACGCCGCTAACACACTCGCCGTTATCGTGTGCAGCAATGCTGGCTTCAGAGTGGAGAAGCCCTTGGCCCAATGCAATTAGACAAATTTCGGGGCTAAAAACCTTCACTTGCGTTATGGCTGACCATTCGCCTTTCCTTGAGCTCTGCATATTTCGTTACCTTAAT
>CAZZAX010000339.1:0-3415 GCA_964653075.1 uncultured Pirellulales bacterium
CGATGTCCTTGCCGATCTTGTCAAACATAACCCTGTAATCCTTCCAGAGCTTGATGTTGTGCAGGCTTTTTTTACTCGCGATGGCTTTCCTGTGCCATGCCTTATCAACATCACACAGGGCAATCACATTGTTGCTCCTTGTCAGATAGTCTGCATTGCCCGAGCCCTGCAGCCCGACGCCTATACAGGCAATATTGAGCTTGCTGTTCGGCGATGGGCCCGCCTTGAGAATATTAAACGGCGCCGCAACCATTGTTGACCCGGCCAGAGCGCCTTTCAGGAAATCCCTGCGTTTTATTGATTTCATTATATATACCTCCATTATTACTAAGATTTATTAAAACCAATTCTACATCAATAACAAAAATATTTCAATCATTATAACTCGAACTCGTTTAGGCGTGGTTATATACCAACATGCTGGAGTGCCTGATATACTTTTTCAATTTTGATTTTCAACGGAATGTCATTGCGAGCACCTCACCTGATTCTCAGGATGTATGCAAAATAAACTAAGATATTGGCTGAATCGCGCTAACATGTTTCTATTACAATACTTACAGATAATATCGTGCCGAATGCGATTTCTTAGTTCATTAGGAGGAGGCCGTAGGCCGACGCGGCAATCTTCAATCTCCAAAATCTCTTATTCTCTAATCCTCTAAAATTTCTACCTTCGGTTCGCACCAGTTTAAATCACTTCACCACTTCGTGTTTACGTGACTGTTCGATGCTCATGCTGGCCTACGGTAGAAATTCTATATCCCCCTTCATCTTGAGCGGAGACGAAGGATGAGCGGAGACGAAGGGCTAAATTCTACATTCTCTATTCTAAACTTTATCTCTTCCGCACCTCGAAACCCGCACCCCGAGCCCCGAAAAACGGAAAATGCTTCACTTTTTTCTTTGTATTTTCCATTTCTATCCGTTATTCTCTACCCCTAAAGGCGTGAGGCGGACATTTTGAAGAGTACAACAAGATAAGATATACGGAAAGTGAGCCAAAGTAGCGGCTGAATTTGCAACAAAAAGTGTTGTATAGCTCTACCACAAGTATTATTATGTTATCCATAAAAAAAATGAATTGAGAAAGCGTTTAAAATCAGACATTCATTAAATATGAAGATATCTTTTTCATACCAACGTGACCTTTTTGATATGGACGCTTTAGCCCAAAAAACACACGCGAGACTTAATCAGCGATCTGGAGCTTTCGTCGATAATATGGTACTTCCAGTCCACCGTTGGTTTCGGTATTCTGCAGGTTTCTCTGCTGATTGGGTTCGAGACTTAATCCGTGAGCGCAAAGGCGAAGCATCATCATTTGTGGTCCTAGATCCTTTCTCTGGTGTAGGCACTACTTTGCTGGCTTGTGACGCAGAAAACATTCAGAGTTGGGGATTTGAAACACATACGTTCGTTTATAGGATTGCCAATGCCAAATTACATGGCATCCAAGTAGATCTTACAACTCTTCAATCTTTCTTCCGTCATTTTGTAGACTCCATTCCCGATATTCCGGTAGCTAATCTGGAGAACACACCACCTTTACTTACAAAATGCTATACGCCAGAAACATTGTCTCTGCTATTCGCTATGCGAAACCTGTTCCTCGCTGATTTTGACAAAAAGACTCCCGAGTCGGAATTGCTCTGGCTTGCGCTGACTGCAATTCTTCGCTCATGCAGCAGCGCAGGAACTGCTCAGTGGCAGTACATACTGCCAAACAAGAAAAAAACAGGAGTTAAGACGCCATTAGTGGCTTTTCAGTCAAAGGCAACTGAGATATTGCAGGACGTGGAGCACGCTCAACATAATGGCTGGTGCTCTGGCAGCCATGTCCTGATGACTGATGCACGTGCCTCAGAAGGCTTTCCACAAATTCAAGTTGATGCTGTAGTGACATCTCCCCCCTATCCGAATAACTATGACTACGCAGATGCTACTCGACTAGAAATGACTTTTTGGGGAGAGATAACCGGGTGGGGCGACCTTCAAAATGCTGTTCGCCAACATCTCATTTGCTCATGCTCTCAACATGCCTCCGCGGAAAGACTTGTGCTCGATGACCTGCTTTCAGAATCTGTAATCGATCCAATAAGGGAAGATCTTTCAACTGCATGCCATACACTAGCAAAGGTCCGTGAAACCAAAGGTGGAAGAAAAAACTATCATACAATGGCAGCTGCGTATTTTAGGGATCTCGGTCTCGTATTCAGGTCACTGAGGTCGCTTTGTCGGCCAGGTTCCTTTGTCTGTTTCGTAATCGGTGATTCCGCACCCTATGGAGTATATTTAAGTGTTGACACTTGGCTGGGAGAACTGGCTCTGGCTGCAGGTTTTAGATCATATTGTTTTGAAAAGATTCGGGATAGGAACATAAAGTGGAAAAATAGAAAGCACAGAGTTCCTCTAAAGGAGGGAAGGCTCTGGATAGAAGGATAGACTTATATGGCTGAGTCTCCGTCTCATAAATTCGGACAAATTATTGGTAATCTCCTCGAAGCTGTCGTCGAACCGTTCCTGTCGAACTTTGCTAAGGAAAAGCAACTGTATCTGGACTATCAGAAGAAACCTCGCAAAGCGAGGAAGGGAAAGAAGGTGACTTGGGAAGATCCCTATGGTAATGTTCACGATCTCGACTATGTTTTTGAGAAAGATGGTACTGACACGATAATTGGTATCCCCGTAGCGTTTATTGAGGTAGCTTGGCGTCGGTACACGAAGCACTCTCGTAACAAGGCTCAGGAAATCCAGGGAGCTATTCTACCTCTGGCCGAAAAGTATAGGTGGTCTAATCCTTTTCTCGGTGCTGTTCTATCAGGTGTTTTCACTGAAGGATCTCTTGAGCAGCTACGTTCCCTTGGTTTTCATGTGCTTTACTTCCCATATCAAACATTAGTTGATGCCTTTGCTCAGGAAAAGATCAATATCGCTTTCGATGAAACAACTCCAGATGCAGCCTTTCGGAAATGCGTAAAGAAAATAGAGTCGACATCACAATCGAAGTTAGAGAAGATCAAAAAGCATATTGTTAGGTTAAACCAGAAACAATTAGACGAATTCATAGCTTCGCTCGGCCAACGATTGGAACGTATAGTCGAGAAGGTTGTCGTCATTCCGCTTTATGGCAGGTCGAACGAGTTTACGACAATCGACAATGCAATTAAGTTCTTGGATCAACATCAGCTTAACGAGGTTTGCAGTAATTTTCGAAAATATGAAGTCCTCATTGTATTTTCGAACGGAGATCGAGTAGAGGGATCGTTCAAAGATAAAGGGAAGGTTAGGGAATTTCTTCAGTTTGTCGCAAAACAATAAAAATGACCAACAAGGCATTCAACGCAGATAAAAAACATAGGTAGCCGTTCAGGGGTATTTTGACGGCACCAAGCGACGCATGCAACATCAAATA
>CAZZAX010000340.1:0-3385 GCA_964653075.1 uncultured Pirellulales bacterium
CTACAGAATGGATATCGTCAAGCCGGACAAAGGTGTGCTGAAAACACACCGGCTTGCTGTAGAGAATGGCGCCGTATCGGTCCGGCTGCCGGCGTTTACCGATGACATTGCCGTGCACATATATAAAAACGGCCGGTAGATATCAGCCTTTTAGCGGTACTTATGTCCCTTGAATCTTTTTTCCGTATCGAGGACGTCACCGATAAGGTTTTCGGTGTGTGACTGCTCTGCATAGGCTTTCATTTGGTTCAAGAGGTCGGGGTGCTCACCGGCAATATTATTCTTTTCGCTGATGTCTTTGCTGAGGTCGTATAATTCGAACGGCTTATTCCTACCGGGCTTGACGGCCTTGTAGTTACCCATTCGTACCGCGACCTGCTGCTGGTGCTCCCAGTATAGGAACCTGTGCATTTTTTGTTTTCGCCCTGCGGCCTTTTCGCCCAGGAGTGTCGGGACGATTGATATACCGTCGATATTATCCGGCGGCTCGACGCCGGCGAGCTCGGCCAGGGTCGGCATTACATCGGGGAAATACCACAAATGGTCGCTCACTGAAGCCGGCTTGATTTTTCCGGGCCAGCGTACAAACATCGGGATGCGCAGGCCTCCCTCGTACAGATTTCCTTTCTGGCCCCGGAAATATCTGTTGGGATCGAAGAAATTATTAAATCCACCCCTGCCGCCGTTATCGCCGCAGACGAAGACAATTGTGTTTTCGTCTATTTCGAGCTTTTTGAGCAGTTCGAAAATCTGCCCGATTTGGCGGTCAACCATTTTCACCATTGCGGCATACACTTTCGCGTCTTTAGGGACTCCGGACCAAGGCTTATCTTTGAACTGGAGCCAGGCAGGTTCGTCCTCCGGGATACCCCAGCGGCCGTGCGGGGGAGTCCATGCGCAGTAGCAGAAAAACGGCCTGTCTTTTTTTTCACGAATAAACTTTACGGATTCATCGAATATCAGATAGTGTGAGAATTGTGTTCCTTCGTAGTAATCGCCGGTGTTGCCTTCGAGTGGAACTTTTTCTCCGTTTCGGACAAGATAGTTCGGGAAGAACGAGTGTGCGTGGGTCTGGTTGTAATAGCCGAAAAAGATATCGAAGCCGTGCTTTTCGGGGACGCCGGTAGTTCCGCGGTCTCCACAGCCCCACTTTCCGAATCCACCTGTTGCATAGCCGGCCTTTTTAAGTACCTCGGCGACGGTTACATCTTCGGCACGCATAGGCCAGACCTGGCTGTTTTTACGAACGGTGCAGTGGCCGGTGTGCCGGCCCGTCATCAGGGCGCAGCGGGTCGGAGCACATACCGGGCCTCCGGCCAGCGCCTGTGTAAAGCGCATGCCCTCAGTCGCCATATGGTCGATGTTCGGAGTCTCGATGTATTTGTTGTCCATACAGGACAATTCGAAATAGCCAAGCTCATCTATCATTATATAGATGATGTTCGGCTTTTTGTTCTGTGTGATACGATGCGGAGTTTGAGCGCATCCGGGTGTTACAAGCGCCGCGGCACCGAAACCGACGGCCTTTAGAAAGTCACGTCGTTTCATACATTCTCCTGTCTTAGATGTGGACGACTTTTATCCCGGCGAGCCGACAGTACGCCTTGAACGGCCGCTCGAGATTACCATATATGAAAAGTTGGTGGAAGCCTTTTGTGTCGCGGCAGTCGGGCACATCGTCCAGCTCAAGCTCGACGGAGGTACGGCAGCCCCCGGCGGGCGGGGTATCAATGTTGCGGAGCATGCGGCCAGTGCCGAGGATAATAGATTCAGGGCCCTGGAATTTCATAATGGTTACCTTTTGACCTTCGCGCCAGAGAACCTGCGGCGCAACGCCGATCATGGATTCGGAGTGGCTGCGGAGAATAAAAGGAGCGGGCGGTTTGTCGAAGCCGTCGAGCCTGGTCGGGCAGGAGCAGTGTGCGCCCATGAGGGTGTTATTTACGGTGTTTGGGGCGGGGTCCTGCATAAAGCCGGGCCTGTCAAACAGAAGGCTCGTCAGCCGTAGTGAGATAGCCGCATTCCAGTCGGCCTCACAGGCGCCGACTGAGCCTTCATCATTTAGCCGCAGCCAGGCTATACAGGGCGGTGCGGGAATCAATCGATTCTGAACCAAAGGCAGGCAATCGACAGACATGCCCTGGCAGTTTTCGGCGGCCATAATACGTTTTGCCAGGACATAGTTCTTCACTGTGTTTATGATGTCCTGCTTAGTCGGCTCGACGATTTTCTTAGCATTCTTCGTATAGTAATCAGCGAGCTCACGGACTTCATCGCTCGTTCCAACCTTTCTGAACTCTTTCGGGTAGCGGGCGCGGGGGATGTAGTGGAGTGTTGTGCCGATGACGTTGAGCTTTTTGTCCTCTGTTTTGTCACCGCGGACAATGCAGAGGCGTGAATTTTTCATATCCCACATCGTCCGGAACATTCTTATTCCAAAATTGAGCCAGTCGAGGTCCTGCGTGGCGGCGACATAAACGCCGTCTATATTTCGTGTTCCCTGAAGATGGCCGGTGAAGGAAGTACCCATCGGGCTGAAGACAATGGTCGGGACTTTGCCGCGGTTTTTGGCGATGTTGTTAATATGAGGCCAGGATTGATTGAGGCTCATACTGACGACGACAAGCCCGTCGGGCGGCTGATTGTTGAGCTTTTCAAGACAGGTGTTGACAGCGCTTTCGTTATGGAGAGGTTTGGGGTTGATGTCGAGGCGGACACGGAACTCCTCGGCGGCAGAGTTGAGTATTTCGGTGTATTGTCGCTGGCGGGCCTTGATGTCGTAGGCGGCGCCGGGCCAGCCCATCCAGTAGCTGTCAACGTCGGGGCGTACAAATACAACGCGGACGAGGGGTTGGCCGGGTGTTCTCGGCTGAGCAGCGAAAAGCGAAGATGCAAAATCGAGCATGCCTATCCTAGCAGCCATCGCCATAGAGCCAGCACTTGTCAGGAAGCGCCTACGATTAAACATGAAGGGACAACCGGATTTGGAGCAGTTGTTATTAGTCTGCATTTTGATTCCTCCTTATATGCGAGTTACATTTGTTTTTTACAAGAGACATACAACACAGGTATTCTACCGCCCATCGAGCCATATAATCAAGTGAATAATGGCTTAAACTTCGGGGAAAAAGTGCTAAGAACATAAGTGCATAAAAGCATAAGGGCACATCGATTAACCCGCGGGGATAGATTGATGATTTATTATCCCTTGTGGATAAATTTGTTAGTTTGGCTTTGTTTGGGTTTGTATTGGGTTTGTTTTTTCCGGAGCCTGAGGCGGTTTCATTGTTATATGCCTTTGTATAATAGATATTTACGTTCATTTTTGGGCTTTCGGGAATTGGGTTTGAATTGGCTTTGTATTGGGTTTGATTGGGTTTGTTTT
>CAZZAX010000341.1:0-3338 GCA_964653075.1 uncultured Pirellulales bacterium
TTATAAAATAACAACTGAAATTTCAAAAGCATGGAAAGATTTTTCTTTGCACTTCAATCCGGGCTATACCTGGAGTGAAGACAAGGATATCGAAGTGGGCGAGATTAATGCTGCATTACTTCTGAGTACATATCCGAATTTATGGCCGGTAATCGAATATAACTACTTTCAAAAAGAAAGCGGCGGACACCGTAACGATATAATCCCGGGTTTTATTTGGAAATTCAAAAAAGGATGGTCGTTCAAGGCCGGCGTACCTGTAAATCTTGACTCCACATTTACGGATAGAGACAGGCTTGGAATTGTCCTCAAAATTTTCCGCAGATGGTAAATCGGACATTATTTACAATCTGTAGTTAATAAAAATAAATCTGAAAGGGCTTAATTATGAAAAAGTGCATATGCTTATTCGCTTTTCTACTCATCTTTGCAGTTTTTCTGACCGGCTGTAAACAAAAAGAGGCTGCGCCGGGGCAGTCGGAGCCGGTTACGATAAAGCTCGGTCATGTCGGCCACGACCATCACACAGCCTTGTTTGTTGCCCTGGATAATGCCTCTCAATATGCAAAACAAAGTCAAATAAATGTAAAGGTCATAGAAGACCGCAAATTCTATGAGCTGTACGACAACAACAGGAAAATTGCCGACCTGGAAATCGTGAAAGTCGGCGGAGGTTCGAAGATGCCCACGGCTCTTGCTCAAAATGTTATTGAGGTCGGTTTCGGTGGAGTCGCACCGGTGCTTGCTTCGGTTGACAGCGGTGCTCCCGTAAAGCTCATTTCGCCCCTGCACTATAAAGGTGACATGTTTGTAGTCAGGCCTGATTTTAAAGCTGAAAACTGGGAAGAATTTGTTGCAGTAGCCAAAGCAACAGAAAAACCCCTGCGTATCGGCTATAAAAATCCCATGGCCGTAGCCAAGATTATATTTGAGGAAGCTCTCAAACACGAAGGTATAACCTTTGGAGGTGACCTTTCGCAAACCGATTTGCAGGTTCATATGGTAAACGTCAACGGCGGCAGCAAATTAAATGTGTCTTTGGGTAGTGGTTTAATCGACGGCTATGCGGGCAATAATCCTTTTCCTGCAATTGCAGTTGAAAAAAGTATAGGAAGAATTGTTTGTGACCTCGAAGAGCTGCCGCCTGGAAAATTTCGTAATCATCCGTGTTGTTGTATTGCAGCCGGCACGAGAGCGCTGAAAAACAAATCCGAGGCAATCGTGGATTTGCTTGTGCTGTTTTTACAGGCCAATGAAACTATCAATAGTGACCTGAAAAGTGCTGTGGTCTCTGCTGTGCGGTGGATAGGGACCAGTGACTCTGTAGAGCGGATGAGCATTCCGACAAGCGGCTATTCTATGGAACCGTCTGAGCAATGGTACCAGACGATGGGCAAATGGATGGCGGCTATGAACGGATTAGATATTTTTAGAGACAAGCTGCAGGGGCTTAAACCTGATGAAGTGTCACTGGCAGCATACGATTTGTCCTTATTGGAATCGGCGAGGAAAAAACTTGCGCAAAGAAGAGCTGAAAATTAATAAATCACATAATCGACCAAACGTTTTAGGCTGGGTTATCATACCCATTATATTGCTCACGATATGGGAAATCTCAGCCAGAAACGTTAATCAGCCGTGGATTTTTCCTCCGGTGACAAAGGTTGTTGAACAGCTCGCACATCCGCTGCGAGACCACTACGCATCCGGTTCACTCTTAAGCAATACGCTTGTAAGTTTGTTGCGGGTACTGATAGGTTTTTCATTGGCTGCATTGGTGGGTGTGATGCTTGGTATAATTATGGGCTCTGTACGCTTTGTTCGCAACGCTATCGAACCAATTGTCGAACTTTTACGCCCTTTATGTCCAATTGCGTGGCTTCCTTTTGCTATTGTGGTTTTCAAATTGAAAACGCTGCCGCAGTTGTTCGGCGTTGCGTACAACCGTTCTATTTTCGACCAGGTTCAATTGGGGATGATTTTCGTCATTTTTGTTGGGGGGTTTTTCCCGGTGCTTACCAACACACTTGATGGTGTTGCGGCGGTGCGGCGAAACTATGTATTACTCGCGCAAACACTCGGAGCAAAACGAAGGCAGGTCTTTTTGCATGTGTATCTGCCGGCCGCAATGCCAATGATTCTGACCGGACTGAGACAGGGACTCGGCCTGTGCTGGTTCGTAATAATAGCAGCCGAAATGATGACAGGCAGCTACAGTGGTTTAGGATATCTGCTTATATATGCCTCCGATAATTCGGCAATGGATATTGTAATTGCGGCAATGTTCATTATCGGTATTTTAGGTGCTATTCTTTGTTGTGGGATGCGCAAGGTTATGTCAAGTGTCGTTCGCTGGCAGGGAAAGGAAATTTAGACTGGTGATAGACGAACAAACCAAACAAAACTCTCGAGAATCCTCCATTGTGCTGGAACTGAATAATATAAGTAAAACCTTTTATTCGGATTCAGGTGAGAAGATTCGAGCGCTAGAAGGTTTGAATCTTCTCGTCCGGGAAGGTGAGTTTATCACTCTTGTAGGCGCAACCGGATGCGGCAAAACAACATTGTTGAATCTGATAGCCGGGCTGGACAGTCCGGATGACGGGCATCTGTGTCTTGGCGAGGATTTGCATCTGGGTGACAGTGTTGCATACGTGTTCCAGCACTATACGTTGTTTCCCTGGCGCAGCACCTTGGGCAATGTGTCTTTCGGATTACAGATGCGGGGCATCGGGCGAAATAAAAGAAAGAACAAGGCTCTGAAATTACTTTCCAAAGTGGGTCTTGACGGCTTCGAAAATACTTATCCGTATGAGCTTTCCGGCGGGATGCGCCAGAGAACGGCGATTGCCCAGGCCCTGGCCATACAACCCAAACTGCTGCTTATGGATGAGCCATTCGGCGCGCTGGATGATTCTACAAGAAGAGAACTTCAGCAGATGTTGACCGAGTTGTGGCAGGAAAATCGAACGACAATATTATTTGTAACTCATAATATCGATGAAGCCGTGGTGTTGGGTGAAAAGGTGCTGGTCTTAAGCGAAAGACCTGGCAAGGTTGTACGTGAATTCGATGTAGAACTGCCCCGGCCAAGAAACACAATTACAAAGGAGTTTACCAGTTTGTTTATGCAAATCCGTCAGTCATTATCGACACAACTGGATTAAGGATAAGTTTTGTTACCGTCTTTTTTCTTGTATAAAAATAAGACAAAGTAAAAGAAATAAAGGAGGATAATTAAGAAAAATGAATTAAGGAGGTTCACCCTCTACTCGGCCCGTTCTTTGTGGCCGTTCAGGTCCTTATGTTGGCCTGAGGCAGAAGTGATGGAGTAGGAG
>CAZZAX010000342.1:0-3301 GCA_964653075.1 uncultured Pirellulales bacterium
AAATTCCAACGATTCTGTACTGTGAACTATCTGACTTTTGACGCAGGCATCAATGTTAAAAACTTGAATATATATTTTTTATTTTTAGCTTTACAAAGACCGTCTCCACTCACTTCCATCAGCATTCATTACATAAATCTCATTATTTCCATCTCGAATTGTATTAAAAGCTATCTTAGTGTTTTCAATGTTTCCTTCCAAAGAAACCGACTTTTCTGATAAACTACTTTCTTTTGGAGGCTCTTGCACAATTGGCTCTTCTGGTAAAGCATCTTCTTTTGGAGGCTCTTGCACAACTGGTTCTGTTGGCTGGGTATCGGAAGTGACTGGCTGGGGCCGTGAATCTGTATCGGCGACTTGCTGTTGAGTTCGCAGCCCCTCAGGTCTTTCGGCCGGTCGCGATCCGGAAGACCGAAGAACGGCTACCAGAATAATGAGCCCTACAATCACAACCGCAGTCGTAGCAGCAATGCCAACTATGATGCGTCTATCCACACCCACAGACTCCTCGTATTCTTCAGTCTCCTCTTCATAGAGGTCTTCATCGGCTGAGGCATCGGACTCGCCTTGGGCGGCCCTGGATGAGGTTTCGATATAGCTGCCGCATTCGGGACATTCTATGGTTTGTTCTATCGAAACTTCCGGGACTTGTACGGCCTCATTGCACATTGAGCATACAACACTGACAGTCCCGGCACCATCAGCCGGCTCTTTCTTGAGAGAGGGAACAACGACAGGATTCTTACATTTCGGGCATTTGCCTTTTTTACCGGCGTAAATTTGAGGAACACGAATGCTCTGGCCGCAGTTCTTGCAGTGGAACTTTATCTTGATCGAGGCATCAGGTACAAAACTGACACTGTCGCACTTGGGGCATTTAACTTGCTTACCTGAGTGCTGGTCTTGAACACTGAGTTTCTGACCACAGTTTTTACAATGAAACTCAATCATAGCGGAGATTCTCAATTTAGTGTAGTTACTCGCGCTGCTGAGCCTCTTGATTTCATTAGTATAACAAATCTAACCTGAAATTGCTATATTTCGTTTTTTTTGAATTTCGCTGTTATGGCTGCCTCAATTCATCGTTGTTGTCTTCATGAAGCTTTTCATGGGATATCGGCCAGAAAACACCCTCTGCCTTTTGGTCCGGGTTATTTGCCTTTGCCATCGTTTACGAGAAATGAATCCAGTCTGTCCTGTGGCTCACTGACATTAGGTAGTGGGTATGGGAGCCGAAAAGCAGAAGGAATCGTGTTGTCCCGATCTCAAATGAGACTGTTCAATTGTTGGCAGATATCCAAGCCCAGGCACCGGAAGGTCATCCGTATATTTTCGTTTCTCCCGAACGTTTTGAGAGGATAAAAGAACGCCGCAAGAGCGGAAGATGGAATCCACGGTCAGCTTTGATAAACAATCTAAGCAGGGATTTTCATGTGATTCGCCGTAGAGCCAATGTGGCAGAGTGCACCCTGCACGATCTTCGTAGGTCAGCTATTACCCATTGGGCTCAAAGGTTGCCGATCCAGGTAGTTCAGACTCTTGCCGGGCATTCCAATATAGCAACAACGAGGAAATATTATCTGGCTGTACGTTCTGAGGATCTCCAGTCTGCGAGCAAGTGGCTGAACGAGATTCTGGTGAGGACGTATTCCGACTGACGCAAAAGTGACGCAAATGGCTAATTTCAAGAGTTTATCAAAAAAGCTGCCAAGCGTAAGTGCCTGGCAGCCAAAGACTTAATGAATGGGCAGGGGCGGATTTGAACCGCCGACACACGGATTTTCAGTCCGTTGCTCTACCAACTGAGCTACCTGCCCGTAAGTTGTTTGATATTAACAGGTTCACATTCATCTTGTCAAGTCCTTTGGTAGCAAAAAACAGCCGAAAATGCACAATGGTGTCAATTTAGTGTCAATCGTTCTCAGTTTTTGCCAAGATGCTATTCAACAATTCACCTGCTGCGAGAAAATCTTCGGACCTCACAGCGAGATAATACTTCTTCGTTGTTGCTATATTGGAATGCCCGGCAAGCGTCTGAACAACCTGGATTGGCAAGCTTTGGGCCCAATTGGTGATAGCTGATCTCCTGAGGTCGTGAATGGTACACTCTGCCACATTCGCCCTGCGGCGAATCACATTGAAATCTCTCGTCAAATTATTGATCAGTTCGGACCTCGGATTCCACCGACCAATCTTTTGGCGTCCCTTTATATGCTCAAGACGCTTGGGTGAAACAAAAACATAGGGATGGCCTTCTATGGCCTGAACCTGAATGTTAACCAAAAGTTGAGAACTCTCATCGGACATCGGCACAATGCGATTCTTGCGATTTTTGGGATCCCACTCAAGGATGTCTTCGGTGCCTTTCTTAGCATTGACTTTGATTCGCTGGTTTTCGAAGTCAATGTCTGCCCAGGTCAGGTGAAGTATTTCGTTGCGTCTTAAACCACTGCCATATGCTAATGAAAACAGAGCATTCCACCAAATTTTCTCTGTTGCTCTCATCAATTTGTGATACTCTTCAACTTTAACGTAGCGTATTTCGTTCTCAGTTGTCTTGCGTTCCTTGATCTTGGCAAATGGATTCTGTCCTTCAGCCAGGTATCCCCTCGGCTCTATTGCCAGGTTGAAAATTCGCTTTAAAGTGCGGATGTCCTTATTCACCGTAGCAACGCTCGGAATGGTCGACAAACGTTGAGCGACAAAAGCCTCGGCATGGTGTGGTTTAACCTTAGACAAAATAAATGACTCGCCTATAGACTTTTCAAAGAACCTAAGAGCTCTCAACTGGTCTTTCAAGGTAGCATATGCTACTTGCCCTTTCATGACTTTCTCGTGTTCACCGATGAACTCGTGCATCGTCACTTTCCTGGGCTTATCTGCTCTGCCCAAATTGACCTGAGCCTGCAATTCTAATGCGTATTTTTCGGCCTCCTTTCTTAGCCTAAAAACCTTACCATATTTTTTGCGGTTGGTGCCGTACCATCTTACAATCCAGCGATGTCGTCGTTTTTTGACCCACTGTGATTTCGGAATAGGCTTACCATTTTTTCCTTTTGGTACAGGCTCCAACCACTTACGATAAATACCAACCTTTTCTACTGCCATTGATAACCTCCTTCCCATTTAGGATAAGTGGCTACCAATAGCGACTGACAAGGAAGCATTCTAACAGTGGAAGTTAAAAAGCGCAAATATTTTTTAAGAAAATAAATCAACAAATTATAATTCTCCTTTCTCTGTTTTGTTTAAGCCTTCTGTAAAATACGTAACTTTATATTAAATAATGATTTACAATCAT
>CAZZAX010000343.1:0-3243 GCA_964653075.1 uncultured Pirellulales bacterium
ACTCCTACTCCATCACTTCTGCCTCAGGCCAACATAAGGACCTGAACGGCCACCAAATATTAAATGATTCAAATGAGTGCAGCATTAATTTGCCTGAAGAAGCTACTGAGAGCGGTAGCCTCAGCATCCATCATAGCTTAAGACTCAATCTCGAACGTTTGGGGCACGCTGAGTTTTTCAGAAGTGGCTTCCCAACAGGCTGGCGAATTGTACCACCCACTTTGGCAGCAAATAGTAAGGGCGCTGGTGCAGTCGGTATACTTTGTGGAGCGAGAATCCCAGAGGTTATAGTTCGGATTGAGAGCATCGCGGCCAATGCAAGGTTGGAGAGTACAATCCAGTCTGAATGTCCCGACCGAGTGCGGATTCTGGGGGATAACCAAGATCAGTTGAAGCAACTGGCACAATCAGCTGGGCTTTTTTATCAGTACGATGCTGCACATGTGTTGCTGGCTGCATCACCCCCTATCGACGACCTCTAACTCCGAACATTGGCAGAAATGCCATTTGGCGAAGACTGGACTGTAAGTCGCTTCTCATCAAGTAGGCTAGGATGGACTATGTCTACTGCAAACGAGGCAAGAGTCTCTACTTTTGGTCTATTCAGAATCGATATACGGTATCGCTTTATTTACTATCTCCGTCACAGCGAACGGACGTATAAGGTACCTGTGCAGGTTGGAAAATATGTTGTGCTTCGTAGGAAGCGTAGGCACGTTGTTTCATACGACTCGAAGAACAAAATCCTATCTGTGCCCGTCTCATGCCGACCACCACTCTTGATAGACCGGGCATTAACACTATGCACAGAACTTATCCCAGCGATTGAAGAAGGAAAATTGAAGTATGGCAACATCCCTAAGGAAATCGCTTATAATGCTCTAGAATTGTTGAGGCAAAAATTGATATGAGAAATCCTTTTACGGTATTTAACAGTTTACGTGAAACGTACCTCAGGTATCTCGATAGCCCTTTTGACTTACGGTATCCCGACCTTGTCCAAGAGCGAAGGGAGATGCTTAATCGAGACGGCCGTATCTACCGTCAACCATTACTTGAGGTTATACCAGCCTATAGAAAATGCGACGAGATGCTGAGCAATATAGCCCAGAGACTCTTGGGCCCAAGTGCAAGCTGGCCGAGAGATATTGTCAATGAGTTCATCGAGTTTGTCGCGCTTGGATTGTTCCCTTCACAGCAGAGGCCATATATTCACCAAAAAGTCTCGCTCGAGGAATCTGTCGTTCGAGGCAGAGACATGATAATCACGACTGGAGCAGGGTCCGGCAAGACAGAGTGTTTTCTTCTACCGATCGCTGCATCGCTTATTCTTGAGTCGACCAATTGGACACGGCCGCGAGACCGTGATAATCAATGGGACTGGTGGCGCCATTATACTACACGGGGACAGAGGCGCGTCTGGGCCCCTCGGATTAGACAACGCAACCACGATACACGCGCAAGCGCAATGCGAGCACTGATTTTGTACCCCCTTAACGCACTGGTGGAAGATCAGTTGGCCCGTCTACGTGGCGGCTTTGATAGTCCGTCGGTGCGCTCCTGGCTTGACGATAATCGAAGTGGTAATCGGTTCTACTTCGGTCGATACAAGGGCCGTACTACGACTTCTGGGGCTAGAACTCCGAGACGCGCCGGACGACTGCGAGAGGAACTTACTAGTATTGATCAGGATGCAAGGCGTGTAGCGGGGACACTGGCCGAACGCTTTTTCCAGAGTATGGATGGAAGCGAAATGTGGTCTCGTTGGGACATGCAAGACAATCCACCGGATATCCTTGTGACGAACTATGTTATGCTAAACATCATGCTCATGCGCGAAGTCGAAACACCGATCTTTAACCAAACCAGGGAGTGGTTGCAAGCGGATCCATCACATGTGTTTCACCTAGTCGTGGATGAACTACATACATACCGTGGCACGGCCGGCACTGAGGTCGCTTATCTTCTACGGGCTTTGTACAATCGGCTTAGCGTAACCCCAGATTCCAACCAGCTGCGCATCATTGCCTCAAGTGCATCACTCGAAGATGATCCTTCTGGTCTTGACTATTTACAGGGTTTCTTTGGTCGGAGCCAAGACAGATTTCGAGTCATAAGCGGAGAAATTGATCGGCCAGATCCAAATGCCATCCATGTAATCTCAGGCTGCTCTAATGCATTCAGGGAACTTCAGCTGGCTGCTGATGCTGCTGATGGGGATATTGTCGAGTCAGCAGCCGAAAGCTTTAATTCGAATGTCGGTGGTCCCTATGTGCCAGAGAGCACTTCTTCTGAACAGACAGTTGCATCTGCGATTGAACATATTCAGGCACCAGATGCACTTCGTGTGGCCTGCGCCTCCCCCGATGACTTAACCAAATCCATGCCTCGAACTCCAGACGAAGTCGCATGCTCTCTTTTCCCAGAACTTCCTGCTAACGAAGCCCTATAAGCTGTAAGCGGATTACTCACAGCCTTTTCACAAGCACGAAGCGAAAGAGGTGAAGCTCCTATTGTTATGCGTGCCCACTTGTTATTCCGCAACTTACAGGGAATGTGGATTTGCACAGACCCGCATTGTACCCTTGCTGCTCCGAGAGCGAACTATTGTCCAGCGGGGCGCCTGCATTATGTGCCTCGTCTTACATGCGATTGTGGTGCACGAGTCTTAGAACTGCTTTATTGTGAATCATGTGGGGAGATATTCTACGGTGGATATCGTCAGGATGGTCAAAATCCTAACGAGTGGTTCCTAAGCCCCGAACATCCAAACCTTGAAGCATCTGCCGATGCTGTGAGCTTCGAGCGTAGTTATTTAAGTTATGCGGTATTCTGGCCAGCCCTGCAAGGGATCGTTCCCACTAGCAGACAATGGACACAAGACAACGTCCGCCGAGCTTGGCGTTCAGCCCGATACTCTGCGGAAGACGGTCGAGTTCAACTGGGCGGTGGTAATGGCTTCCTGTATTACGTCCCTCCAATGCATCGAGGGAATCCGCCGACAGCTGAAAGTGCCTCGCAGCCATATCCAGCAAGGTGTCCCCGGTGCGATTCGGATTGGTCATGGCGGCCTTTGGGATCGCCTATTCGGACACGCCGAACGGGCTTTCAGAAAATCAGCCAAGTGCTTTGCGATGCCCTACTACGCCAGATTCCCTATACGGTTGAAGAAAATAGGCGAAAACTTGGAGACTGTGCTAACGTTGCAGGGAACATTCTCATGCTATTTTTCTCCTGATACGC
>CAZZAX010000344.1:0-3237 GCA_964653075.1 uncultured Pirellulales bacterium
GCCATTAACCTTTTTACCTGCCATCAAATTGGAGTCATTGGGATTCGGGTAGATATTCCTTGAGTTCAACCCAGTAGATATCAGACGTGTCGCGATATGGATTCTCAAACCACCCGTTACTGCGGGTGAAGAAAATGTATTTCTTGTCCGGTGAGATTCTCGCTCCGAATTCAAAATACCCAGAGTTAATTCGAGGACCCATATTCCGAGCTTCGGTCCAGGTACCATCCGGCCGTCGCAGGGCTAAGTACAGGTCCGTTCCGCCCAGTCCTCCCGGTCGAATGGAGTTGAATACCATAAAAGACTCATCTGGGGTAATTCCCGGATGGGCCCCATTCCCGCGAGTATTCCAAAGACATTGTTTTTTTAGATACTTCTTAACGTACTATGGCCTCTATTTGCTCTGTTCTCATGGCTACGTCGTAGATGCGGATATCATCAATCAGGCCGGAGAAGAAACTTGCTGCCTCAAGAGTTACGCCGGCGCCAATGTAGAGACCGCTTTGTTTGCCTTCTAAAATGTTCTGCTCATCTTTGGCTACATTAATACCATCGACATAGAGTATTCTAAAATAACCATCCCACACAAGGCCTATATGATGCCAGTTGCCGTCGGTGATTAGCATCTGTGACAGCAATGGCCCTGTGGAGCGCCTGGAGCCTTTCAACTCCGTCATTAAGCTGCCTTCAGATGAATTCGCAGAAAGCCAATTTACGCCATCTGTTTGAGCTATGACCACTTGCCCGGGGGCGCCACCTTTTATCCAGGCAAATATGCTGAACTGGCCATTTGCCGGGTTCAATACAAAGTCGGTGCTAAGGTAGTTATTTATCCCATCGAATTGCAGCGCTCCGGCTGCCTTACCATCAGCCGGCTGCCACTGCGGGTCGCCATTGAGGATAGCGTCGTATTTACCGGTGTAGTCGTAAGCGATATTGCCTTCTATCTCGTCAAGCTTCCAGTAGGCAAGCAATTCAGGCGGTAGAGTCTCCTCGAACAGATGATCGACAAGGACTGCCAAATCATAGTCATCTACTATGCCGTCTCCTAACGGTGTCGGGCCAATATCACATGACGGCTCGTTCTATCCCCAGTGATCGGCCATTATACACATGTCAACGGAATTAACTATCCCGTCACTGTTGAGGTCAACAATGGGTATGACCGGCACCTGCCAAATGTCCGAATTTCCTTTGCCACCGGGCCGAAACGAAGAAAAGTAGAGCATGCGCCCATCGGCTGAAATGCAGGGACAAAGGTCTGCATCAGAGTCGCTGTTGACGAGCGGACCAAGATTTATAGGAATACCCCAGGTTGCGTCGATGTTCTGTCTTGCAAACCATAGGTCCCAGTCTGCGCCGGAGAAATAGCCGCTGAAGAACAGCACCGTGCCGTTATTAGCGATGTCGGGTGCACCTTGGACCAATGGACTATTGAGTTGAGGCCCGAGATTGAATGGACTACTCCAGGGCTCTGACAGAGAGGCCCGCTGAGTCATCCAAATATCACACTCTCCACATCCCCCGGGTCTGGGTGGCTGACCGTGACCGTCCCAATCGGAGAAAAATAGCGACAAGCCGTCGGCCGAGATGTTAGGATTCACATCGTGAAATGAGCTATTGACTATAGGGCCCAGATTCAACGGCTCGCCCCACGGGTCAAGCACTGTTTTACGTGTTGTAACATAGAGATCATTTTGGCCTGAGCCGCTGGGGCGACTGGAGTTGAAGTACAGGCTAAGGCCATCAGCGGAGATGTTCGGCCCGAACTCCGTGCCGGAACTGTTAATAATTGGGCCGAGATTCACCGGTTCCGACCACGGGTCATCGGTTGTTGCTCGCGTTGCGACATAAATATCATAGTCACCGTAGCCACCGGAACGAGGGGATTGAAAGTACAGCTCCAACCCGTCGGTGGAGATGTCCGGGTCGTACTCGGAATCCCAAGTGTTGATTGTTGACCCGAGGTTAGCTGGTTCGGCGAACCTGAAATCTCCCTGCACTTGTCCTGTCCCGACCAGCACAAGTACCATCCCCGCCATTACTGCAATTTGCCACATTCCCATCGTCTTCATTCTTGCCATCCTGTCTGATTTGCGTTAGAATAATCATATCCTTATCTCCGGGCGCGCAAATCGACCGCTCGGAGCCGGATCCGGGCTGGTGAGGCTGTTGCCGAAATCGATTGACTCACCAGCCCTTGCAAGCAACATTAAATCAATTCACATACTTTATTTTCTTCGTTTCTCTTGTATTGCTATGTTTTTTTATGTTTCTGTTTTTTACTTAAAGCCGCTGTCAGCTATCCAGATTTCATGCTTCAATTGACCGCAAACCTTCTCAATGGCCATGCGGTTCATGTCCGGGGCAGACCAACAGCATCGTGAGAAGGAACCATCCACAATCCTGGAGGCCTCTTTCTTTGGTTCATAACATATCTCCTTTTTATATTGGCCATTTGCCTATTCGATATTCCTTCAGGCTATCTATAGGATTCGGGTAGATATTCCTTGAGTTCGACCCAGTAGATATCAGACGTGTCGCGGTACGGATTCTCCCACCACCCGTTAGCGCGGGTGAAGAAGAGGTACTTCTTGTCCGGTGAGATCCGGGGTCCGTATTCAAAATAGGCAGAGTTGATTCGAGGACCCATATTCCGGGGTTTGGTCCACGTGCCATCCGGTAAACGCAGGGTAAGGTACAGGTCCCGCACCCCATAACCTCCCGGTTGATTCATGGCGGTGAACACCATAAAGGACTCATCCGGGGCAATTCCCGGATCGCTCACTGGGTAATTCACATCGATACGTATGGCCCGGGGCCAGGTGTTGTTCACGCAAGGAAAGTACCGCAGGCCGTCTGGCTGCCGGTTAGAACAGAGGTAGATACTGTTATCTGCTGTTAAAGACAATCCAAGCTGCTTTGCCGGAGAACTTAGTGGTGGTCCTATTTCTTGGGGTGTGGACCATCCATCAGACGTTCTTTGGGAGCGAGCCGGATTGTAGTGTTTGGGCGGATTGACTATGTGAATGAAGTAGATACTATTGGCATCCGGAGACAGACAGCAATACCCCGCTGTCTGGTATGGAATACTTTTTATACGCTTAGGCACTGTCCAGCCTTGATCCGTGTTTTCAGTGATATAAACGTACCAATGCCGGTAAAAACAAAAGGTGTTGCCATCAGCCGAGAAGCTCCCCCAGGTTTCCCACTGGTGTGGCCGTGTATCACAGATCA
>CAZZAX010000345.1:0-3209 GCA_964653075.1 uncultured Pirellulales bacterium
TGGCCAGGCGGCGTCCGGCATAGAGGTGGCGTGAGCTTAATCCGGGCTCTGACGTTGAACTGCGGGAACCTGTCGCAACGATGTTAAGAGAAAAAGCACAAGCAGGGAAACTGCGAGGCTGATAGTATCGATGCGTTGCACAGGGGCGGGCGAGCTCGTAGTAGCGTTGAAGCTGCTGTAATGGCAGCCGAGCAAAGGGGCTCGGTCATTCAGCTACCGACAATCGGCCAACTGTTTAACAGGAGGAGTCGTTGGACGTAGCAGAACCATTTTATTATGGTTTGAATGATAGGAGCCGGATGAGCTGAGAGGTTCACGTCCGGTTCTCGGAGGGGCCGAGGGTGAAATTCCCTCGGCCTACTCAACCCTGGAAATCAGGGTGTTTTCCAGCTCCTGAAAGAGGTGACTTTCTGTATAGTTTAACTTGCTCGACCTTTTTTGAAATACGTCCAGGAACCTTAAAGATTTTCACTGCTGATGTATTCTGCTACAAAATCATGCCTCAATTCTTTATTGTTCAGAACTGGCGATTGTTATAGTATTTAAAAAAGATTTGAACCACATAAAAAATTATTATATTATCCTTATTAGGAATCGGGCTTATTTGTACGTAAGAAGTAATCTCGGAGACGTAAATGAAAAAGTTCTTCTCATTTCTGCTTGTTCTTATAATTGTTACGTTGATCGGCTGGCAAGCATACACACGAATAACTGCCTCTGCCACTAAGACAAGAGCCGATCGTTCAGCTGTCGCGGTGGCTATTGAGACCAAACCGATTCTCAAAGATGTAATCCGGGATATTGGAATTTTTACTGGCTCTCTGCAACCGAAGTCACAGTTTATTGTCGCACCCAAGGTGGCCGGTTGGCTCAAAAAACTCTTAGTCAATATCGGTGATACAGTTCAGCAAAACCAGGTAATCGCAATTCTTGATGACGAAGAATTCACCCAGCAGGTACAACAGGCCAGGGCCGAATTAGAGGTCACCAAAGCAAATGCTGAAAACTGTACCAGTGATCTGGACATTGCTAAACGTGAGTATGAAAGGGCAAAGGCGCTTCGTGAAAAACAGATTGCCTCCGCTTCTGAATTAGACGAATCCGAGGCAGCATTTAACGCATGCCAGACGAGACTCAAAGTTTCACTTGCTCAGGTGGCTCAAAGGGAAGCTGCCCTAAAAACTGCTGATGTTCGACTTTCCTATACCAAGGTTCAGGCATTCTGGGAGAACGGTGACGAGCCAAGAGTTGTTGGTGAAAGATTTGTGGATGAAGGAGCGCTACTGCAGATGAATGAGTCCATTGTTTCCATTTTAGAAAACAACCCATTGACCGCGGTGGTTTACGTCATTGAAAGGGATTATCACAAGATCAAGGTAGGTCAACAGTCTGTTGTGACTACCGATGCCTATCCCGACAAGACATTCACCGGAAGTGTTGTACGCATAGCCCCGCTGCTCAAAGAGAGCTCCCGTCAGGCCAGAGTAGAAATAGAAATCCCAAATCCTGAACAGTTGCTCAAGCCAGGAATGTTTGTAAGGGCAAAAATTGAGTTCGCCAGACATGATAACGCCACATTGGTTCCATTCGCCGCTCTGGTAAGAAGAGAGGGAGAAGAAGGGATTTTTATCGCTGACCTGAACAATCTCAAGGCTCGTTTTATTCCCATAAAAACAGGTATCATAAACGGCGAATTAGCTGAGGTAATAGAACCAGAGATTTCTGGTTTTGCGGTCACTTTGGGTAATCATCTTCTCGAGGATGGTTCAGATATTATAATATCCGATAAAAAGGACACGGGAAAGATTCCTCAAAATATGGATATTAAATCTAATTCGGCTTCGGTGAATACCAGATCAGGAGATTCGCGATGAGAATCTCACGCTTTGCTGTCCATCGCCCAATATTCACGATTATGGTGGTCTTGATTGTTGTCCTCATGGGCACTATCTCACTATTAAGGCTTCCTATCGATCTTATGCCGGATATTTCATACCCGACTCTTAGCATTTCCTGTGCTTATGAAAACGCCGGTCCTGAGGAAATCGAGGAACTTATAACACGTCCAATCGAAGAAGCCATGAGTGCAGTGCCTGGAGTAGATGAGGTAACATCCGTTTCCGTCGAGGGCCAGGGTACCGTTAGGGTAACTTTCAGTTGGGGAACCGATCTTGACGCTGCAGCGAATGATATTCGTGACCGTTTGGATCGGATTATCGATCACCTACCGGATGATTCCGACCGACCCACACTTCGTAAATTTGACCTTGCAAGCTTCCCAATTTTAATTCTTGGTGCTTATAGTAACCTCGATGAGGTCCAGACCCGGCAAATTATTGAAGACCAGGTAAAGTATCGCCTTGAACGTGTGCCCGGAGTGGCTGCCGTTGATATATGGGGAGGCTTGGAGCGTGAGATTCATGTTAATCTCGACCCGGCCAAAATAAATGCTTTGGCAATACCTCTTGACGAGATCATGGGGCATATACGAGAGGGAAACGTAAACATTCCGGCGGGCACCATCGAAAGGGGGAATTTTGAAATTACTATCAGAACACCGGGCGAATATACCGACCTCAAGCAGCTACAGGAAACTGTAATAGCGATTCGGCAGGGTGTGCCCATTCAATTGAGAGAAATCGCTTCCGTAGAGGATAAATGGCAGAAGATTACAAGGATTGTCCGGGTTAACGGCATGCCGGGAATGCGGCTCTCGGTCAATAAACAATCAGGAAAAAATACCGTTGAGGTTGCACGTGGTGCACTTGAGGAACTTGAACGCATCAATCGTGATATACCGCAAATTAATATAACCTCTATTCTTGATACCTCTGATTATATCCAACGTTCCATCAAAAATGTGGGCTCTTCTGCAATTTATGGAGGGATATTGGCTGTATTCATTCTGCTTTTATTTCTTCGCAACCTTCGAAGCACCATTGTTATTGCGACCGCAATTCCGGTCTCAATCATTGCAACTTTTGCCTTGTTATATTTCGGTAATTTAACCCTTAATATTATGACACTGGGTGGATTGGCTCTTGGAATCGGCATGCTCGTTGATAATGCAATTGTCGTTCTCGAAAACGTCTTTCGAATGCGGGAATCCGGCGACTTGTTGGAGCATGCCGCCGTCAATGGCACTGAAGAGGTCACAAATGCCATCATTGCAAGCACACTGACTACAATGGTTGTCTTTTTGCCGCTGG
>CAZZAX010000346.1:0-3142 GCA_964653075.1 uncultured Pirellulales bacterium
GAAAAGATAGGGGCCTTGAGGTTGGGCCGAGAGAAAAATCATTTGGGCAGATGGCCAAATTAGGGCAGTCAGGGGGGTAATTTGGACATCTGGGGCCCCGAACGATTTTTCTCGGTCATTGGGATTGCATATTGACCTGCCCATTTCTCACAAGAACCGAAAAAATCTCCGGAAGGTAGCTTAGAAAACTGGTTCCTTGGTATTATTACCCAATCCGCGAAATTGCTCTCGGTAAGGAAATCTCCCAGCCCCTGCGGTACTCACGCCGTATGAGTTCGTCGGCCTCGGGGGCGTTTGTCGCCTTCAATTTTTTCGCATCCCACTTGATCTTTTTATCCAGGCGCACGGCCAGATTGCCGAGCAGCACCATTTCCGTTAGTCGCCCGGAGTAATCGAAACTGGACAGCGCTTTTGGTCCTCCTTTGCAGGCTTCCATCCACTCAACATCTTCGTTGGGCACACGCCGGATGGTCTTAGCGGTGTTAGCGAACTGATTTAGGCGGCTATCGGGCGTAACGATCATCCAGTCGGTAGCGCTTCGTTTGAACGCCATCATTCCATCGTCACCGACGATAACCATGTCCCAGTTCCTCGGATCATCGATGGCCGGAGGTTTTCTCTTCCTGTTCCTGCCGGTTTTAGCGACCTGCCTGCCGGCGTCGGTTCTTCTGGCCTCTTTGGTTGCCTCTTGGAGCAGGTCGTATGGCGCATTCTGCTTGCCGTCCTTGCTGCCGTCGTACCAGACGTACTTAACTCTGGGCTGCTTTACCGCGGCCTTTGGGCCGACGGCGCCGCCGAGCTTGCCGCCACCCACCGATGAGCGATGGGCGAACATATACGTGATGGTTGACCAGTCGGGACCACTCTCACTGGTTTGCCCGCCTGATTCGGCTTCTACACTCAGTGGCGATCCCAGATCAAGTGCCCAGTATGGCATATCCATAATATGGCAAGCCATATCGCCGAGCGCACCGGTACCGAAATCCCACCAGCCGCGCCACTTGAACGGTACGTAGCAGGCGTTATACCTGCGCATCGGCGCCGGGCCGAGCCAGAGGTCCCAATCCAGGTCGGCCGGTTTTGGTTGGCCGGCGAGACGTTTTCGCTCTTCCAGCGCCTTTTGTCCCTGCGGCCAGATAGGGCGGTTCGTCCATGCGTGTACCTCTCGTACCGGCCCAATGATACCGGCCCGCACGAGCTCGACGCCGCGGCGAATTGGTTCTCCGGCATGCGCCTGGTTGCCCATCTGCGTCTGCACTTTGTAGTATCTGGCAGCTTTTGTCATCAATCGTGCTTCATAGATCGAATGCGTCAGCGGTTTCTGACAGTAAACATGTTTGCCTAAAGACATAGCCATTAAGGATGGCAGCGCGTGCGTGTGGTCGGGCGTGCTTACTGTGACGGCGTCGATGCCTTTTTCCTTTTCGAGCATAACACGGAAGTCCTTGTATCGTTTCACGTCCGGAAAGTTTTTATACGTATCTCCGGCTTTCTTATCGTCGACATCGCAAAACGCTGCGAACCTTCCGCCCGCCCGGGTTAAATCCCTAACTTCACCTGCTCCCTTGCCCCCGACACCGATACCCGCCAAATAAAAGCGTTCATTTGCCCCCCAAACAGACTTGGGAATGTATGTGAATGCGAACGATGATGCCGCTGTTGCAATAAACCTGCGACGACTGATTTGTTGATTTGACATCTTTCATCCTTTCCGTTGATTCTATGATACTGATAGCAGAAACCGCATATGGAATCCATTTGCAAGCCTGCCGAAAATTCTATTTTGTTATTCCCCTCTCAATATTTTGTTTTCTTGTAAAATTCGATTTCGTTGTTCCCTGTTTAATCCGTGTTTGTAATAGAAGTCCGGTTTCTCGTAAAAATAACCTGGACGTTTCATTGTCGAATCGTGAATATCCAAACTTAAATCGCAATCGAAGCGTGTTAAAACTGAGTGGTTTTTATCCCGGGTTGCTACGTGGGTAAAGTGTGATATTCCCCAGGTTATTCCACGGCCGTCTTTTGTGTCGGTAAAAGCATCCGGAATAAAAGGTCCTGCAGCATTAGGCATAAGTGAAGTGATAGACACAATATTAAAGTTAACACCGTCTTCTGCGTACTGTATAGTAAAGTGTTCGTTTCCGTCACGGATTACAAGTGCTGCAACACCCTCTTTAAAAGGGAAAAGGGTTGTTTCGTGGCCCGAGTTGATTACAGGATTTAATGGGTGTTTTTCAAAAGGCCCTAAAGGATTGTCGGCGATGGCCAATCCCTGCATTCGAACCAATCTTGGATCTCCATCAAAATCCGATTTGTAGTAAAGGTATATCTTACCTTTATACACCAAAGGATATGGATCGTGAATTGAGTATTGATCCCATTCACCTTCTGCTCCATTCGGAATTACAATTTCATTATGCGGAGTCCAGGGGCCATCGGGCGAATCGGCATACGAAACTGCTACGGGGCAGTCGTCGCCACGTTTACCACTTGCCTCCATAAAGCCTTGGTAATAGAGGTAATATTTTCCTTTCCAAACTAAAATATCTGTAGTAGATACCGATCGCCAGCCTACATTCGGTTTTGGCGGACGCGGTACAGCAACGCCTTGCTCTTTCCAGGTAAATCCGTCTTCACTGGTGGCGTACCATATATCGGCTAAATCCCAATCGCTGGAAGGAATGGTATCGTTACAGTTTTTTGCACCTTGTGGAGGTGTAGGTGTATGACGGTGGGTGTACCATACATAATACTTGCCATTGGCTAAAATAACCTTTGAAGGATCACGACGCGTTATGGTTCCGTCACCACCGTTATAGTCGAAGCCTTTTAACTTGGTATATTTAAATAGAGAATAAAGCTCATTCTCTTCTGGCCGTGGTGCCAAATAAGCATCATAGTTACGTTCCATTGCAGCACTTAGTTTGCGGTTGGGCTTCTCTTTTGGGAGGATGAAGGGAAAACCCCTTTGATTTGTCGCGCACGATGTAGAAAGAAGAATGTAGAATGTGAGAATGAATAAACATAACACCCTGTTTTTTTGAATTAACATAGTGAAACCTTAATAATCGCAAAAATAAGAATTTGGCAGCTAATTATCATTTCTTTGACGCGCCTTTACAATCGTCTCAAGAAATTACCA
>CAZZAX010000347.1:0-3140 GCA_964653075.1 uncultured Pirellulales bacterium
TTCATCCAGCGCCTGCATAACATTACCAAAGACCCTGTCATGCGTTTCGGCGTCGGCTTTATAACGCAGTTTCTTAATTTGTTTGTCTATATCTTCTGCTGGTTTCATTTTTTTACCTCGCCATTCAGGATTGACCGCACTTTATCCAATCCGTAACGATACCGGCTTTGGGCTGTCTTTATTGAAATATTCTGTAATCCGGCTATTGTCTTAAACCTCATTTCACCATGCAGTCGAAGCACTATAGCTTCCCGCTGCTCATACGGAAGTTTCGTAATCGCGCGGCTCAGTTCTTGAAGCTCCTCACTGCGTATAACTAATTGGACCGGACTCTTTACATTCGTTATCGCTTGTTCTGCCCGATTAACCTTCAAGGTTTGCCGGCGTTTGTTCTTTCGGATATAATCACGGGACCGGTTTGCGACGCAGGTCGCCAAATAGCCTTTTAGACTTCCTCTAAGACGGAACCTTTCAACGGACCGCACGAACGAGATAAAAACATCCTGCACAACATCTTCGGCATCCGATTTATCATTCAGCAGATTGGCCGCCAGCGTCAGCAGACCATCGGCGTACTTCTGGTAGATAAGCCGGAAGGCTTCTCTGCTGCCGCGCTTGAATCTCCACAAAAGTAATCTGTCTTCGAGCATCTAAAATTCACTTATCTGATATCAGAACAATCGATTGTCATTAATATAACGTTTGATTGATACATTTTGCTCTAAAGAAAATCATTTTTCCTGCCACATTTAAACAGAAAAGGCCGGACTGATTCAGCCCGGCCTTTGTAGTAGTTATCAAATCTGGTCGAAATATTACTTCGGCAGATTATCCGGTGCCACGTCCTTTACACTCAAATCGCCGTAGATAACGCGGTAAGTATCGGCGCCATCGGGCAGGTACCAGAAAACGGCTTTGTCCGCTTCGCCAACTTTTACGCCGCTGCCCGCATAGTGCTGGTCTTTAAGGCCCATTATGAATAACATTCCCTTGCCCAGTGCCATTCCCTTTTGAGTCCCCTCTTCGGCTGAAGCTATCGATTGAGCGAGCTTTGCTTCGACTTGAGGAAGCAGTTTCGTTAATTCCGTCATACCTATAGATTCCGGGAAATTGCCGTCCAGCAGGACTTCCGCCCAGACGCGTAAGCATTCAACGAGGTCCTGCTCTGTGGGTGTCCCCATGTCGAATTCTTCGCCCTTGCTCTCCATCAGCTTATATCCATCCGGCACATTCATGCTGACCAGTGGCTCTAACTCTTCTACAGGCACATTAAACTGGAAGTTCTTGTAGATAACAGATAACCGTGGTGAATGACCTTCGATGCGTACGGGCAAAGCCGTTTCGGCATCGGCCCAGATGGTAAGGTCCCTGGCCAAAAACCCAACAACTTTTTGTCCGTCGATTTCTTTTTCACCGATTTTTTCGGCTTCAAAATCAGGATTGTTCTGGACGTCGGTAATAATATCCAGCAGAAAGACCACGTAGTTTCGCGTTACTTCCTGAACCAAGCCTTGTATATCCGAATATACCGCTACTTTCCCCTCGGTATGGAGCGTGAGCAACTTCGCACTGTCGGTGTCAAAGATGTTGACGATATGCTCCTGGGTGGATATGACCCTTCTGACTCGTGAACCCACAATGATATCATGGATGACAGGGTCTGTGTCTTCATCGACGGCAGGGCCGTCCATGTTCACAATCACGTCCAGAATCAAAGTCCGGGCATTGAGTAGAGGCTTTACTACATCGGCAAATGTGACAGACGGCGCCGAAATATAATGGACGCCAAGGACGGCTACGACGATTACCGCGGCCGCTACTGCTACTTTCGTAATTGAACTTTTCATAATTAGTCTCCTTAGTTCGAGGCCTGCGCCGGCTTTTCCGGCAGCTTTAAGCCTCACCTTCTGTTCTCTAATAATACGGTTTAAGACCTCATTTTCGAGGTCACTCTGGGCCGCTGCCCTGCCATTGCTGACTAAGCGCTCCTGTAGGTTCGTTAGCTGCTTTACCTCGGCCTGACATAAGTGGCAGTCCTTCAGATGTTCTGTGACTGCGTGTTTTTGGTCTTCGGCTAACAGTCCTTCAAGATATGCAACCAAAATTTCTTTACATTCTGCACAGTTCATTTTTGCACCTCATAACTTTCTGTTTCACTCGGCTGCTGTAACGATTTACGCAGCATGGCATATGCCCGCGACAATGTTTTTGTTACTGTCCCCAACGGTAAATCGAACTGCTCGGCTACCTGCGAGCATGACCGGCCGCCGTAATATCGCAGCAGTACAACTCTCCGGTAGCTTTCAGGCAGCTCGGCAATTGCCGCTTCGAGCCCGTAATCCTGAGACAATTCCGGGCGGGCGGCTTCTTGCGAGAACGAACGGATAACTTCCCGCTGTTGATGCAGCATTTCTTTTCTGCGATGTTCTTTCGCTACTCGGTCGGCGATGCCAAGCAGCCAGGAAAAGAACGAGCCGTGGCTTCTGAGCTTGTTCATATTGAAGTATGCCCGGACGAAAGATTCCTGAGCGGCTTCTTCTGCCTTGTCCCTGTTGCCTAATTTGCCTGCCAGGTGGGCCATTAAAACGGCCTGATATCGCCGGACTATATAGCGGAAATCATCGGGATGGCCGTCCAGGCAACGCTCAATGTAATATTTATCATTCTCAGACATAACAGCACCTCAAAAAATTATTAAGTATCCGTGTTCTCGCTATATAGTGCAACTTTGGGTCGTTTTGCGACAAGAAAAAAATAAAATTGGGTTTGTTTTGGCTTTGTTTTGGGTTTGTTTTTTTGCCCCGCCAGCGGCATAAATCTTCCATAAGTCATTTTTAAAGCATTTCTTAGGTTCATTTTTAGCCTTTCGGGGATTGGGTTTGTATTGGGTTTGAATTGGGTTTGATTGGGTTTGTTTTTTATCCCGGCAAGCGGGTGAAATCTTTCGTAAATCATTGTAGAAAAACGCTTTGCACCAAATTTATCCTCAGATAAATTGGCTTTGTTTTGCATAAAAATAGTCGTATTTTTCATCGTTTTTTCATTGAATAAACAACCTTTTTTATTATTTACCTGCCTAAAAGTTCGTATCGCGTATTGTGTGATGCGTATTGTGTGGATTTTAGATTTCATATTTCAGA
>CAZZAX010000348.1:0-3056 GCA_964653075.1 uncultured Pirellulales bacterium
GGGGGAAAGGGGGGTTTTTGCGCTTGATTTTGGCCGCTTCATATCCGATTCTCCAAAATGTTCATTTTTCACTCTACACCCCTGTTTTCACTTGACTCTCTATAGTAGGTCTTTCAATAGTTCGGTTTTAGTTCCCATTAGTCCCAAGTCAATCCTCCAACTTTTATCATTGATCTCCTGTCTTCCTTTTTCAAACAGAAACAACTCTCAATCTGTCGATGGCCTATTTTACCAAATTCACCCTTGAACTTCTGCATATTCTTTTTCTTTGTGGATAGGTAGGAGCCGGATGAGCTGAGAGGTTCACGTCCCGTTCTCGGCGGGGCCGAGGGTCAAATTACCTCGACCTACTCAACCCTGAAAATCTGGTTTTCGATGTTTCATGCATTCAGTGTCATCGTTTGATTGTTCGAAGTCGTTCACGCGCAACCCGATCAATCCAAGTATAGGGATAATCGGCTCTCAAGTTCTCAAACGCACGGATGGCCTTTAGTGAGTATCCCAAAAGCAGCAGGCCAGCGCTCGTAAAAGAGGCGGGCACGCATGTCCTTCTGATAGTTCATGGCATCGCCTCCCTCGCGGCCACCAAAGGGATCTATGTCGGCTATCGCCACTTCATCTGATCCCTTCCCTTCGACCAGAACTTCACCGTTGGGTGATATGATCATGCTTCCAGAATCTCGCTTGGATACCACAATGTACACAAAGTTCTCCGCTGCTCTTACACGGAAAGCCGCACGATTTAGTTCTTTATCACCAAATGCTGCACCTCCTAACGTCGGATTGAAGATAATGTCGGCGCCACCCAAGGCTAAACAACGAGCTGCTTCAGGAAAAACCATATCGTAGCAGATCAGCATACCTACCCCACCCAGATCGGAAGTGTTGAAGATGGGAAAACCGGCGCCTCGCTTCTTATACAATTCGTGTATTGGCATGTTCACTTTGTTATAACGTCCGATCTCCTTACCATCACGGCCAAGGAAGAAAGCTGTGTTCCGGACATTTTCCTCTTCATCGATCGTGTCGTTGCAGCACACTACATACATGTTGTATTTCGCTGCCACTCGCCCCAGCCGATCGAGCATACGGCTCACAGCCTCCGGTAGCACATCTCTCGTGGCTGCTGGATTGCCTGCCTCCCAAGTCCCAAGACCCAGCGTGTCTTCAGGAAAAGCCAATACGTCACAACCGCGGGCACCAGCGTTATGCGCTATCCGCACAAGCTTCTCCAGAGACCTGTTTACTTCCCCGAGTACCTCGGACGGAACAGTCAAGTGGTAATCGATCAAACGCCGTTTTGGTTGCGCGGTGCCTACGCGTACAAGCTGCTTAGGAGGATCACTGCCTTGGGCATCCATAGATTGGTGAGTTTGATGCGCAATCCCATATGCCATTGATGTTGCTAAGAACATTACAGGAATGAATCTAGTCATTGGTTTGCTCCTTTTATTTTGCGACGGCCAGTTAAACTCACGGCGATGCGCCGGTTCTGTTTTGTGGATCGCCCCGAATCGGAACTTGAGTTTTCAGTCTGCCTATTCATTGGTCCTATATACTCATGCGCTATCACGACGTTATCAAAGTAGACCCGAATCGGATTGTTTGCGTGATACTCCTTTGGTAGGCCATGATAGTACGTTTCAAGGGAAAAAAACGTGATACGCAAATGGGGAACCCGGCGAAACCGAACATCTTCCTTTCGTATCGTCAGTTCACCATCTATCCACAGTTCCTCTAAACCGTCGTAGTTGCCATCATTCTTTTTTGTATCGACCGAGTTCAATTTCATGTGTCGTTCAATGCAGTGCCAAGTTCCTACCTGGATCGGGATTCTTTCCTGAACAAGGTAGTTCTCTCCCCACGGACCTTTCTTGTCCAAATGGTAACTGTAGAAACCCATCTCGAGTTCCCGGTCTCCTTGCTTTCCGCGTGGTTGAACACCTGAGTAAAAATAACCACGGGTGGAAACGTCTCTAATGCCTGCCATCCCAACCCAGGCAGCGTCCTTCATACTCACATCACGCCCGCCAAGATTCGAGCCATTGTTGCGAACGGCCCGGTAGTCTTGGTCAAACTTGAGATAATACCGCACATATAGCTCTTCGTAACCATTGCCGAGTCCTTCGTTGGCATGATTGTAGTTTCCAAGTTTTAACGAAAGCCCGCCAACCTGGGATCCACTACCTTTTGTCCAACAGGCAATCTCCAGAACGTTATCACCAGGACCCATCCACTCTTCCGTTACGACTTTTCCAGGTATGGTGTGAGTAAGGCTGGTCATATTCATGCGAACCCTCCATGTGTGCTTAGGAGGTTGAGTTCCGTTTTTCTTCCAAGACTCAAAATCCTCAACTAGAATAACCTCGGATTCACCAGTGATACCAATGTCATTAGGATATTTAGAGGCAATTCCCCTTGGGAGGGGATGATTTGAAGCTGCCAGTTCGATCCCGCTGATAGCCTTCATATTGATTCCCGATCCGAGAGCGAGCCAAAAAAGTCCCGCTATCCAGAACCGAGGCAATATTCCTGTGTTCACTGCAGTCATGCGGGCTCGATATGCAAGTCTTTCTAATTCCATGCTCCAATTCCCGGAAATCGTATCATTTCTGTATGGCCCATATTAATTATACCATCAAGTGGGGATTCCTACAATTTAAACCAAGCCTGACGCAGCTGGAGCATGCAGTCAAAAGCAATTTAAGTGCAAGGGACATTAGTGATGGACATTGAATACGTTCAAACAAAATCTTCGTTTTCTGATTAAAATCAAAGCATCGTATCAATCCTGTTCGGCACAAGGATTGGCATCGTATACTTAATCCGATTACACACCCAAAATTCCGAAAAAATATTCACTTTTTGGTTAGTATTTCGGATTTGTTGATTCCATCTATCGTCAAAATTGGCATCTGTGGTAACATTTTGGTGTGTGTGCCAAGGTAAGCTGTTGTGAGTCAGCTGGACAATCCAGCCTGGTCAAAGGTTAGCCACCAGACCAGAACGGAACTTAATGTATATTGAGGTAACGAGATATGCAAGGCTTAAGGAAA
>CAZZAX010000349.1:0-2972 GCA_964653075.1 uncultured Pirellulales bacterium
AACGCAATAATCTTAAACTCCTTGTATTTCTGATCACTGCCTTTGCGTATATAACAACGTCTGCTCTGGCCACACACCAAAACACTCGTTTTTGAAAATACGGTTTGTTAGTTGAAATGTGAAAAATAATTTTTGAAACACAAAGTTAATACTGCAACTAACTTTGCCTGTTATATAACCACTCCTCCCGTACTAAAAAACTAAAAAATTCCTACAGGCCATAAGACCAAAACCGGTACATACCTGCCAAAACAGTCATAAACTACTCTACTTTATTTATACCATATTATCCGCCTTAAATTCAAGAAAAAAACCAATACTTGGAGGAATTAAACGTTCTAAATGATGAAAATTACTTCATACCCCCTAAAAACTAATTTAAAGTTCTTACGCCGAAGTAATAGAAAAATAGTCTTTGAAAAGGAGCTACTACCGAAGCATTAGGTAGTAGCCCCGAAATGATACTTATTCGCTATTACATCCATGTCCCCTTTTCTTGCTTTGCAAGAAGCAAATGAAACGTCCAAATTCTGGTTTACGGTGTCGGCGGATAGAGACGAATATCATCGAAATATAACATACCTGCACCACCGGCAACCGGATTGCTCCTGTTACCCACACCAAGGGTAATCGAACTGACATTGGCAAGGTTCACTCCCTGGTCAGCGAATCGCGTCAGGTCGATTTTCCATTCGGCCCACTCAGCTCCCGATGCCGCTTCCGGATTGTCGTGATTAACCGCCGCGTTTCCATCGAGAACCACATACATCTGTTCAGGAGAATTCATCCTGTTGCCGAGGAACCAAATTGTTAGTCTATTGACGCCCTTCTGGGTCCAGTCACGCGGAGAGGTCAACGTGAGTGTCGCCTCGGATTTGCCGACCGCGTTGTCGTATTCGAACGGCATTGACTGATTGCCGCTGTGAACGAGAGTCTGCTCGGCAAAAGGAGCATTGGCATGGCCAACGATAGAACCGTTTGTCTGGTCGCCGAATCCGTCTAACCAGACATTAAATATCCTGTTGCTGGCCGGGTCACCGGGATCAAGGTCATTGTAGCTCTCAAAATCGTCCACGATAAGGAAGTCGGCAACCGTAAAGCTCCAGACCATGCCCTTCTGTGTCGTCCCGTCCGCCTTTACTTCATCAACACGCCAGTAGTAGTCACTGTCCCACTCCATTTCACCGGGGTCATAATTTTCAGAGCCGATGGTTTTACTGCCTTTGTATTCGGGTGAGCCTGTATCGGCATTGCGTACTGTATCTTTATCCGTACCGAAATAGAACTGATATGAGGCAGAATTGTCTCCGGCCGCCCACGTGAGAATCTGTGTCTGGTTTACATTTTCTGCGCCATTAGAAGGATTCAGAGTACTAACGCCGCCCGGAGTCGAAAAACTCATGACCTCGCTTTGATGCGTCTCGAATCCGTGGAACGCATCGACCCGCCAGTAGTAAACCTTCCCCGATTCAAGCGGGCCGGGAATATAGGTGTTAGCCCCCCAAGGCATACCTCCAGCCGCATTGCTTATGGTATCAAAATCATCTCCGAAGTACACGTAGTGCAGTATCGCACCGAAGCCGGGCTCCCATTTAAGTGTCACATTCGGATCTACGGCCTCGGCGCCATCGGCCGGCTCTGCATTGTAGATGGTCTTGGGTGCAATCGAAAAGCTCCAGACATCGCCTTCGTATTTCGTTGTGCCGTCGGCATCAACCTCGTCAACCCGCCAATAATAAGTCGTGCCCGCAACAAGACCGTCCGGAAAAGGAAATCCTGGAAAGCCGACAGTAACATATGTATCCGCCTGGTTGCCCTTGAATGTATCGCCGGTACCGGCATCCACTTCGTCATAATCCTCGCCGATATACACATCGTGGGAGGCCGCAAAGTCTCCAGGCACCCAGCTAAGGGTCAACCACGTATCTCTAAGCAGAAAACCGTCAACCGGGGTGGGATTATGGGCGTTCGGCCTGTCCCCGCCAACCCACAGATAACCGCTCGGGATAATCTGCCGGGGTACTGTTGGGCCCTCCCAGGACAGGTGGCATAAGGCACCGCCGCCGTTCTCGTACCACTCTAATTTAATCGGGTACCTCTGTCCGCCTTTAAGGTTAATCTCACCGCTGTCAGGGGTACTGCCATGGTCCGTCCAGTTTTCAAGGACCAGTACGTCGTTTACCCACAACCTTACCCCGTCGTCCGTCTGCGTGTGAAAAGTCCAGGTACCGGTGGCCGGTATCTCAACCTCACCAGTCCAGCGCACCTTAAAATTGTCAACATTGACCACCCCCGGTTCCGGCGAGCCGTCACCCCAGCCAAAATCAACCGTAGGATCTAATCGCACCATTACCAAATCATCCCAGACATCGTCTGGACCTTCATGATAATACTCTCCTATCAGACCTTCTTCAGCACTCGCCATACCTGCCAGACCCAGCACTAAAACAATAGTAAACAAATAAATCAATCTTCTGCACATAATTGTCCTCCTTCAACAAATAAATATTAGGTTTTTAATTGATATGTATATTTTTTCGCAGTACAAAGTTTCAACTGAAACGCTGAACCACAAATACGATCTCCTCCTCTATTGGAAAAATTATAGATATTGCACCCACAGGAAGACCAAAATTCACTGATGCCTTTACCGCACAGGCACAAGCTCAATTTATACAATCTATACCATATCAGCCGCTCCCCCGTCAAGTAAAATCCCCTCAATTAATTCACCTTAGTCAGATAACGAAGCCTATCCCATCTGTGTAATTCACAATTGGGGGAATTGGGTTTGTTTTGGGTTTGATTGGGTTTGTTTTTTCATAGTCTTTATCCGCATTTTCTTCATAATCCTTTGTATTGTATTGGTTTACGTTCATTTTTGGCCTTTCGGGAATTGGGTTTGAATTGGCTTTGTATTGGGTTTGATTGGGTTTGTTTTTGACTTTTGTCAGACTGGCGAAAATTGTATA
>CAZZAX010000350.1:0-2946 GCA_964653075.1 uncultured Pirellulales bacterium
ATGGGGACTATTCCCCTGGAAAGTTAATCGTATAAACGACTTATAAATCTTTAATGATGTTAGACAGTAAAAATAGTCACGGGAGTTTTTAATTGGATTTTAGTCACTTTGCTGGCAGATCGTAACATAAGAGAAATGAAGCATTTCTACTAAGGCCATCTACTTAAACCAAAAACACCTATCTTGAAATCACCCATTGGATCAAATCCGTGTGTTGTAGCTCTGGAACAGCTTATACCATCCGGAATCTTCGATTTGCTTCATGCGTTTTCTGCCTATTGTGGGCCACCAAATATAATCGTGGTAGAAAAACGAGGCAAAAATTAATGCGTAAACTAAAAGAGTGCGAAACATCAATGTCTGCAGGAAGCTCAGCGGTCCGAACCATAAGAGCTTGCCGGTACGGCTGGCGATGTTATCACATTGCCGGAATTTAAAATTAACGCCGGAAATATCCTCACCAACTACTTCTATTTCTTCAGTCCGGCCGATACCAAGACCACGTTCGTGAGCAATGCGGATACAGTCGATGCTCATTGGATCGAATCCCATCATTTTAGCCGAGACAGCATCAATAGCCACGCTATCCGCAGAGGCGAGCATGTAGTTCTTGATCACAGGCATCATAGTCCTCGGACCAGCGCCGTCACCAGCCACTGTGCCATCGGCCAGGGCAAAAATACCCGTGTGAATTTCCTTCTGAATAGCCAGCAAGTCCACAAGCGTTTCATGAATGACGCTATGGGTGTAATGACGTTTTTTATTAAGCAGTCCGCCGAATGCGTTTTTCATAGCACCTGTCATAGTGGTATAAATGTGGCATTTCATCGTGGGCAGATGAATAATATTCTTGTCAAAGAAGTAATCAGGCAGATAAATGCCCTTTGGATACACCTTGTGCAGAACCAGCATCTCAGCCTTTGGCTCGTATCTGATCCATAGCATGTGGTCCGGGTTAAAATTGGATTTCACGGGAATAGCGTTTTCGGTCAACACAGGAGCATACTGATTAAGGCGTCGGCCTTTGGCAGAATCGGTTACAACTGTACGGTTCTCAACACAGACCACATCCCGATATCCGCGTTTGCTCAGAGCTTTTATGATACCCTCTAACTGCCATGGTGTTGTATTGGCGCTCAGAAATGGCATATGCCAGGATATGTTGTCTTTAAGTATAGTCGTTTTATCCAAAGGCAGAGCATCTTTGAGACCTGCCATCTCGACGAGCCGATCGATGTCCTCGATAACGTTTTGAGGGCAAGTCTTGATAACCGCTACTTTTGCACGCACGATATGACCCAATCCGAAATAATCGTACTCATATTCATAAAACAGGCTGAATTGTTTACCCTGGGGTACTGGTCATTACTTTAGACTATCGGCGATTACTTGCAGGGTTTCGTCCAGGGTCGATTTGGACTCCCAGCCGATTGTTTCCTTGATTCGCTCCAGATCCGGCACACGCCGCATCATATCATCTATCGGCCTTCCATAAACGAGTTCATATGGTACAAACTGCTTCTTGCTTTTGCTGCCGGTCATTTCGATAATCTTATCAGCAAGCTCTTCAATGGATATCTCTTCGTTCGAACCGATATTGTACACCTTACCGGCCGCATGCTCGCAATTCATTAGTTTGATGACAGCCTCTATAAGGTCGCCAACGTAACAGAAACATCGTGTTTGTTTTCCTGTTCCACATATCTGAATAGGCTCATTGTTGAGCGCCCTTTGAACGAATCGAGGTACCACCATTCCGTATTGGCCAGTCTGCCTTGGCCCGATCGTGTTAAAAAACCTGCCGATGACTACACTCAACCCGTACTGCTGATAGAAAGCCAGACCCAGAAATTCATCTATTGCCTTGCTGCATGCATACGCCCACCGGGAAAAATTTGTGCTGCCGAGTACGATATCGTCCTCTTCACGGAAAGGCACCGCTTCGCTTTTACCATAGACTTCGCTGCTCGAAGCAAGGAAGATTTTTTTGCCGAATTTATTGGCTATATCCAGCACTATCTCTGTACCGCCAATATTCGTTTCAATCGTCAATACCGGGTTCTCAGCTATCAGCTTAACACCAACAGCCGCTGCAAGATGGAAAATCATGTCGCAGTGCTCGACCAGAGGCTCCATTAGCCCGGCATTGCGGATGTCGCCCTTGACAAACTCAAATCCGGAATGTTCCCTGTAATTCTCGATGTTCTTCAGACTGCCCGTACTGAGGTTATCAATAACAGTAACCTCATGGCCTTCTTTGAACAGCCTTTCCGTCAAATGAGACCCGATGAAACCTGCTCCACCTGTCACTAATACTCTCATACACAAATCCTTTGGAATAAGTTTGTTATACGCAAAGGATAATAATCATCATTCAATTGTCAACATCAAAGATATTGTGGTCATATCATATGCTTATCCCCAAAGAATTATATGTGCACTTGTCAAAGGCCAATAGGACCACGTGACATTTAGTTTAACCTTTTACAAAATAGGCCTTGTCAACAACAAAATCACACAAATTTAGTCGAGAGATCCTGTTGCTCATTGAAACCTATGGACAAGGCACAGTATGCGTTTGTCAAGGACCAATAAGAGCTCCCACTCTAAGCGTTCCCACGTGGAATTGACACAAAAATGTCCCATAGCCTTTATTTGAAGGTGATTTACGATTGTCAGCCGAAGTGATAATTTTTTGTCCAAAAAATACTTAGCAAAAGCTGCCTCGCAGTCCCTAAGCCTATAGCCTTAGGACTTGTGGTTCGAAGGTTAAAGTTAGCTCTTTCTCTGATTGATTGTTTTTTGTTTACACTTTCAAATCGACCAGATTAAGAGCTTTTCTGTTGCGTCCGATAATAATGTGCGAAAGATATCTTACGTTACCAATATTTTACTCAAACTTAGGGGTTTTTTAAGATGGATTCTGGGGGGATGATTTACTCAAGG
>CAZZAX010000351.1:0-2933 GCA_964653075.1 uncultured Pirellulales bacterium
TTCACGCCCTGGTCTGCAAAGGCCTGCAAATCGATATTCCATTGCGTCCAGGTAGCTATCAGTGCTGCATCAGGATTATGGTTAGTAACTGCAGCAGTGCCGTTTAGAGCAACGTACATCGGCTCGGCGGTATTAGATGTGTCTCCGTAGAACCACAGCGATAGCACTCCCACACCTTCCTGAGTCCAGTCACGAATATCAGTCAATGTGAAGGTCGCCTCGGATTTGCCAACAGCGTTGTTATATTCAAACGGCATCGACTGGGAACCACCGTGAACGATAGTCTGTTCGGTAAAAGGGGGAGCAGCATAACCGACGATAGAGCCGTTTATGGCCGGATTGTCGAACCCATCCAGCCACACGTTAAATATTCTGTTGCTGGCGGGATCATCAGGGTCAAGGTCGTTGTAAGACTCAAAATCATCTATTCCAATGAAGTCAGCTATTGTAAAGCTCCATACGTTGCCTTTGCTGATAGTCCCGTCTGAATTGTATTCATCGATACGCCAGTAGTAAGGCCCACCACCCCATTCGACGCCTTCGCTGGGATTATAACTGACAGCACCCTGTCGGCCTCGATATATTCCGGAAGAATCGGAAGCATCCCCTTCCTTAACAGCCTCTCTGTTTAAGCCGAAATACACATCGTGCTCAGCGGCATTATCTCCTGCCGACCAGCTAAGAGGCAACACATCTTTAAGGCTCGGAATTGATCCGTTTGGTGGATTTGGATTCCAGGCAACTAACAAGTCACCTCGCATAGTCAGCATTATCTCTTCCTGCGTAAGCGCCTTATCGTAGATTCGGAAGTCATCGATATCTCCCAAAAATGCGTTAATAAAGTCCCTGGTCCCATCGAAAGTGTCAGCCAGAGAGTCAGCACCTAAGAATCCATAACGAGTCGCGCCACTGCCGAAAGTCGTACCTTCAAAAACTGTTGAGTCAGCCAGGCCGTCTATGTATATGGTCATTTTGCCGTTGTCAAATACACAGCATATATGATGCCAGAATCCGTCATCAACACGCGATACGCTACCGTGTTCTACTTGACCATTATTTGTCATGACGTCCCAATCGATCAGGCCCAGACCCGCGCTATAGCTGTCTATCCCCACACGCCAGTAGTCAGCACGGCCAAATCCGGCAATGATATGCTCGCCCGGATTAATTGTCCGTATCCATACACTGACGGTCATCTCCGCATAATCATTACCATTGTAATGGAAGTTCCGAATTGCCGCGTATCCATTCTGTCCGAAGGTCAAAGCGGCATCGCCAATCAGGCCCGGGATAATCCATTTGGCAGTACCTTTTAAGGTCCCATGATTGCCCTGACCTGAGAAGTCAACTGCGGTTGTTGACGGGGCCTCGTCAAGTTTATACCATACCATAAGATTCGGATCAGTTATTACCATCTCAGGTACAGTAGTAAAGCTCCAGAGGTCACCTTTATGGGTTGTAGTTCCATCAAACTCATCAACTCGCCAATAGTAAGTTTTGTCTGATTGAAGCGTTGCAGGAGTATAAGTTGTACCTGTCTGAGACGAGTCACCGGCAGCACTGCTTACTTGGTCAAGATTATCACCAAAATACACATAATGCAATTTCGCATTCATTCCGGCTTTCCAGCTAAGGTTTATACTTGTGTCTATGAATGTGGCCTTATCAGGGGGTTCAGGCTCATAGGCTTCTCTTAATGGAACAATGAAACTCCAAATATCTCCTTTCCATGGGCTGTTCGGATCGGTTTCATTAACCTCATCGATTCGCCAATAATATGTTGTGCCCGGAACAAGACCGTCCGGGTAAGCGAATCCGGGAAAGCCTGCGGGGTATAAATTTGTAGCCTGATTGCCTATGAAGGTTTCGCCAGTGCCATTATATACTTCGTCATAATTGTCACCCAAGTATATATCATGCGAAACTGCGAATACCCCTGGTCTCCAACTAAGATTTACCCATGTGCTTTCATTCCGCGAACCGTCCGTCGGTTGCGGGTTAGATGCCAGCGGGTTCGTGGCGGCGAACGAAGTTTCCATCATCTCCCGGATATCATTCTGGGAGAGCACGCGGCTGTAAATTCGCACCTCATCGATCAGACCCTCGAAGTGCCGGTCGCCCCTGGGACCGCTGCGGCCGATATTGAAATCGATGCCTTCGGTTGTAAGGAAAGGATTTGTCCCATTTCCAATCTGAAAGGTATCTAAAGGTTCACCATCCAGATAGAACATGACATCTTCCATCAGGCCACCTTCCGGCAGCACCGCCACAGCATGGTGCCACTGGCCGTCGTGGACTTCAGCGTCGCCGCGATTGTTTCCGTTGCCGTGCTCGATACGCAACCGACCGTCATGGAGGCGAAATTCTACTTTCAGGCCACCGCCTTCAGTACCCCAGCTTAAGATATCCAAGTCTCCAGCAGTGGTTGTTTTAATCCAACAAGCGAGAGTCCATGGAGACTGCATAATGCCTTTATAGCCATCCATACTTATAAAGTCACCATCGCCATCGAGATCCAGAGCCCCGCCGTGCATGCCTTCATCGATGAAATGCGCATCACCAATGAGCGTGCCATGGTGTTCATTACCGGAGAAGTCCTGGGCATTACCATCAAAAGGCCAGTATCCCATAAGGCTTGGATCAGGATCAATGCCCATACATGGTGCAACCAAGCCAAGTAATAAAACAAAAGAAGATAAGCAAACTAATTTCTTAACCATAATAGTCCTCATTAAAAAAGTAAAATAACAATACTTTAGCTACTCTTTGAAAAAGCTAATTTGTCACTTAGGGTGCCGGTGGATAGAGACGAATATCATCGAAGTACATCATACCCGAACCACCTGCAACGGGATTATTCCTGTTTCCAAGGCCAAGGGTAATCGAATTGACATTGGCGAGGTTCACGCCCTGGTCGGCAAAGCGCGTCAGGT
>CAZZAX010000352.1:0-2895 GCA_964653075.1 uncultured Pirellulales bacterium
TTGCATTCAACCCGGACGTGTGTGTGGGAGTTGACTGTGGAATCTTCGACCCTACGAATGGGACGGGGCAATTCACTGTTGCTCTCTGGGCGTACTGGGATGGAACGGGAACCTTTATGCATTTTCTCACCAAGTCGGCCGGATGGGGTGCAGATACTATGATGTTCCAGATCGAATTGTGGGGAGCCATTACGAATCCCGCTGAAATTGATAGAGTGGGTCTTTCGTATCAAGGCAATATCTCGTCTTACAACAGCTCTTCCGGTTCGACCCCTTTCTCCATTATGCCTAAAAATGAATGGGTTCACCTGGCCTTTACGTTTGACGGAAGCTATGCCACAGTCTATGTCAACGGCGTCGATGAAGTGGGTCCCAAAGCATTCTCAATTGGTCCGGATGTCGATGCCCCGGTCTATATCGGAGTTAGCCACCCCGCTGAGGGCAGAACTTTCCACGGATCACTCGATGAGGTCCGTATTTACGACAAGGCGCTGACGGCGGACGAGATTCGGATTGTCATGCATGGCGGTGAAGGATTTCCGAATGCCTTTGCTCCGGACCCGGCTGATGGTTCACTATATCCGGATACGTGGGTAAACCTTAGCTGGCGGCCGGGAGATTTTGCTCACTCGCATGATGTATATTTTGGCGAAAATTTTGACGATGTGGACGCCGGAGTTGAAGGCACGTTCCTGGGCAACCAGAACTTGACGTTCATAATTGTTGGCTTTCCCGGATTTGCATATCCGGACGGCCTTGTTCCGGGCACGACTTATTATTGGCGAATCGATGAGGTCAACGACACCGAGCCGAACAGCCCCTGGAAAGGCGAGGTCTGGAGCTTTGGTATTCCTCCCAGAACAGCATATTTTCCCAGTCCTGCTGATGGCGCCGAGTCTGTAGGTCTGGATGTGGAGCTTAGCTGGACGGGAGGCTTCGGTTCCAAATTACACACCGTTTACTTCGGGGACAACTTTGACGATGTGAATAATGCATCAGGCGGACTCCCGCAGGGTTCTGCAACATATAGCCCCGGCGCACTTGAATTGAGTAAGACTTACTATTGGAGGGTTGACGAGTTTGATATTGTTTCCACGCATAAAGGCAACGTCTGGAGCTTCATTACCGAAGGTGGTGTCGGGATCCCGGAACCGGCTAACGGCGCTGTGGATATAACGCAGACGCCTGTTCTCACATGGGTGCCGGGAATTTTTGGTACTTCACATGAAATCTATTTCGGTACCGACGCAGCCTCTCTGGAATTAAAAGGCAGTGGAGACCTCGGCTCAGATAGCTTCGAACCTGGACAGCTTGAATGGAACACAACTTACTACTGGCGGATTGATGAGGCCAATAATGCCAACGCCGACAGCCCGTGGACAGGCCCCCTCTGGAGTTTTACCACGGCCAACTTCCTTATCATTGACGATTTTGAGGCTTATAATGACCTTGACCCCGCCGATCCGGCGAGCAACAGGATATTTAATGCCTGGATAGACGGATTCGAAAATCCGGCTGTAAACGGTTCTGTCATCGGTAACTTTGATCCTCCATTTGCCGAGCAGACTATTGTTCACGGCGGCTTGCAGTCAATGCCGATGGCCTATGACAATGCTGTCGGAAAATCCGAGGCTACTTTGACGTTGACTTCTAATCGTGACTGGACAGTCAAAGGTGTCAACACACTGACGATTTGGTTCAGAGGCAGTTCATCTAATGCTGCCGAGCAGATGTATGTTGCTCTCAACAGTAACGCAGCGGTCGATCATGATAATCCTGATGCAGCATTGGCAACTAGTTGGATGGCATGGAATATCGACCTCCAGGCCTTTGCTGATCAGGGTATAAATCTTTCAAATGTTAATTCGATTACCCTTGGTCTTGGTAACAGGAACAATCCCATAGCTGGTGGTTCAGGTATGATGTACTTTGACGATATTCGTCTGTATGCACCGGTGCCATAAGTGACAAATTTACATTTATTACAAGCAGACAAAGTATGGTAATTTTAAAAGGAGGACTATTATGTGTAAGAGCTTGATTTATCTTGTTTCTTTTGCTGTGGTTCTGGGCCTGGCCGGTTACGTGTCCGCCGCTGAGGCCGATGTCGAAATTCCGTCCGTGGGATATCCAAAGCCGATTCTCGATGGTGTTATGGATGATGTATGGTTACTTTCGACAGAACAGGTCATGACCTTATTCACTGGAGCAGAACCCACCTCGCCCGAAGATTGCTCTGGTAGCTGGTGGGCGCTTTGGGACGAGGAATACTTATACGTACTGGTCAATGTCATTGATGAAGCTTTGGTACAGGATTCAGACCCGACCCAGGGATGGCTCGATGACCGTGTTGAAATTTATATTGACGGGGACAACGGCAAAGGAGCCTCTACTGATAATAACGACTATCAGTACAATTTTCGGTGGAACTTCGGACAAGTTGAAGCACCTGTCGAATGGTATAATTCGCCGCGCAGTCTTCAGGGCGTGGAATATGGAGTGGCCACAACCGATTCCGGGTATCTCGTTGAAGCCAGGATGGCGTGGTCGACTATGACAGGTGAAGCGCCCTATGAAGACCAGCTAATCGGGATTAACGTAATGATTGACGACGATGACGACGGTGGTGCTGAGGATACGCAGTTCCAATGGTTTACGGAGACTACTACCCCACACGTTCCCAGTTTGTGGGGTACGGCTGTGCTTGTACCGGGGGCGGGTGAGCCATGGCTATACGTCTCGATACCTAAACCGGCTGATGGTGACATGCTTGAGGACACTTGGGTGAACCTTTCTTGGAAACCGGGGGGGCGTGCGGTCTCGCATGATGTGTATATCGGCGATAATTTTGACGATGTAAATGACGGTGCCGAAAGCACGTTCCAGGGCAACCAG
>CAZZAX010000353.1:0-2893 GCA_964653075.1 uncultured Pirellulales bacterium
GGGCACAGTCATTTTCCACGAAGGTTTCAAAGCGGATGGCCAACAAGGGGCTTAATCGGACGGCCTTTAGGCCGCCGCTTAGCCCCCGCGTTATCGATAATTACTGATAATACTCATATTCCGGTGTTATCGAGATAGGCAGTAGCATATTTTACTACATTTTTGTTGTCAATGATCAATTTCAAGAATATCTTATCCGGTGTTATCAGTAAAAGCATATAATAACTTGTTATGCTCCGGGAGTGAACATTGGACTTAGTAGCTTTCCTAAAAGAGCGTAATAAGGCTGCTCTCTATTTTTACGAAAATGCCTCGAAACCTTTTTTTGAGACTGTTTCGGCAATTGAGAATAGAGCTGATCCGTTTGTTCCCGTTTATTCAGAGGATCCTGAGCCGCCGTATTTAGAGGAGTGGATGGCTGCAAGAAACGGAATTAATGCTGTTGGACTAGCCGTCGCATCAATGCTCTCATCCTCTGTGCAGCTCTTTCTTGAAGAGTGGGTGTCAAGGTTAGAAAGGCACGGAGGAGAATACGACCGCAAGCATAAGAAAGGGTGGTTCAATGCTTACCTTAAGATCCTAGAAGATGTTGGTGTAAATATAGACGATTGCCCTGCAAGCATTGAAAAAATTGAACAGTTGGTGCTGGCTCGAAACAGAGCCCAGCATCCAGCAAACCTTACTGAGATTGGCGTACGCCATTCAGATAGTGACTTAGAGAAATATCCCAATCCATACTTTATATCCGAAGATGAACGAAAGCTGTTAGAATCAAGAGATTTGAAATCATCATGGTGGTTAAGGCCGAAAGTAGATCTTGACCACGAAAAAATAGAAATGTTGATTAGTGAGATAGAGTCTTTTTGTTCTTGGTTAGACGATGAATACTGGAACGCTCGAAGAGTATAACAAGCAAATCAACTCGGACTGTCAAAAGCTGCCGCTTCTGCCATCTGGTTATCCGCCTCGTTATAATTCAAGCGGGAGAACAAAATGCAAAGCCATAGAATAAGTGACTTACCTATTGATTTTCTAAGCGAAACAACAACAAGCATACTGAATCATCTGGTTGGTCTAATAAGACTTGGCAACAAACAATCGCCAGATACTATCCAACTGATTGGATCGGGAACCCTTGTGCAACTCGACGATACTTTTGGCATTCTAACGGCTGAGCATGTGTTGAAAGCTATTCCACTCACAGGTCATTTAGGCATTATACTGCCATATCGTGACAAAGAGCATCGCTACTCTATAGATATCTCACATATCACTAAAATGCCGATTGCAAGAGGGGATAATGATTGTGACGGCCCCGATTTAGCATTCATTAAGTTGACCCAGCCATATATTGGCCAAATCAAGGCCCATGGTACATTTTACAATCTCTCATATTGTCGTAATGAAGTTATCAATGACCCGATTGATAACAAAACTGGAATGTGGGCAGTGAGTGGTTATCCAGATGAATACACCAAGGAAATAGAGTCAATAGGCGGCTTCGATGGAATCATGAAATATGAAGGAAACTGTCTATTCGGAAGTATTGAAAAAACATATTGTTCTGGAGATTATGATTATATTGAAATGCCAGTAGATTACAACAATGATGTCCCGGTAAGCTTTGGTGGTGTGAGTGGAGGAGGTTTATGGCATATAGTTCTTGAAGAACCATCACAAGGTAATATTAAAGTGAAGTCCATTATTCTTTCAGGCGTTGCATTTTATCAATCTGCTCTTGAAAACAATACCAGATCCTTAAAATGTCACGGGCGAATAAGCGTGTATCAAGTAGCATACGATTATATTAAAGACCATTCTTAAAAAGCAATTATAACTAGCGGCTCCAATGAGACGTCTCTGACGAGCCGCGGCGTTCTGCGAGAGAGGAATGAATGGCAAATCATCTGGAACAGCTCGTGGCGGAGTGGCTTGAGTTGAAGGGCTACTTTGTGCGGCGAAACGTTAAGGTTGGCAAGTTGTCCCACGGCGGCCACGAGGGGGAACTTGACATCGTGGCGTACCATCCCATCGACAATCACCTGATTCAGATTGAACCGTCAATCGACGCGCACACGTGGGAGAAGAGGGAGCAACGGTTCAAAAAGAAATTCGACGCGGGCCAGAAGCACATCATTTCGGAGATCTTTCCGTGGCTACCCCACAACAAGAAGTTTGAGCAGTGGGCCGTATTGTGGGGTAGCGACAAGAACCATTCCGAAGTCGGAGGGGGAAAGGTTGTCCCGATTTGGAAACTGTATCGGATGATTGCGAAGGACGTCATTGCCATAGGTAATCCCTCTGGCCATGCGATCCCGGAACAGTTCCCCCTTCTTCGGACCATGCAGTATACGCTACACTGGGCGGCCAGTGACAAGGACGAAATGGAGGACACAGAACAAGAGGGTTCAGGCGACTCGCAGTAGCTCGCGCCTGACCCTCGCCGTTAGAAGTCTCGTAATTGAACCCTCAGAAGACTGCATTGGTCCTTTGAGGGTTTTGTTCTTTGAAAATGTTTGTCTGGAAGTAGCAACATGAACATTTGCGTAAGGCGTCAGTTCGAAGGTAAAATCTTCATGTTACACTTCATTTTTCAATTTTAACTTTATACTTTTCACTTTTGCCTTATTTCGCCCATAAAACAGTCAAAATCCCGCAATTTTCGACAAAAAACGCTAAAAAACAATCCCCAAATCCCTCGTTGTGCTGCCTGCGGTTCGGTACTATTTTTTTTACTACGTCCTGCTATACAAATCGCAAACCGCATTTCTACCTGCGGTTCGCACCAGTTTTTATCACTCCGGAATTTACCCTCAATTTAGCTCACTTGCTTTGGAATTTACCCTCGGGTGTGCTTATCTGTTCTTCTGCCGGGGGTCGGGGGCTTCGCGTC
>CAZZAX010000354.1:0-2827 GCA_964653075.1 uncultured Pirellulales bacterium
CCTATTTTACAAGTAAATATAACAATAAAACCGCCTTTAGGCGGAAAAAAACAAAGCCAATACAAACCCAATTTCAAAGCCAATACAAATTTATCCTCGAATGTCGTAGTCGGGGATCCAAATTCTTAAAAAATTTGTCAACTCCTGTTATACGAAAACGCTGCCAAAAAACGATGGAAATGAGGTTGACATTTACTCTATCTTATGTAATTATATAAAGCAATTAATTTGGTTTTTAACCACGGAGGTGCTTCGCAGGCGGAACTTCGGTTCGGCATCGCGAATCACGCCGAAAACAGCTCGAATTAGAAAGGAGAACCTATGAACAAGGATAAGCTTTCACGAAGAGATTTCATGCGTAATACCTCTCTTGTGGCTGCGGGAACGATTGCCGGTGCATTGGCGGGCGAGGGACAGGCCGGCACCATCGTCCACACATCGAAGATTCTGAATTTCCACCCGAAAATGACCTACCGCCGGATGGGCAAAACGAATCTCATGGTATCAGAGGTCAGCCTGGGCGGCCACTGGAAGAATCGCAATGCCGGCAGGTACTGGGACAGTTTCGCCAATGAGGAAGTTCCGGCCGACGTCGCCAAAAACCGCACCGACGTTGTGAGTGCCTCTATCGACTCCGGGATTAACTATCTGGATATAACTACCGCGGCTGAGTGTCTATGCTATGGAGCGGCCCTTAAGGGGCGTCGTGAAAAGATGTATGTCGGCGCCGATATTCATAACCTCGGCCCGCGCGGCTCCGACCGTTGTAACGTCAAGGACCAGACCCTAAACGTCGATACTTGCCTGCGGCTGCTCAAGACAGATTACCTCGATATATGGCGTCCACAGGCAAAAATGGCGGGAAAGCTCGGGACAAATCAGCTAAATACCGACCCTGAAGTTGAATCCCTGATAGAGACCTTCCAGAAGCTGCAGAAAGCCGGTAAGGTTCGCCATCTTGGTATGTCCTGTCATAGCCGTCCCTGGTTCGAGCATGTCCTCAATAAATACCCCGAATTCGAGATGGTAATCTTCCCCTGCAGCTCAAAGACCAAGGTAAGAGGCCAGGCTCCTTTGGTCGGTAACGTCGAAGAGATGAATCCGGGCCACGGGTCCGACCAGTCTCGGGGCATATTCGATGTCGTTCGAAAGCAGGATGTCGGTATCGTAACGATTAAGCCGTACTTCGGCGGCAGTCTCTTCAAGAGCTATGGTAAAGTCAAGTTCCCGGTTATGGGCGTTGGCAGTAAGACGGAAAATGACCTGGCCCGGTTGACGCTTCAGTGCATCCTTGCTAACGAGGCCATTACGGCTGCGGTGCCGGGTCTCTCGACGATTTATGAAGTTGAAAATGCCGCTCGTGCTTCGTACACCCGGCCGCTTGGAATGTCGGCTGCGGACAAGCAGTGGCTGATGGATATTACCGACAGGCAGTGGGCGAATCTGCCGCAGGAATACGAGTGGCTGCGCGACTGGGAAGTTGTTTAGCAGTTTTTCGAGTAATCGAAGCTTTGATGATTAACAAAAAGGCTTCTCGAAAAAGGACCTGCCGGATTCTGCGATATATCAATTGGCGGCAGGTGATACGTGCCCCCGCCGTTTTGCTTCGTAAAAGCCAAGCAGCGGGGGCCGCTTTAATTTAGAGTGCCTAACAAAATGAATCGTAGCACCGAAAACGAGCATTTTCGTCTCTGGCAAGAAAGGCGAAGCAGGCCATCTGAGGATGGTCGATGCAGCCTGACGCCGTCCAGAAACGAAATAAGCCGTTTGAATGCAGAGTCATTTTGTTAGGTGCTCTTAGTCTATTACGAGGAGAAAATCGGTGCACTTTAACAAACGAACCAATTTGTATCTTGCAGGGGGGATAATTATACTTTCGGCTTTTTTATGTGCGTTCACAGTTAGTTTTGCGAATGAATCACAGGCTGAAAAACAGGATGGAAACAGCAAGTGTTACGTTTGCCATCCCGATCTGAAGACCGAGGAGCTGACGGTAAGCCACCTGGCTTTGGATGTTACCTGTGATGTTTGTCACGGCTTATCTACCGAGCACATGCACGATGAGATGCTGATGACCCAGCCGGACCTTCTGTTCGGCCGGTCTGAGGTTCGCCGGATGTGTTCGGATCCTTCCTGCCACAAGCCTGGCGGCGAACGCCACGTTTATGGTCATCAGGACCACATGAATCCTGAGGCGGTGGAGGAATTTATCGAGAGCTGGCGCGGCCGGATACGTCCGAACGGCCGGGCCGTTACGAATGATTCGGTCTGCACGGACTGCCACGGCACACACAACATCACAAAAGCGACGGAACAGCAGGCCGGAAATGAGCAGGCTGTAGAATGGGCCGCGGTCTTCAACGGTAGCGACCTTACGGGCTGGCAATCCTCGGGCGATGTTTCCTGGACAGTTAAGAGGGGCAGGATTATTACAGCGCCCGGTACAAGCGGCAAAGGCGGTGTTCTCTGGACAAAAGAAGAATACGAGGATTACCTGATGGCGGTTACTTTCCAGGCCGCGTGGCCCATTCACGCAGGGATATGGCTGCGAGGAACAGGGCGACAGCAGGATAAGGAAAAGGGGGCGCGAATTGAGATATTCGACAGCGGCAAACCTACGGCCTTTACGGGCAGCGTAAGGGTTCAGGGAAAGGGGCTGGCGCTGGCGAACTTGCGCGATGACCTTTTGGACAAGGAAGGCTGGAACACGCTCTCGGCCAAAGTCCAGGGCGATAGAATACAGGTCTGGCTTAACGCAGAGGAAATCGGCGTTGTCCGTGCGGCGGGACCGGCGAAAGGGAAAATAGGATTGTATATCGAGGGAAAA
>CAZZAX010000355.1:0-2826 GCA_964653075.1 uncultured Pirellulales bacterium
GGCTTTTTTTGTATAAGTTTTTACATAAATTTCTTTCCGCAACAGAAACTAATTAAGTATACGGATAAAAAGAAATGTATCAATCATGCAATTCTGTAAGGGATAAGCTCTGTTGATTACTAAAGCTACAGGTAGAGTTAAACTTTGGGACCGGCTCCATTATCCACGCAAATATGTCGCTCTTCATGTGATTATTGCGACGTGGTATGCTGAACCAGTCAGAAAATCATTGAAATTGAGATGAAATCTTGGTACTATAGTACTTGAAGTGTACAGGAGTGTTTCAGCGAAATGTATATGGAAAATCCCGGATTATGTAGTATAGGAAAGTGATGTCGAATTCGCTTCCAAAATCTTCAGGGCGGATGTCTGTTTCGCAATCTCGTTCACAAGATATAATAAAACAACATTCAAGCCAGGGTTTGGAACGGTTGCTACAAAGCTTTCTCTTTTTTATTCTTTTCTATCTGTATCTCTGGCTCTATGTGGATCTGCGACTTTTGTATCATGGGGCCGGTATTATTACAAATTTTCCGGTCTTTTACAAAAGCTGGACTTTTTTTCTGCCGTTTCTATCATACCCGGGCGGACCTCTCGAGTATCTCTCAGCTTTCCTTTCTCAGTTCTTCTACTATTCCTGGGCCGGAGCTATTGTTGTTACCGTGCAGGCCTGGCTGCTCAGCGTATGTATAGACTATCTGTTGAAAGCTGCAAACTTACCGCGAATTCGCTGGATTTGTTTTATCTTACCGATTCTTCTGCTTGTTCTCTACACCCGGTATGCCTATTACTTTGCCACTACAATGGCATTATTGACTGCATTACTTATCGCATGTCTGTACATAAAGTTGACTTTATCGCGGACGACGACTTTAAGATGTTTGAGCACTTTTTTATTCCTGTCTGTAATTCTATATTACCTTGCCGGCGGAGCATTTCTTCTTTTCGCAGTTGTCTGTGCAATCTATGAATTAATTTTCAGGTTACGCTGGAAGATGAGTCTCTTTTATTTATTATCCGCTGCTGTTATTCCGTATGTAGTGGGCCTTCTTGTCTTTCGTGTTAGTATTATCAATGCCTTTTGCAATTCGTTACCATTCTCCTGGAAAATTCTTTATTATCAAGCTCGGAAAAGAGAAGTGACAATCGTCTATTTAATGTATCTACTCCTGCCTTTGACACTTTTTCTATTTGGTCTTTTACAGATACTCTTCAAGAGACTTCATATTGTAAAAGGCCGGACCAAAAAAAAGCACCGAAATAAATCATCTAACCTGCTGTTAAAGATATTTTCCCGGTATAGACACTCACCAAAACTCAAATTGGCCCTCGAATCGCTGCTTTTGCTTGCTATTACCGGTAGCGTCGTTTTCTTTTCTCGCAATGAAAATCATAGAACCCGCTTTAAAGTTGATTACTATGCCTATCACAAGATGTGGCCCGAATTGCTCACCTCCGCTCAGCATAACCCTAAATATCCCTTTATAGCCCACGCAGTCAATAGGGCTTTATATCATGTCGGCCGGCTCGGCTATGATATGTTCTACTGGCCCCAGAATCCGGATTACCTGTTTCTATCTGATAAGAAGTATAAATGGATGTACTGGCAAATCTTCGATGTATTTTTAGATATCGGCGTTATTAATATAGCTGAAAATGCCCTGACCGAATGTCTCGAAGGGATTGGTAGTCGCCCGATGGTTTTACAGAGGCTGGCCTTGATAAATATGGTAAAGGGCAATTTAGGCTCGGCCAAAATTTATCTCGGCAAGCTCAGCAAGACTCTTTTTCATGCCGGCTGGGCAAAACACTATCTTGACCTTGTAAAGACCGACCCGGACCTCTCAACGGACAAGTATATTCAGCATCTGCGCTCTTTGTATCTGGACAAGGATTGTCTTACCCACTCCCTTCTCATGGAAAAAACTCTTTCATGGCTCCTGGAGAGAAACAGCCAAAATCGAATGGCGTTTGAATACCTGATGGCCAGGTATATGTTAAAAAAGCAGGTGCAAAAACTTGTCCTGAATTTAGAGCGTCTAAAAGATTTCGGTTATCGCGAGCTACCCACACATTATGAAGAAGCGGCACTTATCTATATATATGGAACAGGAAAGTCTCTCAAGTTCAGCGATTACCCGTCCAGTCCTCAAAGGCGCCGACAGATTGAAGACTTTTCCCGGATCCTCAGTAGTTACGGTTCGAACAAACAGGCTGCCTCAAAAGAGCTGGCGAAAAAATTCCGTAACACTTATTTCTACTATTATAAGTTTGCATCCATAGGCCCGAATAAATGACTCAAATGCATATACTTATGAAAACAAAATTACATAAAATTAGAAAAGCTAAACTCATATATGCTATAATCGTATGCGCACTTATAGCTGTTTCGTTGCTTTATGCTTGCCGCGACAGAAAAGTCAAGATCACACAATACAGTTCCATCGACCGGCCTGCTAAAGTCCTGCCGGATTACGCCGGCAGTGTCATCCCGCCAAACATTGCACCCCTGAACTTTGTCATACGGCAGGAAGGAACAGGCTATTACGTGAGTATATGCTCAGAAAAAGGAAATCCAATTGAGATATTCAGCAGGAAACCCACGATTGTGATTCCGAAGCGGGCCTGGCATGAGCTTCTTGATTTAAACCGCGGCCGCCAGCTCAATATGGATGTCTATGTTAAATCAAATGCTTCCGCATCATCTTCCAAAGGAGAAAATATCGGGTGGTCCCGCTTTCAAGTCATCACCGCTCAGATCGCTCCTGAGAACATTGATACTTTCCTCGTATATCGAAAGATTCGACCGGGCCATGTCACCTGGAG
>CAZZAX010000356.1:0-2816 GCA_964653075.1 uncultured Pirellulales bacterium
CGATTCTTACATGGTCGCACGGAGTCTATGCCGATTCGCATCAGGTCTATTTCGGGACGGATAAAGAAGCCGTGAAAAACGCAGATACGAGCTCGCCTGAATATAAAGGCAGCGGAAACCTTGGCTCCGAAAGCTATGACCCCGGACAGCTCGAATGGGATACTGCTTACTACTGGCGTATCGATGAGGCCAATAACGCCAACGCCGACAGTCCCTGGACAGGCCCCCTCTGGAGTTTCACTACGGCCAATTTCCTTATCATTGACGATATGGAGAGCTACAATGACCTTAATGAAGATGAACCCGGGAGCAACAGGATATATCTTGCCTGGGTGGACGGATTCGACAACCCGGCTGTAAACGGCTCTGTTGTCGGTAACTTTGATCCTCCATTTGCCGAGCAGACTATCGTTCACGGAGGTTTGCAGTCGATGCCGATGGCCTATGACAACACCGTTGGAAAATCCGAGGCGACTTCTGTCTTGACTTCCAATCGTGACTGGACGGTGAACGGCGTTAACACACTTACGATTTGGTTCAGGGGTGAAGCGGCTAATGCAGCAGAATCCTTGTATGTTGCTCTCAATGGCAGCGCTGTGGTAACTAATGATAATCCTGATGCGGCACTGAGGACTTCCTGGACCCGTTGGAATATTGACCTGACGCGCTTTGCCGACCAGGGTGTGAACCTTGCCAATGTCAGTTCGATTACTCTTGGTCTTGGTAACAGGGCCAATCCAGTGGCCGGAGGTGCAGGTATGATGTACTTCGACGATATTCGTCTGTATGCACCTGCGCAGTAAGATTGGGTTTGTTTGGGTTTGAATTGGGTTTGTTTTGTTGACCCGCCGGCGGCATAAATGCTCGTATTTAGTTGTCTTAAAAGAGCTTAAGCCAATTATAGCCTTTTCGGCAATTGGGTTTGTATTGGGTTTGAATTGGGTTTGATTGGGTTTGTTTTTTCGCTTAGGCAGCGGGTGAAATCTTTCGTAAATCCTTTTAGAAAAATACTTTGCGCCAAATTTATCTTCAAATAAATTGGGTTTGTTTTCACAAAAAGTTGTATAACTTTTAGTGATTTTTTCGTTGAATAAGCAACATTTTTGATTATTTACCTGACTTTTTAACGATTCGAGTTTCATATCTTGGCCTTTTTAAACTGGGGACTAAAAAAACGCTCCCTCTATAATTAGACGTACCTGCACGCCTTTGGATTTTAGATCCTTCGAACGCGCTCAGGACTTGCGCTTTGCTCCAGTTTACGATTTACTATTTGGCTTGGCTTTCTGGCCTGAACTTCCCCCTCCTGGAGGCTTTCGTTAGTCATCTGACCAACAGGTGGGTATTATACCATACATACGACAGAAATCAAGTTAAAAAAGTTAAAATCTACTTGACTTGCAACTGTGTACTTGGCGCTCGTAAGTTCTTATGAGGAAACGAGTAATAATTTTTTTGGAAAAATTGAAATTTGTCAAAAATTACCAGCGTTTTTTGTCGAAAATTACGAGATTTGTGCTGCCGGAGGCCAGCATGAGGAACATACAATCACGCAGACGCGAAGCGGCAGAGTGAGTAAAACTAGTGCGAACCACAGGCAGCACATTGTGAGGGATTTTTTGCTGAAAATTATTGCTATTTTGCCTATTGTAATGGCAAAATAAAGCACAAGTCATACGGCAAAAGTCTCAAAAAGGATTATCTCGAAGGGTAAATATTTCTTGAAAGTTCCAAATCAATAGTGTAATTATTCTTTAGATTAGCGAGCGAGCGAGACATCTTGGATTTGTGGTTAAAGGAAGTTTTAGTTATTTGTTTTGTGCATAGGTTATCAAAGTGACTTATTGTGTATAAGTGCTCGGAACGTAATTTGTAGTTCAAAATTATATATTTTGGCGTGGCATAGGAGTTCGCAGATGGCAAAGAAAAAAAAGATTGCTTTTGTAATAGCTCCAATAGGTGAGGAGGAGTCAGAGATAAGAAAAAGATCAGATCAGATATTGAAGCACGTAATACAACCATCTGTTGATGAGTGTGGGTACAAAGCAGTTAGAGCTGACAAAATCGAAAAACCGGGTGTTATCACTAGTCAAGTTATCCAGCATATTGTTGAAGATCCTCTTATTATAGCTGACCTGACCGGCAGAAATCCAAATGTTTTCTATGAGCTTGCCGTCAGACATGCAATTCGCAAACCATTCGTTCAGCTTATCCAAAAAGGCGAGAGAATTCCTTTTGACGTTGCAGGAACACGCACAATATCAATTAATCACCATGACCTAGATAGTGTTGGACAGGCTAAGAAGGAGATTGTCAGTCAGATCAAGTCTCTTGAACAAGATGCAAGTCAAATAGAAACGCCCATCTCTGTTTCACTGGATCTCCAAATCCTTAGACGTAGCGATGACCCAGAACAACGTTCACTTGCAGATATTATGGCTACACTTACGGAATTACCTTCTCGAATTGAGCAAAGATTTATAGAGAAAGTTGAACCTAGCAGACATCGCAGAATAAAAAAGTTACACCCAATGATGATAGAAGACATGATGCACATGGCAAGTCGGCATTCAGGGAGACCAATCGGGCTTCTTGTGGTGGCTGGTATTCTGCGAGAAGATGCTCCTTGGTTATATGAGCCTGTTATGGAGGTCTACAGGGCGACAAGAACGGGTACAAGCAAAGAAATTGAAGAAGCATTGCGTGCGTTTGAGATTATTATAGAGATGACGATGCATGGGCCTTTGGCTGAAGAACTAGGCCCAAAACAAGCGAGTTTTTTTAGGCTTCAATGCAATGAGAGCGGTAATTTTGTC
>CAZZAX010000357.1:0-2798 GCA_964653075.1 uncultured Pirellulales bacterium
ACGCTGTCGGCAAATCCGAAGCAACCTTGACGTTGACTTCCAATCGTGACTGGACAGTGAACGGTGTCAACAAACTGACGATTTGGTTCAGAGGCAGTTCGTCTAATGCTGCTGAGCAGATGTATATTGTTCTAAACGGCAGTGCTGGTGTCGATAACGATAATCCCAATGCGGCACAGGCATCTACCTGGATCCAATGGAATATCGACTTGCAGGCTTTTGCAGATCAGGGCGTGAACCTCTCCAATGTAACTTCGATTACTCTTGGTCTTAGATCGGTTACCGGCGGTACAGGTATGTTATACTTCGATGACATTCGACTGTATCCTCCGGCACAGTAAGCAGGGATTGACTGTAAAAAATTGCAGATACTGCAGCTATTTTGGTGTGTGGCCAAAGCATGGTTTTCTTAGCTTTTTTAAGGAGAAGGAGAATTATTATGTGTAAGAAATTAATGTTAATATGTATGGCATTGGTTGCGGTGTTTGGATTTTTCCAGACCTGTTCTTTTGCTGCTAATGAAGAGCCGCCCAAGAACAGACTTGTCTTTTCTAAGAAGTTCGAAAATATAGGGGATAACTCCTGGTCGAATCTCGAATTCCCCGAGGATGAACAACCGCCCGGATTGTACTACATCGAATTGACCGAATTGGAGGGAGAAGTAGGCTGCTGGGGTTCAAAAAAGAACCCTTATGAAGATGGCCCCAACGGCGAGCTACTGATAGCCTGGAGAGATGGAGAACCGATGGAAGGCAACACAGACTCCGATTTCAGGCTGCAGTATCGTCCGACCATGAACGCGTGGGTGGAACTCATAGTCATAGCTCCACAAGGGGCTATTGGCGACGACTGGAATCCGTTCGCTTTACAGGACGCCGAAGAATCCATAGGCCAGACCTTCATTGCGCCGGAAAAGTTTACCGGCGTTGGGCTTCAGACACCAACATGGGTCACAAATAACAGTGGGTGCACCATATCGCTCTACTCGGCAGAGGGTGCCACGCCAAAAGCGTATGGGCCCACGCCGAAAAATGGCGCTCTTATCGCCGATACGTGGGTAAGTCTTTCCTGGCGTGCGGTGAATTTTGCAGCTTCGCATGATGTATATTTGGGTGATAATTTTGACGACGTGAGTAACGGTGCCGAGAGCGCCTTCCAGGGCAATCAGACAGACACATTTATTGTTGCCGGTTTTCCGGGATTTCCTTTCCCCGATGGCCTCGTCCCAGGCACGACCTACTACTGGCGAATCGATGAAGTCAACGACGCCGAACCTAACAGTCCATGGATAGGTGATGTCTGGAGCTTTAGTATTCCTCCCAAAACAGCATACTTTCCCGACCCGGCTGATGGTGCCGAGTCTGTAAGTGTCGATGGAACCCTTAGCTTCACACCGGGCTTTGGAGCGAAATTGCACACAGTTTACTTCGGTGAAACTTTTGATGAAGTGGATAATGCCGCCGGTGGGTCCCCACAGGGTATGACAACCCATACCCCCGGCCTGCTTAAAATGGCCAAGACTTACTACTGGCGTGTCGATGAGTTTGATGTTGTCGAAACATACAAAGGTGACGTCTGGAGCTTTACAACCGAAGGTGCTGTCTCCAGCCCAAATCCTGCAAAAGGAGCTGTAGATGTAACCCAGACGCCTGTTTTGACTTGGACACCGGGCTTTGGCTCTACACATGAAATTTACTTTGGCACAGATGCAGGTGCACTCGAGAAAAAAAGCAGCGGAAATCTTGACTCCGAAAGTTATGACCCCGGACAGCTTGAATGGAATACCACCTACTATTGGAGAGTTGACGAGGCCAATAACGCCAACGCCGACAGTCCGTGGACTGGTCCACTCTGGAGCTTCACTACGGCCAACTTCCTTATCATAGATGATTTTGAGTCTTACAATGACCTTAATGAAGATGAACCGGGGAGCAACAGGATATATCTTGCCTGGATAGACGGATTCGACAACCCGGCCATAAACGGTTCTATTGTTGGTCATGCTAATGCTCCTTTTACCGAGCAGACCATCGTCCACGGCGGTTTGCAGTCGATGCCGATGTCCTATGACAACGCAGTCGGTAAATCTGAGGCGACTTTGACGTTGACTTCCAATCGTGACTGGACAGTCAATGGCGTCAACACATTAACGATTTGGTACCGAGGCGATTCAGCTAACGCTGCTGAGAATATGTATGTTGCTCTCACTGACAGCGCAGTGGTCAATCACGATAATGCTGATGCAGCACAGGCAACTTCCTGGATCCAATGGAATGTTGACTTGCAGGCTTTTGCAGATCAGGGCGTGAACCTCTCCAATGTAACTTCAATTACACTTGGCCTTGGTAACAGGGCTAACCCGGTTGCCGGCGGTACGGGTATGATGTACTTCGATGACATTCGTCTGTATCCACCTACACCCTAACCAGCAGATTATTAATTTTATGCGGTGAGGTTTTGAATACGTTTTAATAAAAATACCGAGAGTTCGGGATTTTTATGAGTGGTTTACATACGTTTATGTTGAGGATTATTATGTGTAGGAAATTGAATTGTTGGGCTTTTCTTATTCTGATGCTAAGCTTGGTTTTAACGAGCGTGGCAAATGCAGAACTCATAGGTTGGTGGAGGTTTAATGAGGGTTCAGGAGACACCGCCAATGACAGTTCAGGCAATGATCACCATGGGACGCTTATTGGAACCCCGGAATGGGTGGTAGGCCCGGACGGCTTTGGCGGTGCTCTTGCATTCAACCCGGACGTGTGTGTGGGAGTTGACTGTGGAATCTTCGACCCTAC
>CAZZAX010000358.1:0-2744 GCA_964653075.1 uncultured Pirellulales bacterium
TCGCCCAGCCCCAAATGCTGTTTCTCGTCCTTGATCAACATCTCAATAGACCATCGTTTCAGACAGTCCGTTACAATCGTTTTCATCGAAGCGTTCAAGTAGTCACTGAGCAGTGCTATATGCTTATTTTCTCCTCTACGACGGCAGAAAACAATCTTGACCGTACCCAATCCATTCAAACTGCCGACTCTTTCAGCCAGGCGATATTTCCCACTCTTACGCAAGCCGGTAATGTTGTACCAATTGCCGTTGTTTCGCAAAACGTTCCTGCCATATTTGCCGACTTTGGGTTTAACCGAACCTACTGTAAACCACCGATTAGACTTTCCTACACCTATATAATGCCATTTTCGCTCTTTGCAGGCATTGACCACTTCGGGGCACAAATAGAAGGCGTCGAACAAGACTGTAATCTGAAACTTCGCCGGCAGTTGAGCGTTTCTGATTGCCTCGGCTGCCAATTCAGTAAGCTTGTGAAACGAAACTTTCAACCGGAGGGCGTGTTCTTTTTTGATGTACAACCACGAGCCCCATGGTATGCTGACGCCCCGATAATACAAAGATACCTTTATGATGGTATGTCCGGTTCCGTACTTGCCGGTGGCATGATGGTGCAATTTGCCGATGGCCTGCATTTTCTTGGCCCGCTTGAGAGTTTGTGTGTCATCTATGATGAAAAACAAGTGGCGGTCATTTTTCCTGAACAAACTAATCAGCATATCCAAAGCAATTTGCTGCATTACAACCGAACTGTTCCAGACGCTACGCCGGAGGAATTCGCCATGATTGGTTCTATGAGTCGAGCCCCGCAGTGCTTTGGTGAGGCGGTCAATCGTTACTTTGTGTGTGATAGTAATGACCATTGTCAAAGCCCAGAAGTGTTCCCAGGCTCTTTGGGTAAAATGATCTCTGACAGGGGTGAAAAAACTTTTGAGTTTTTTGGGAATTCTGCCGATTGTAATCATATGGCCTCTCCTATGATTAGTTTTTGTCTCTACAAGTCTTATCGTCCGAGTAGGCCATTTTTGTTTGATGTTTTCAGTAATCATAAATTTACGAATCGGTCAGTTTGAGTAAAATAAGTCAAATTATGAGGATGACATTTTGTTTCCCCGCCCTGTTTTGCTAATAGCCGGATGTAAGCCACTGGTAACAAAACTCGGCTAAATCTTTGTGATCTATTTTATTATCTTCAATCAAATCGGCCGTTAGTGGCTCTCCAATTTTGAACCATTCTTCGGCCAGGATGCTATAATCGATAAAATTAACTAATCCATCTCCGTTAAAATCAGCCGAGCCGACCATATGTCCCGTCTGTGCGAAAACGCCGTAACCCGAGCCATCCTGGCTGTAACTCTGCCAGACCGTAACGAAGTTGCTTCCCTGTCGCATTGCAACGACCGGCCGCTTCTGGTCGTCCTCGATATAGGTATTGACTTGAAACTCATATCCGATAGTTTCGCCCGTGCTGTCATACCGCTGGGCGAATATTTCTCTCTCATTAATATCAGGGTCAATTTTACTGTCCCATACGACTATAAACTGCCAGCGATTATTCATCGCGACCTTCGGGTTCTGCTGCGGCCCTTCAAAAGTTGTATTGACGATAAACTGCTCACTTATGGCCGTGCCGTTTGGTTCAAACATTCTGGCATGAATATCATCCAGGCCGGCCAGTTTCGGGTCACCGTCCCAGGCCACTACAAAATGCCCTTGTCTGCTCATTGAAATAGATGGTTGCGTAACCGAGCTGAACCTGATTGTGCTTATCCCGAAAGGCCCCGCTATTGCTGAGCCGTCTGCGTTATATAACCGCCCCATTATCGAATTGCTGCTTTTGTCCTGCATCCAGACGACAGCAAAATTTCCTTCGGAATCCATTGCCGCATCCGGGAAACGGCCATCTGACGGCCCATCGTTGATAACAAATTCCGTTCCAATTTTAAGGCCGTTGCTGTCATATAACTGGCCGCAAATTGCCTTTTTACCCTCTATAGGAACATTCACACTTTCCCAGACGATGACAAATCTTCCGCCGTTATTCATAGCTGCTTGCGGACAAAGCTGCTTATCGTTGGTGTTGGTGTTAACTCGGAACTCGCTGCCGACAGGCCGGCCGTTTGGATCGAACCGCCTTGCAAAAATATCCTCCTTGTCCTCCTCGACCTGGCCCGGCCCCTGCCATACAACTACAAAACTTCCATCTATATCCATCGCAAGCGATGTCTCTTTTTGGTTGCCGGTGCTGGTAGTATTGATTTGGATTTCATCACCGAGGGGATTGCAATTTTGGTCGAATCGCTGTCCGAAAACACCGTTCGAACTGCCATCCTGAAGATAGCTGTTCCAGACCACGACGAAATTACCGGCTCCGTCCATGGCTATAGCAGGATTCTCCTGCTTATTAGTCGTATGTGTATTGACCTGAAACTCAGCGCGGCAGATTGGTAATGCAACCAAGGTGATAACAACAGCCAGCAAATAATTTTGTTTGGGTGCCATTCTTTTTCCTCTCATTTATAATTTTGATTGCATTTTAGCGTTTTATCTCCGGTTGTCCATGAAAAAATACCGGGGCACGCCGGTGAGAATACAGATTGGCTTTGTTTGGGTTTGTTTTGGGTTTGTTTTTTGCCCTGCCAACGGCATAAAATTCTTATAATTCATTTTATTGTATTGATTTACGTTTATTTTTGGCCTTTCGGCAATTGGCTTTGTATTGGGTTTGAATTGGGTTTGATTGG
>CAZZAX010000359.1:0-2692 GCA_964653075.1 uncultured Pirellulales bacterium
TGGAGCCGAAACCGGCCGTCCAGCTAAGGTCACCTTCCGGGTCAACAGAGGCGGCGCCATCAGCCGGAACGGGATTATATGCGGTCCTGGGAGGAACACTAAAGCTCCAGATTTTGCCTTTCCACGGGCTGTTCGGCTCGGCGTCATTGACCTCGTCTATCCGCCAGTAATAAGTCGTTCCCGGAACAAGACCGTCCGGATAAGCAAATCCTGGAAAGCCGACAACAAAGTAGGTGTCTGCCTGGTTGCCCTGGAATGTACCTTCGGCTCCGGCATTTACATCGTCGAAATTGTCGCCTATGTACACATCGTGTGAGGCGGCAAAATCTCCCCGGCTCCAGCTCGTGCTCACCCATGTATCTTTAAGGATGGCACCGTCTTTCGGGACAGGACCCAGGGCATACGGATAACCTTCGCCACCTTCCATGGCGGCCAGAATCTCGGCTTCCGTCAACGCCCGGTTGTAAACCCGCGCATCATCGATGAGGCCGTAGAAGAGACTCTGACCGTCGCTATCAGCTCCTATTCTTAAAGACAAGCTATTGCCGGCCAAAGGCGAAGGAGCACTTCCTCCTGCCTCTAAAGACCCGTCTACATAAAGTTTCACATCTCCTTCGTCAAAAGTGACTGCTACGTGATGCCACTCCTCTAAGGTGTGGTCAGAAGTGGTAGAAATACAAGTGCCGGAACAGGATCTTAATTTCGTCCCAGGATGAGTATCCAGGTGGGGACCATTTGCTGTACCTGCACCAATTTTGTCTATGATTCTACTGCTGCTTGACTCCACCTGGTAAATCCATGCTGCTAATGTGAATCTCTCCCACAGTTGAAAGCTCTCATTATCGGGCACTTCAATGTAATCGTCGGTACCATCGAACTCCAGCGCGCCTCCTAACATTCCGACCGCCCACAGTGGATCGCCATTTAAAGTGCCATCGTTACCGTAACCGCTTGAGTCATTGGCTACAGTGCCGGAGCCCTCATCAAATCTCCACCAACCGACAAGTTCTGCCTTAGTCGTACCTGTAAGAGCAACGCTCATAAGTAAAACGAAAGAAACCAAATAAATTAATTTCTTACACATAACAATTCTCCGTAAAAAAACAATCTTACTTTGGTTACTCTTAAAAATGATAATTTGTCACTTATGGCTCCTGTGGATAAAGACGAATGTCATCGAAGTACATCATACCTGCACCGCCGGCAACAGGATTAGCCCTGTTACCAAGACCAAGAGTAATCGAATTGACGTTGGCAAGGTTCACACCCTGGTCGGCAAAGGCCTGCAAGTCGATATTCCATTCGTTCCAGCCAACCGCCTGTGCTGCATCTGGATTATCATGATTGACGACAGCGCTGCCGTTCAGTACAACATACATCTGTTCAGCGGCATTAGACGGAGTACCTCTGAACCAAATCGTCAGTCTGTTGACACCATTAACCGTCCAGTCACGATTGGAAGTTAGCGTCAAAGTCGCCTCGGATTTGCCGACAGCGTTGTCATAGGCCATCGGCATCGACTGATTGCCACTGTGAACGATAGTCTGCTCGGCGAATGGAGGATTAAGGTTACCAACGATAGAGCCGTTTACAGCCGGATTCTCGTATCCGTCTATCCAAGCAAGATATATCCTGTTGCTGCCGGGCTCACCTTCATCAATGTCATTATAGCTCTCCATATCGTCAATGATAAGGAAATTGGCCGTAGTGAAGCTCCATAGCGGGCCTGTCCACGGGCTGTCGGCGTTGGCATTATTCGCCTCGTCAACACGCCAATAGTAGGTTGTATTCCAATCAAGCTGTCCGGGGTCATAGCTTTCTGAGCCGAGGTTTCCACTGCCTTTTAACTCCAGCGAGGCTGCATCGGCGCCGAAATAGACCTCATGTGTATCGGCAAAAACTCCCGGCACCCATGTGAGGACAGGCGTCTGCGTTACATCCACAGCGCCTTTAGCGGGACTCGGGCTGCTGGCTGCACCTTCAGTAATAAAGCTCCAGACGCTCCCTTTATGTGTGGTAACTGCATCAAATTCATCGACCCTCCAGTAGTAAGTCTTAGCCATTTTAAGCGGGCCGGGGTCATAGGTTGCACCTCCCAGAGGGAGTGCTCCTGTTGCATTGTTGACATCTTCAAAGTTATCACCGAAGTACGCGTAATTTAGTATTGCACCGAAACCCGGCATCCAGTTAAGTTGTACATCCACACTTACGGCCTCGGCACCATCAGCCGGATCCGGGAAGTAGGCTGTTTTTGGGGGAATAGCAAAGCTCCAGACGCTGCCCTTCCACGGGCTATTGGGCTCGGCTTCGTTGACCTCATCGACTCGCCAGTAATAAGTTGTACCCGGCACAAGGCCCTCCGGAATTGCAAATCCGGGAAAGCCGACGATAAATTCAGTTGCGGCCTGATTACCCTGGAAGGTACCTTCGGCTCCGCTGTCCACATCATCAAAATTCTCACCGAAATATACATCGTGTGAGAGAGCAAAACCTCCCGGCGTCCAAGAAAGGTTCACCCATGTATCATTATTCAATGCACCATCAGCAGGCTTGGGGCCAAAAGCATAAGGCCATACCTTACCCGCAAAACCACCCAGCTCGACTTGTGTCAGTGCAGTATTGACGATCCAAATCTCTTCAACTATGCCCTCGAAATAACTGCCGCCGCCCGTAAAATTACCGTCATGAAATT
>CAZZAX010000360.1:0-2639 GCA_964653075.1 uncultured Pirellulales bacterium
AGAAAGCATTTCGGATTAAACTCGATGAACGAAACCGCTTCGCGGTGCTGCGGGGTGTGGTGTTAAAGACAATGCTGTTTTTCTATGGGGATTGTAATAAGGACCTACCATTCTCGTGATAGACCTTCGTATGGTCTGTGTAATCACTTTGAACAGAAGCAGACGTAACATGCTGTTGTTATCATTTAGCTGTATGCAAAAAAGCCGTTCAGTGTAACTTTCTTTATAACATGTTGGGCAACAGATATAGACCGGAACTGTTGCCCTCCTGAAGGGCGTTGGCATAAAAAACAGATGTATATTGAATTTGGTTGTACTCATGAGGTGTCCAAAACCTCCGGCATAATGGGTGGGCTCCTTGAAACACATGCCAAAAGTATCGGCAGCTCAATAACCCGCCTCATACGACCTTGCTTACATCGTGGACATTCTGCCACATCTACGCTGGTCAGTCGCAGCATTTTCTCTTGTGCTGTTTCTTCGGGAACGGCTGGTAAATCAGCGGATGAGCCGAGCAGTTCACGGCATTTTGCCATATCCTCCTTTTTGCAACGGTTGGCCAGAAAGCCGTAATGACGGATTCGCATGTATGAATCGGGAAGCACGTGGAGCAGGAATCTGCGGGTAAACTCCTGGGCACATATAGTCATTTGCTTACACTTATCACCCTCAATACGGTCTCTGTACCGGAAGACGACCAAGCCGTCTTCGACTTTCACGATACGATGGTTGGCAATAGCAACACGATGTGTATAACGGCCAAGATAGTCGAGCACTTTCTCAGGGCCATTGAAAGGTGCTTTGGAATAGACAATCCAGTCTTTTTTCCAGAGTTGGTTGATTAACTGTAAAAAGTTCTCTTCAGTTGCAAGATAGGCCATCTGCCCGGCAAATATCAGGTTATCTTTGACAAAGGCCTTCTTAAGATAATCAATAAATTTGCCACGAAAAACCCGCGACAGTGCCTTCACAGGAAACAGGAAATTCTTCCGGGAGTGTATCCAGCGCTGGCTGTCAGAAGAAAGCACACCAGCTGGGATAACGCAGTGAAGATGAATGTGACTGAGTAGTTTCTGGTCCCAGGTATGTAGAATTGCGGTAAATCCGATTTTCCCACCAAGGCCATGTTTGGGAACGCTGGCAAATTCCTGAAGAGTTTCTGCAACGGTCTTGAACAACACGTCAAAAACAACCTTCTTGTTGCATCGTGCGACCTGATTTAGCTCATGCGGAATGGTGAAAACATTATGGAAGTACTCCACTGGCAGCAGCTCTGCCTTACGCTTTTCAAGCCATTCGGCCTTGGCCAGGGCTTGACATTTCGGACAATGGCGGTTACGGCAGGAATTATAGGCTGTCCTTTCAAACCCGCACCAGTCGCATCGTTCCAGGTGCCCACCGAGATACGCTGTTCGACAAACCTCAATGGCGTGCATCACCTTCAGATTAGACAGCGGTAAAGAATGACTACGTTTATATTGGCCACCATATTGGCGAAAGATGTCGGCGACTTCGTAGCGCGGTCTCGCGGATTCAAGGCCCCCTGCCGTCTGTATGGCAACGGACGGCATTGATGGGCCTCCACTAATCTGACCTTCCAGATGGAACCGCCGGCAAGTCCAGCGGACTCTGTGTTCTTTGCAATGTCTTGCTGGTTACCTGCAGATAGCGCACCGTGGTCAGAATGGAGCTATGGCCCATCAGCAACTGGATGGTGCGGATGTCTTGCCCTGCTTCCAGCAGGTGGGTGGCAAAACAGTGACGTAAGGTATGAATCCCACCTTTTCGAGTAATTCCGGCCTTTGCAACTGCTTGAGCATAGACCTTTTGAGCCATGCGGGCACACAACGGCTCGTGCCGTTTAATGCCTGGAAACAACCACACGGCAGGCCGCTTTATCTTCCAGTAAGCGCGTAGTTCGCCAAGCAAGCGTTTTGATAGAAGCGTGTAGCGGTCTTTCTTTCCCTTACCCTGGTACACCCGGATCATCATGCGGTCACTGTGGATGTCGGTTACCTTCAGGCGCACCAATTCACTGACCCGGAGGCCTGCACTGTAGGCGGTCATCAACAGCACCCGATGTTTGGGATTGTGTGGGGCAGCAAATAGCTTCTCCAGCTTCTCAGGGCTGAGGATCTCTGGAAGGTGGGTTTCTCTTTTGACTTGTGGGATGGGGACACTTGCTCCATCCTGCTTGAGCGTCACTGTATAGAAGAAACGAAGTCCGGTGATGATGCCATGGCAGCTACCCACTGCGAGCTTACATTCGCTCAATAGGTGTACAATGTAATCCTGGATTTCCTCTGGCTTGATGGTGTCGGGCGAGCGATGATAATATTTAGCTAAACCTGCTACCGCCCTGAGATATGCTCGTTGTGTGCCGGGTGAAAAATTCCGCGACTGCATATCCCTGATCATCCGTTTTCTTAACTCTGACATAATAAGTCCTTTCCGTTTGATACCACAGATTTAGACGCTCTCGATGAGCGTCCTGTCAGAGAAATCTTAACGGATGGTTACGAAATGGCGAAAACGTAAGAGTGCTAAGCAATATGAGAAATGAAGTTACAAAACTGAGTGCCTATACCACCGCGAAGCGGTTTAGTTCTTTGTGCGAGTTCTGAACCTTTTAGTACTGA
>CAZZAX010000361.1:0-2600 GCA_964653075.1 uncultured Pirellulales bacterium
TGTGTCTGACTACATGGGGCCGAGAAATCCAATCAACTACGTGAACTGTGATTGACTCTAAGCGAAATAACACTGGACGTTGTGTTCGGTCTAGGAACACGGGCACATAACATACGGCTAGATCGAGATCGCGAGCACGCTTGCGTCTCATCAGCCGCTGCGTTTGCAGGGAGTATTTCTTGACTATTGAAGACGATCTTAGACTCGAACGGTATAAACTTGTTACTGGTCGGTAGAAATACTTTACAGAACTTGCAAGATCATCTTTTTGGTCCTATGTCAAAGTACTCACTGGACTTGCGATGGCATCAGTAACTCTAGTTTCAACACGACAGCAATTAGGTATTGAAACTCCAATACTAACAAAGCTAATATACGGCGTTGCGAGCCTAACAACATTTTGGGGTGTTATTACCATTATTCAAATCATATTCTGTCTTGAACGCTGGAAGGGCTATCGTCGAGCAGAAAGGTCAATTGCATATCTGGGGACACCATACATATTATATCTGGGGAATTATATCTGGGGACACCATACATATTAAATTATAGACAGTGGAACTGTTGAAAAAGCCGTTAAAATAACTCAAAGGATCGCTACTACCCGGGTTACCCGATAGTCACCTATTTTTTTCAGTTGGCATCATTCCAAAAACTACCACAAATAAATCAACAAAAACCTGTCCTGAGCGAAGTCGAACGGATCAATCACAATTCTAAATTCTCCATTCTAAATTCCCCATCCACGCATCCCCTCATTTACTCATTCTCTCATCAAACCCAATAATCACCGATTTCTAACACAAATAAGGAATGTTAGCTCACTTGCTTTGGAGTTTACCCTCGGTTTTAGCTTACTTGCTCTTCTGCCGGGGGTCGGGGGCTTCGTGTCTGCGTATATCTAAGTGCCTATAAGGCACCTCATGCTGGCCTGTCTTTAGCTTGTCCAGAGTTTATCCCCGAGAGCTGCTCACCTGACTCGCAGCAGGGGAGTGTGTGCTTACATGCTTTGGAGTTTACCCCCGGGAGGAACCACTCACCTTTAACCCAGAGGGACAGTCACAATCCTGTTCGGCACAAGGATTGCAGTGTGATTTGTATGGGGAGAATTTCCCAAAAACTTTTTTTGTAAATTACCTATTTTAAACTTGCGCGCTGTTCACACTCCTGCTTAAATGCCTTTTATGAGCAAAAAAAGGCATAAGATAAAAGAAAGCGAACTCCAGGGCTTCAAATATTTCAAAGCTATCTCAGGGATGCTGGAGAGCTTACATCAAGCCGGTTGTCAACGCGACCGGGCCGGCAACCGAAAGCTGCATATGGATCAATACATGTCCCTGCTGCTTCTGTACATGTTCAATCCGATCTGTACATCACTTCGGGCCGTTCAGCAGGCCAGCGAACTCAAAAAGGTTCAACGCAAGTTAGGATGTCCACGTGCGTCGCTGGGCAGCTTATCAGAAGCGGCCACCGTTTTCGACAGTGCGTTAATGCAGGAAATTGTCACGGAGCTGTCCGATCAACTTCGGCCTATCTCCAGCCATGCCAAAATCGATGATTTGGCGGGAATTCTCACCGCCGTCGACGGCACCTTGATCAATGCACTGCCCAAGATGACCTGGGCCTTATGGAAAAATCAGCACAATGCCATCAAGGCTCACACACAATTCGATATAGAAAAGCATGTCCCAACCAAAATGACGATTACCCAGGGCAATGCCGGTGAAATAGAGGTTCTGGCTCAAAACCTTGAACCTGGTCGTATCTATGTTAAAGACCGTGGCTATGCCAGTTTGGCGTTATTTGAGCAGATATTAGAAGCCGGCAGCTCCTTTGTCTGCCGGGTCAGAGACAACTGCGTTTACGAATGTCTGCAAGATTATGAACTGACGCCGGATGCGTTGGCTGCCGGAATCGTTTTTGATAAAAAGGTTCGTCTGGGCTCTAACCGCAAAACTAAAGAACAACTGTCTGTCCCGGTCAGGTTAATTGCGATCAAGTGTACGCCGCATAAGAAACGCTACAAGATCGGGCGTGGAGGCCCTGAGCAAGGCGAGACACTGCTAATCGCTACTGACATATTCGATCTTGAAGCTGACGTGATTGGGTTAATCTTCAAGCATCGCTGGGCTGTTGAGATTTTCTTTCGCTTCTTTAAGCATGTTCTTGGCTGTCGGCATCTGCTCAGTTACGACCATAACGGCATTGAATTGCAGACCTATGCGGCTATTATCGCCTGTATGCTCATTGCCTTGTGGACGGGTCGTAAACCCACGCTTCGGACGTATGAAATGCTGTGCTGGTATTTTACCGGCATGGCCGATGAAGACGAACTGATCAGTCATATTCAACGTCTTCAAAAATTGGCTTAACTGAGACCATGCTCGATCCCCACGGTGATTGCAGCCCGGGTAAATGCTGCGCACATCCAGCGAACATATTCCTCTATACGTCCTATGTGACCAGACTCTGGAGAAATATCGTAAACTATGCAAGCCAGTCAGTCGGACAGCAAACGCCGGACCGAACAGGATTGGGACAGTCACAATCCTGTTCGGCACAAGGATTGCAGTGTGATTTGTATGGGGAGAATTTCCCAA
>CAZZAX010000362.1:0-2554 GCA_964653075.1 uncultured Pirellulales bacterium
CTGAGACGATGTATGTTGTTCTCAACGGCAGCGCTGGTGTCGATAATGATAATCCCAATGCCGCGTTCAGAACTGCCTGGACTCAATGGAATATCGACTTGCAGGCATTTGCGGACCAGGGCGTGAATCTTGCTAATGTAAATACTATTACTCTTGGCTTTGGTAACAGGGCTAATCCGACCGCTGGCGGTGCAGGTATGGTGTTCTTCGATGATATTCGTCTTTATGCACCAGATTTGGAAACGCCGTAAGCATCAAATTCGCAATTTTATGAGATGAGGTTTTTAATACCTGTTGAAAACAATTTCGAGAGGTCGGGATTTTTGTTTAAGGAATACTGATTATGTGTGAGAAAATAATTAACCTGGTTTTTCTGGGTTTGGCGCTGGTCTTGATTGCAGGCAGCACAGCCAGGTCTTTTGATTTAAATGATCCTGATCTCGTCGGTTATTGGTCATTTGACGAGGGGGCAGGGACAGTCGCTAATGATCTATCCGAAAATAGCTATAACGGCACCCTTGTCGGTGGTACGTCCTGGACTGACGGCATTTATGGAAGCGCTTTGCAGTTCAATGGAAACGATGCATACGTGGAAACCGGTCAAAGTATTCTCAACGGCCTTGCCGGATTCACATTGGCCGGATGGGTAAGCGCAAACAATGTTGATGTTTATTCCAGCCTTTATGGCCAGAATGATTTAATTGAGTTCGGCTTTATTGGCGGTTCTCAGGTCGGAACCTGGTTGTTAGGCAATGACTGGCAGCTTATTGCCGCGGACTATACCTTTGACTATCCTTCATGGCACCACTTAGCTTTAGCAGGAGATTCGACAAGAATTGTAATCTACATCGACGGCCAGGAGGCGGCAAGTGACGAAGGGGGTCTTACGAGCGGTAGTGCCGGATTTACATTCAAGATCGGTGCAGGTGTATTTAACTCGGACGGAGATCCGTTTATGGGAGAAATTGACGATGTCTGGGTCTTCAGCCGTGCGTTAACGCAGGATGAGATTCAGAGCCTGATGCCGGGTTCCGGAGGATACCCATATGTTTTGCGTCCGATCCCGGAAGATGGCGCAATACACGAGGACACGTGGGTCAATCTTAGCTGGCGGGCTGGAGATTTTGCCGTCTCGCACGATGTGTATCTCGGCGATAATTTTGAAGACGTAAACAGCGGCACACTTGAGACATTTCGAGGCAACCAGGCCGAGACATTTTATGTTGCGGGATTTCCGGGATTTGCTTTTCCGGATGGTCTTGTTCCGGGCACGACGTACTACTGGCGTGTTGATGAGGTCAACGATGCCGAGCCGAACAGTCCGTGGAAGGGCGATGTCTGGAGATTTATGATTCCACCCAGGAAGGCATATAATCCAATCCCGATTGACGGCGGCGCGTTCATTGACCCGGATGCAGACCTTAGCTGGGGCACCGGCTTGGGTACGAAACTGCACACCATATATTTCGGCGACAATTTTGACGACGTGAACAATGCCGCTGTAGGAGTGCCACTGGGAACTACAACTTACGACCCGGGCACGCTTGAATTAAATAAGACTTACTACTGGCGTGTGGATGAGTTCGATCCTCCTAACACGCATAAAGGGGACGTCTGGAGTTTTACTACTACTATACCCGGTCTGGGTACGGTCATAGCTGAGAGATGGGACAACATCGATGGTGATAATTTGGTCACTCTAAAAAGCTATTCGAAGTACCCGAATAATCCTGATGCAACCGAGGTCTTGACGCAGTTTTCATCGGACCTGGATCTCGACAACTATGGAGGCCGAATTTACGGCTGGCTCTATGCACCAGCCACAGGCGACTACACGTTCTGGCTCTGCGCCGACAACCAGGGTGAGCTTTGGCTGAGCACCGATGACGACCCGGAGAAAGTAGTGTTGATTGCGAATGAAAGCACTTGGTCTGCCCCCAACACATGGGGAACAGACGAAGAGCAATCCGACGCAATCCCGCTGCAGTCCGGCAACAAATATTATATTGAGGCGCTCTGGAAGGAAGGCGGCGGCGGCGACCAGTGTCAGGTAGCCTGGCAGGGACCCGGCATCCCGGCAATCACGATTATTCCCGGAGCTAATTTATCACCATACGAACCCGTTCAGGCCAATGGTCCGAATCCGGGTAACGGAGCCTCTGATATAAATCAGACATCTACTCTTAACTGGAAACCTGGAATCCAGGCCGCTTCACACCAGCTATATTTCGGCACTGATGAACAAGCCATGCAAAACGCCGATACCAGCTCATCCGAGTACAAAGGCACCAGGAACATTGGTTCTGAGAACTATGACACCGGTAAGCTCGATTGGAACACTACCTACTACTGGCGTGTTGATGAAGTCAATAACACCAATCCAGACAGTCCCTGGGTGGGCGCAGTCTGGAGCTTTACGACAGCCAACTTCCTTATTGTGGACGACTTTGAGAGCTATAATGACCTTGACCCCGCTGACCCGCTGAGCAACAGGATATTTAATGCATGGATAGACGGATTCGATAATCCTGCTATAAATGGCTCTATAGTTGGT
>CAZZAX010000363.1:0-2541 GCA_964653075.1 uncultured Pirellulales bacterium
AAGACTTATTACTGGCGGGTCGATGAGTTTGATGTTGTCGAAACGCATAAAGGCGACGTCTGGAGCTTTACAACCGAGGGCGCTGTGAGTACCCCGGAGCCGGCTAATGGCGCCGTGGATGTAACGCAGACGCCTGTTCTTACCTGGACACCGGGAGTCTTTGGTGCTTCACATGAAATTTACTTCGGCACCGATTCAAGCTCACCGGAGTATAAAGGCAGTGGGAATCTTGGCTCCGAGAGCTATGACCCCGGACAGCTTGAATGGGATACTACCTACTACTGGCGTATTGATGAGTCCAATAGCGTCAACACCGACAGCCCGTGGACAGGCCCACTCTGGAGCTTTACCACCGCCAACTTCATGATATTGGATGACTTTGAATCTTATAATGACCTCGACACAACTGACCCGGCAAGCAACAGGATATTTAATGTATGGCTGGACGGATTCGGCGACCAGACAAACGGCTCAGTCGTTGGATATGAAAATCCTCCCTTTGCCGAGCAGTCTATTGTTCACAGCGGTAATCAGTCGATGCCGTTTGCATACGACAATGCCGTCGGCAAATCCGAGGCAACTTTGACATTGACTTCCAATCGTGACTGGACGGTGAAGGGTGTCAACACACTGACGATTTGGTTCAGAGGAGAAGCTTCCAACGCCGCTGAAACTTTGTATGTTGCACTCAACGACAGCGCTGTGGTCAATCATGATAATCCTGGAGCTGCATTGATAAATGACTGGACCCAATGGAATATCGACTTGCAGACCTTTACCGACCAGGGCGTTAACCTTGCCAATGTCAATTCGATTACCCTTGGTCTTGGAAATAAAAGTAATCCGGCTGCCGGCGGCTCAGGAATGATGTACTTCGATGATATTCGTCTGTATGCGCCGGCACTATAAGTGGCAATTTATTGTTCGATTGAAATAAAGTTTTAAAAAATATTTGTTATTGAGACTGCGCTGCTCTGCGAAACAGCCTCGCAGCACAAAAGGTTTGTTGATAACAACAAGCATCTTGGTATGTGGCCAGAGAATATTCATAATTACTTTAACTTTTTAAGGAGGTATGATTATGTGTAAAAAATTGTTTTTTTTAGTTTCTCCTATTTTACTGCTGTTGCTGGCCGGCAATGCCGTGGCCCAGCTCGACCCGGCTTCCATTACCGATGGTAATGTGTACCTGTTCGAGAATGTCGGTACCGATGTACCGGACGATTCAGCCAATAGCAATACGGCCAATCTTGTTGGAAGCCCACAAGTCGTTGATGGACTCAAGGGCAAGGCGTTACAGTTCGATGGAGTCGATGACGGCGTTCATATCCCGGATGCAGCTACGGTCAACCTTAGTACTCACCAGAATCATACGGTAGTTGCAATATTCAAATGTGACGATGTGGACAAACCGGAGAAACAGGTGGTGTATGACGAAGGCGGCACAACCCGCGGGCTTGCCATATACGTCCATGAAGGTCTGGTCTATGCCGGAGGATGGAACTTGAGCGATTATACACCGGAATGGACAGGTACATTTCACTCTGCGCCGATTAGTTCCAATGCATGGTATGCCGTTGCTATGGTCCTTAGAGACGGTACCGCAGCCCAGGAAGACGACAAGTTTGAAATGTGGATGGATGGAGAGTTTATCGCCACGGGACCCGGCGGTCAATTGCAGAGCCGCTCGAATGACAATGGCATCGGGTATGCCAATGCACAAGTGAAATTTCATGACGGTAATTTTACGGGCGGCGGCAGTTATTTCGAGGGCATAGTTGACGAGATTTGGATAATCAATGCTGCACTGACGGAAATCGAGTTAGGTGGTTTTGTGGGTAAGGTATGGCCTTACTCTTCCAGCCCATCGCCGGCCGATGGAGTCTTGTATGAGGACACCTGGGTGAACCTTTCCTGGAAACCGGGAGGTCTTGCCGTCTCGCACGATGTTTATCTCGGTGACAATTTTAACGACGTGAACAGCGGAGCCGAGGGTACCTTCCAGGGTAATCAGGCCACAACAGAATTTATTGCCGGCTTTCCCGGATTCCCCTATCCGGAAGGTCTTGTCCCGGGGACGACTTATTACTGGCGTGTCGATGAGGTCAATGACGCCGAGCCGAACAGCCCGTGGAAGGGCAAGATTTGGAGCTTTACAGTTCCCCCAAGGACTGCCTATAACCCGGTTCCCGCTGATGGCGACAAATTTATCGGCACAGATGTGGAGTTTAGCTGGACACCGGGTTTCGGTGCGATACTACATAACGCATACTTCGGTGACAATTTTGACGATGTGAACAATGCCACCGGGGCAATGCCAAATGCAGATGCAACCTATACTCCAGCCACTCTTGAGCTGGATAAGACTTACTACTGGCGCATCGATGAGTTCGATGGTACCCAAACCATTAAAGGCAATGTCTGGAGCTTCAAAACGATGCCGGATATACCTGTTACCGACCCCAACTTGATTTGCTTATGGACGCTTGAGGAAGGCTCAGGCACTGTTGTCCTTGACTGGTCAGGCCATGGCAATCACGG
>CAZZAX010000364.1:0-2492 GCA_964653075.1 uncultured Pirellulales bacterium
TGTTTCGGGGTGCTGTATGTTGACAACGCTATGATACACGAGCATTACAGTCTCAGCGATTTAGATTACCTGATGCTGATTGCAATGCACACAGCCGCGATAATGAAAAGGTTCCTGGATTAGCTGCTGGGCCGGGCAAAAACAACGGCCTATTTCCACTAAGCGATGCCATCAGACCAATTCTGAAGATATGAGCTGTTCCATAATCTTTACCTGAATATCCTGCTTATTATCCATCTTATACCACACAAACGGGTATAATAACGTGTGTTCTAAGAAATGTACCGCAATATTGATATAGTTTCGCAACGCGAATTTCCTTGTATCTGAAGGACATTTGCTTTATTATTAACTTTCGGTTTAAAAACAGGGTGACAACACTAAGTAAGGAGAAAACACAGATGACAAATAAAGAACAAAGCAGAAGACAGTTTATTAAGATAGCGTCAATAGGTGCGGCGGCCTCGCTGACCGGCGAAAGAAGCTCTCTGGGACAGGTTCGTGGTTCGGCACAGAGGCAGGCAGATAAACAGCTCTTTAAGTTGGGCCTGGCTTCGTATACCTTAAGAAAATTCGACCTTGATGATACACTGGCAATGACCAAAAGACTCGGATTGAAATATATTTGTTTCAAGAGCTTCCATTTACCTCTGGAAAGCACACCGGCTCAAATCCGTTCCGTTGTGGCAAAAGTCAAAGAGGCCGGACTGATACTTTACGGCGGAGGAGTAATCTATATGAGAAACCAGGACCAGGTGCATCGTGCTTTTGATTATGCCAAAGCCGCCGGGATGAAGGTGATTGTAGGGGTTCCCACTCCTGAATTACTGCCGTTGGTTGATAAGAAAGTAAAGCAATACAATATCAAGGTAGCTATTCACAATCATGGGCCGGGGGATAAAGTTTATCCGACGCCGGCAAGTGCTTATGAAAGAATCAAGGATTTAGACAGGCGGATTGGGCTTTGTAATGATATCGGCCATACGATGCGGGCCGGTTCAGACCCGGCGGTTTCAGTGAAAAAATTTGCAGACCGATTGCTGGATGTCCATATGAAGGACGTCTCGGAGGCAACTCCAAAAGGACATGGAGTGGAAATCGGACGGGGAGTGATAGACATTCCTAAGTTCTTAAAAACGCTGGTAGAGATCAAATATTCGGGCATCGTCTCGTTTGAGTACGAAAAGGATGCTGATGACCCAATGGCGGGGCTGGCTGAGTCGGTTGGCTATGTCAGAGGGGTACTGGCGGCCATCTAACAACAAGCCATTCTCAAGACAGGTGATGTTTACATTACGAAGGTGATTACGCTATGCCATATAACATCCGAATTGTAAGTACATATCCGCCACGCCGGTGTGGAATAGGTACGTTTTCGCGAGATCTGGCCTCTGCACTGGAGCACTTTACAGCAGAAGTTGGCTATATTAGAGTCGCAGCCATTGACAACGGTAATGGGCCATACGGCATTCCAGTTGACCTTATTATCGACCAATATACACCTCAGTCCTGGGCTGATACTATCCGTCATATAATAACCCGCGCAGGCGAAAGTAAAAATCCCACTATCGTTTTACTGCAGCACGAATACGGACTTGACCCGGATAAGGATGGTAATGACGGCCAGGGAAATAACTATGTGGATATGATAAAAGTTTTTCACAAGCAGGGATTGACAATTTTAGTTTATCTGCACACTGTTCTGGATGAACCGGATGCCTATCAGAAGAAAACTATACAGGACCTCGCTCAATTTAGCGATGGTTTGATTGTTACTACGGAAAGTGCGATTCAAATACTCGAATCCGATACCTATGGAATCGACTACTCAAAATTAAAACACATCGATCATGGTATCAGGATGCACAACCCTTCACAATTTGATCGATTGGCGATAAAAAAGGAACTGGGTTTGGAGAACCACTTTCTTGCCACGACGTTAGGCCTTCAGTCTTCCGGCAAGGGAATACAGTACAGTATTCGTGCTTATGGCAGGTTCGTGAACGAGTCATGCACAACCGGGCAAAGAAAAAGGATCGTTTACCTTATTGCGGGTCAGTGTCACCCGAAGTTTGTCAAAGCTGAAGATGGAGGCCCGTACCGTGAATATCAGGCAATGCTGAATGAAGCGATCGATGATGCCGAAGTTAAATGGTGCAAGGTCAGGGAGCTAAACGGTGTTGACTTTTGTGAATATGACGTTGTATTTTACGATACGTTTATGAACGAAAGCGGCTTGCTTAAATTCTACGGGGCCACGAATGTGATGCTGTTGCCCTATTTGAATATGGAGCAGATATCAAGCGGAATACTTGCTGATACTCTTGGTTCCGGCAGGGTGGCGATAACAACAAAATTCAGATATGCAGTCGAGTTGATTCATTCGAATAAGCGGTGTCCGGAAGGTCTTATCATCGGGCGATACACCAGAGGCATTTTGGTCGATCCGGGAGAGCCTTCAGTCGAACAAATAGCCAAAGGTCTCGATTATG
>CAZZAX010000365.1:0-2470 GCA_964653075.1 uncultured Pirellulales bacterium
TCAGTCGCCTAAAAGGGCGCGGTTTCTATTTTTTGGGGAAAACTAGGGACAGTCACAATCCTGTTCGGCACAAGGATTGCGTTGTGCTTTATTGGGGTAGAGTTGCTCAAGAACTTTTTTTTCAGACTACCTATTTTAATCTTGCGCGCTGCTCACAATCCTGCTTAAATGCCTTTGATGAGCAAAAAAAGGCATAAGATAAAAGAAAGCGAACTTCAAGGCTTCAAATATTTCAAAGCTATATCAGGGATGCTGGAGAGCTTACATCAAGCCGGTTGTCAACGCGACCGAGCTGGTAACCGAAAGCTGCACATGGATCAATACATGTCCCTGCTTCTACTGTACATGTTCAATCCGATCTGCACATCACTTCGGGCCGTTCAACAAGCCAGCCAACTCAAAAAGGTTCAACGCAAGTTAGGATGCCCCCGTGCGTCGCTGGGCAGCTTATCGGAAGCGTCCACTGTTTTCGACAGTGCGTTAATGCAAGAAATTGTCACAGAGTTGTCCGATCAACTTCAGCCTATATCTACCCATACCAAAATCGATGATTTAGCGCGAATTCTTACTGTCGTCGACGGCACCTTAATCAATGCACTTGGCAAGATGACCTGGGCCTTATGGAGAAATAAATACAAAGCCATCAAGGCTCACACACAATTCGATATAGAAAAGTATGTCCCAATCAAAATAACGATTACCCAAGGCAATGCCAGTGAAATAGAGGTTCTGGCCAGGAACCTTAAACCTGGTCGTATCTATGTTAAAGACCGTGGTTATGTCAGTTTGGCGTTATTTAAGCAGATATTGGAAGCCGGCAGCTCGTTTATCTGAAGGCTTGAAGAGAAGAGCGTTTATGAATGTCTGCAAGACTATGAACTGACGCCAGATGCGTTAGCGGCTGACATCGTTTTTGATAAGAAGGTTCGACTGGGCTGCAACGACAGAATCAGAAGACAACTCACTGTACCGGTTCGGATGATTGCTATCAAATGTACGCCGCATAAGAAACGTTTTAGGAACGGGCGTGGAGGCCCTGCGCAAGATGAGATATTGCTGATTACTACCGACATATTCGATCTTGAAGCTGACGTGATTGGGTTAATCTTCAAGCATCGCTGGGCTGTTGAGATTTTCTTTCGCTTCTTTAAGCATGTTCTTGGCTGTCGGCATCTGCTCAGTTACGACCATAACGGCATTGAATTGCAGACCTATGCGGCTATTATCGCCTGTATGCTCATTGCCTTGTGGACGGGTCGTAAACCCACGCTTAGGACGTATGAAATGCTTTGCTGGTATTTTACCGGCATGACCGATGAAGACGAACTTATCAGTCATATTCAACGTCTTCAAAAATTGACTTAACTGAGATCATGCTCGATCCCCACGGTGATCGCAGCCCGGGTAAATGCTGCGCACAGCCAGCGTATATATCCCTCGGTATGGCCTATATTAAGAGACCTTCGAGAAATGCTGTACAACTTGCAAACCAATTAGTCGGATAGCAAATAACGAGCCGAACAGGATTGATACGGTGCATATAAGCATGCCATAATGTGACAAGCACTTAATAAAACCCGATCCCAGTTTTATGCAGATGTTGTCAATGATGGGAGTTTTATAGGCTTTTTCATCATCTGGCTCGAGCGAGCTTGATGTCACTACACTGCAACCGGGCAAAAGATTCGCTCAGATGGTAAAGTATAGGATCAGATTTCCCATCCCTTGCGAAAATGGCCGTGGATAACCGGCTCCACCTGGGGTGTATTGGTTGCCTTCATGTTGGACCCGTCCCAGTGAAGTGTGGTGCCGGTACGCAGGGAAACTACTCCGAGCAGAACGATCTCGGTCAGGCGATCGCCATACTCGAAATTCGAGCCGGCCGGTGACCCCCCTTTGCACGCATTTATCCAATCGCGACGATGGCCCAGTGAGCGAGGAATTGTAGCTTGAGGTAGTTTGTAATCCCGCATCTTTTTCTCGGGGATGATTCGCGGAGATCCGCTCCATGTACCTGACAGAATAGCCCCCTGGTCTCCGACAAGTAGTGATCCACCCTCACGGGGGAGATTCCGTTTGAGTTCCAGGCAATCGGGCCTCGGCGGTCGTATCCCACCATCGTACCAAAAAAGATCAACCGGTGGCTGAGCACCGCGTGCCGGGAATTTGTAGTGACACATAGAGGCTAAGGGAGTCGTCTTCTTACTGAGTTGTGTTGAACTGGACTCGACGAAAGTGGGATGCTCTAAATTTAAAGCCCATACAGCAGTATCCAGCGTGTGACATCCGAAATTGCCGAGCCTGCCGCCGCCGAAATCCCACCAGTAGTGCCAGATCAGAGGTGCATATGCCGGATGGAACGGACGCTCTTTAGCAGGCCCCAGCCAGAGATCCCAGTTCAAACCCTCCGGCACAGGTGGTGTCTCCTTGGGGCGTTCGGTAAACGTCGGTATGCGATTCTCGCCGGCCC
>CAZZAX010000366.1:0-692 GCA_964653075.1 uncultured Pirellulales bacterium
GTCTACAGAAGCTGCCTTGTGTGTCACCAACTATGAATCAGCGCGACGGTATGCCTTGGAAAAACGGGCATGGACGTTTGCCACAAAGCGCGTGACACTGTCAGCCCCTTTGGCAGAAGCCCCTGATTGGGGATATTCCTATCAGCATCTGAAACCTGGTGATTGCTTACGTGTCTTGATAGTGTCAGAAGATGGCAACTATAAAGACGGTGGTTCTAAAATGGATTATCGAGTTGAAGGCAATACCATACGCTCACAATTCAGCACCATTCTTGTCAAGTACATTGTTGATGAGATCCAAGAGGACAGGTTTAGCCCGACGTTTGTCGAAGCCATGGCGCTGTACATGGCTTACCTCATGGCAATGCCGCTGACTGAAAGTCGGTCATTGAAAAATGATTTGAAGCTTGAGTTTAATTCTATGATTGATGATGCCTCAAGCACGGACGGTTTGCAGGGCACGTCAGACAGGATCAAGTCAACCAGGCTCCTGGATGTTAGACGTATTACAGGGCGCAATCTGGGCAGGCGTGCCTAATGCCAAAGTTTCGCCCCATTCAAAACTCCTTTGCGGCGGGCGCAGTTACACCTTTACTTGATCTTAGATCAGACACCAAAGGCTATAAACAGGGGCTGCGAGAAGCAGTCAATGTTGCTGTCAGCTCCAGGGGGCGAGGTAGTGGGCGTCGTGG
>CAZZAX010000366.1:702-2470 GCA_964653075.1 uncultured Pirellulales bacterium
AACCGGGTTTTTGGGTTCTGACAATCTTGTTGTCACAGATTTCGATTTTGATAAACCTGGTGAATGGACTGAGTTTACAAATGGCGCAAATGCTTCTGTACAGTTTGTCGCCAGCATCTGTACACTAACGCACGGCAATCAGCCAGATCAATATGCAGAGGTGCAATTTACCGGGTTTGCAGGTAATGGTATCCAGGGCACTGTTCTCGGCAATGTTAATGAACTGCATTTGCTACAGTTGACAGACGAAAATGTCAGCATAAGGTTTGGCAGCACACCCGGTGGTGATGACTATGGTGAAGTCACAGTAAACGGTGTAGCACCAGTACTGGAGTATACTGCACCAGCTGCAAATTATTTTGTATCTTTCAGGACAACAGCTGCTGATCAAGTTATCGAACTTGACAAGTGGGCTGTGTATGACAAGACAGTCAATCCGGGTGTGCTTGAGTTCGCATCACCATGGACTGACTTTGATATATCACAGATCCAAGAAAGCATGGTGCCTAATAAAAGGGGCGGTACTAAAGAGCAGTTTTTTGTAACAGGTGATGTTTTCCCGCAGTACTTACGGGTGACAGATACAAACCTTTGGCTATTTGACGTTATCTCATGGTTCACAGATGCGGGGTCTTACCCCACTGGCAGTGGCACATCACCGTGGAACAGCGTTGTGTCTAACCCACGAACACTAGCTTTTTCTAACACGCGCACTTATCTAGGAGGGCAGGACGAGTACCCGGGCACCCTGATAGCTACTAAAATAGATGAAACTGCATTTTCCAATACAAATTATATCGATTTCAGAACAACGGTGACTGTAGCAGACAACGGCCCAATAGAAGCAGACCGCACGGAAGAAGGTGCCATATCATGGCTGGCTTCTGGCAAAGAGTTGTTCATGGGCACATCGAAACGTGAGGACGTTGTAAGTTCTACAGGGCCAAACATTACGCCAACAGACATAACAGCGCGTGGTAACTCAGCTGTGGGTGGTGCACCAATACAGCCACGCAAGATAGGTACAAACCTGTTTTTTGTTAATACAGACAGAAATAGAATCAGCTCTTTTGACTATGTACGTGGGCGCGATGGATACACACCTGTTGACATTACATTTGCAAGTGAGCATTTGTTTGACATGGACTCTATACTTGAGCTAACCACATTTAAGGCCAAAGAAAACTATTTAATTGCAGTGTTGAAAAATGGTACTGCGGCTGTCGGTGCGTACTCCCAGGATCTTGAATCAATCGGGTGGACGATTATTGAGACTGAAGGAAAGATAATTTCAGCATCTGAGTTTGTGTCCAATGGCACGCACCAAGTAGCATTGCTGGTACTGCGCGACAACAAGCTGTTCCTTGAGCGCTGGCGCCCGGAAGTACCTGTATATCTAGACAGTTATGTCACAGCCCGGTCAGAAACATTGACAACGCAGTTTTTTGGCTTCGATCACTTGGCGGGGCAGACGGTAGGCGTGATCGCAGACGGCTGGGTGCAGAATGACGTAGAGGTGCAGCTGGACGGGTCTATTGTGCTTGAAGAGCCAGCACTTGAAGTGTCAGCGGGCTATCACTACAAGCAGCGTATTAAAACATTGCCCTACGATTCACAAGATCAGGATGGCTCGACACGCGGTAAAATCAAACATCACAACAAAATTTTTGTTGCCACGCTGGATTCGGCAGAGCCTTTGATCAATGGTAAGCGCCCGCCGACCAGACAGCTGACCACACCGAACGACACTGCTGACCCTATCCTGGAC
>CAZZAX010000367.1:0-2459 GCA_964653075.1 uncultured Pirellulales bacterium
GGCTAAAGGCGCCGTGGATGTCACGCAGACACCTGTTCTAACCTGGGTGCCGGGAGTGTTTGCCGCTTCACATCAGGTCTATTTCGGCTCTGACGCTGAAGCTGTGAAAAACGCCGATACAAGTTCACCTGAGTACAAAGGCACCGGAAACCTTGGTTCCGAAAGCTATGATGCCGGACAGCTTGAATGGAATACCACTTACTACTGGCGTATCGATGAGGTCAATAACGCCAATGCCGACAGTCCGTGGACAGGTCTTTTATGGAGCTTTACGACGGCTAACTTCCTTATCATTGACGATTTTGAGGCCTACAACGACCTCGACCCGACTGACCCGGCGAGCAACAGGATATTTATGGCGTGGTTGGACGGTTTCGACAACCCGGCAATAAATGGCTCTATCGTTGGTTATGCAAATCCTCCCTTCGCCGAGCACACTATCGTTCACAGCGGCAATCAGTCGATGCCGATGTCCTATGACAACGGTGTTGGGAAATCTGAAGCGACTTCTGTCTTGACTTCCAATCGTGACTGGACAGTCAAAGGTGTAAACACACTGACAATCTGGTTCAGAGGCGGTTCAGCCAACGCCGCAGAACCGATGTATGTTGTTCTAAATGGCACCGCGGCGGTCACTCACGATAACCCTGATGCGGCGCAGAAAGGTTCCTGGACCGAATGGAATATTGATCTGCACGCCTTTGCCGACCAGGGTGTGAACCTTACCAATGTAACTTCGATTACTCTTGGTCTTGGTAACAGGACCAATCCAACTGCCGGCGGTTCAGGTATGATGTACTTCGACGATATCCGTCTGTATGCACCTGCGCCATAAGCTCCGATTCGATTGTTTAGTAAAATCCTGTGGTTAATATAGTAGATTTCGTCATTTTGGGGCTGATACTGAGTAAATTCGGTATCAACTCCTTTTTTAAATTTATCATCGATTGAGCCGCACCAGAAGTTAGTTGTATTGATTTTTTGAAAGTTTGCCGGTAATCATATGAGGATTTTCCTTGACGGGAAGGTAGATAATTTGGTATAGATATTATTAATGATGCCTGTTCACGCACAGTCAGGCACCTGTGGTTTTTTGAGTTCATTTTGCAGGCAAATTTCTGATAGTTTTCAATAGAGGAGGAATATTATGCAGGGCACAGGATTTTCTGTGAAAATATTGTGCCCCGTTGTTAAATTTTTTCCATATCAATTAACAACTCTTACCGTTAAGAAAAGATGTTTTGGTGCGTGGCCAAAGCAACGTCATATTAAATTTTTTAAGGAGGATTATTATGTTTAGAAAAGTTGTTCATTTGGTTATGTGTACTTTTATGTTCAGTCTGGCTCTTACAAGCATAGCCAATGCCGGCATTCCCGGCCTTATCGCTCATTGGCGCTTAGATGAGGCATCCGGGACCACCGCCGGAGACGCCAGCGGCAACGGCCATAACGGTACTCTTGAAGGAGGCGCACAAAGAACGCAGGGTAAACTAGAGGGGGGTGTCTATCTGGACGGTGTGGACGACTACATTCAGGTTCCCAACGTCATAACTCCAACAGGCTCTTTGGCTTTCTGGTTCAAGCCGGACTGGGACGGGTCAGACCCGGCGGACTATAGGCTTTTCGACGCGAGTCTGGGCGGCATATACTTTTTCATAGCGAAGGGCGCAAACCATGCCGACATCAATCCGGAAGACTTCGGATTCTATCTGGAGGACGCCACCGATGCCGACTATCAGGGCATCGAGATTGACCCGGCAGGTGTTATATTTGCCGATACATGGTATCACGTTGCTGTGACCTGGGAATTCGGCGGCGGCCCGGCTATCCTGTACCTTGACGGCCAGGAGATCGCAAGAGCGGCCACATTAGGTCCTTTGCCGGCTCTTGATCAAAATCCACGTTTCGGTCTGGAGACCTTCGAATATATTCCGTCGGCAAATGGTGCAATGAGCGTCATCGACGACATTATGTTCTTCGACAAAGTCCTTACAGGACCCGAGATTCAGGTCATTATGCAGGGGCTCGGAGCATTTCCATATGCATGGAATCCGGAGCCGGTCGATGGTACTCTTTTTAATGACACCTGGATTACCCTTAGCTGGTCGCCGGGAGACTTCGCCGTCTCACACAATATTTACTTGGGTGATAATATTGATGACGTGGACGCCGGAGCCGAGAGCACGTTCCAGGGCAACCAGGTCGCGACATATTATATTGCCGGCTTTCCCGGATTCGCTTTTCCCGACGGCTTGGTTCCGGGCCAGACATACTACTGGCGAATTGATGAGGTAAATGACACTGAACCGAACAGCCCCTGGAAAGGTCCTGTCTGGAGTTTCAGTATTCCACCCAAAACTGCCTATGCGCCCGTCCCGGCTGATGGTGGCGAGGCTGTAGATCCGGATGGTGATCTTAGCTGGACGCCGGGTTTCGGTACAATAATACACTATGTGTAC
>CAZZAX010000368.1:0-2442 GCA_964653075.1 uncultured Pirellulales bacterium
TGTTTATAACCGGACTTCCGCTTGAGCCGGGCGAGATGGGAGCGGTTATCTGAAGAATTTTGCCAAAGGCGGGAATATCCCGAACTGCTGATACGATGCCGGTTGATACGGTTGATTCAAGGCCGAGGGGATTACCTATAACAAAAATGTCCTCACCTTCAGAAGGCACATTCACGCTGAGGTTTAAGAATGTTATATTGGCATCCGGCAGGTTCACGACAAGTTTGACAATATCTGCTTCGGTGTCTTTGGCAACAATACCCTGCACCGGATATTCTTTGCCTGATGAGGTTTTAATAGTAGCCGAATAAGCGCCTTCGATAACGTGATGGTTCGTGATAAGCCTGCCTTTATTATCTATGAAGAATCCGCTTCCCTGACCGATTGGCTTGTTGTCCTTGTCAAAAGTCTCTATAAGAACGACGCTGGGCTTAACTTTTTTTATTAAATCTACAAGTTTTTCGTCAGCATTTGCGATAGTAGAAACAGCCACCATCATACAGACCAATATGAAAGTTAGTTTCCTCATTTATTCTGCCTTTCAAAAATTATTGTTTTCCCGCCCATAAAAAAGGACGCCGTTACATCACGCCCTGTTGTGGCCTGCGAAGGCCATATCGGAACGCTTCAACGGCGCCCGTTTTGCCAAAGGCAAACGAGCACCGACTTTTGAGCGATTCCGATATTGTCAAATTTTCGCAGTTTCAACAGGAACGCTAAATCAGCACTTCATATTCAATTATCACTGGTAATTATACCATACCTGTCCGCTAATCAAATGACAAACCGAACCAAAAGGTTAAAATCCTTTGCCATTTAGACCATTTTCAGCAAATCTTTCATACCCCTTGACTTGACAAATGGAGCGGACAAGAGATACTTTACTTTCATGATGAATATCGTTGACGATGCAATTATCCATTAGCCGGCTTTAGCGGTGGTGTTGCGAATCCGTAAGGACCGCACGGCTCACGATAGCCGATCAGCACCACTACGAAAGCCGGTTTTTTTGTGGCATGCAATGCAAAATGATATAGACATCTTCAGGGGAATTAAGAGGAATATTCAAAAAAATCCTGCTGATTTTAGACCTGCCGGACAATGGCTTGACGATTTCTGCCAGAATATAGTTAATCAAGCAGAACAGCGCAGACAGAAACTTCCTCAAATTAAATCTGCCGTTTTGAAGAAAATTCAGAGCAAGAAAAGCTTGCTTGAGAATGTCCAGCATGAGCGTGAAAAGCTAAGAAAGATAATTGCTGGGCACGAGCATAATGATGAGAAATTCGAGGAAGAGAAACAACGATTATCAACACTTGATGCCGAAGCGAACCAACTAACTTTCAATGTGCCTAAACTTGGAAGAAAGCTTAAAAATTTCACAGTAAGAACACGTGAGCCGGGTTTTATTCAACTGATGTCAAAAGCCTTTGAAAAAGCATCCTGTGAATATCCACGCAATCATATCAAGATTATGGTTATAGTATGGCTGCTGACAGATGAATACCTTCATAAAAGCAAGATTGGGATCACAAAATACGAACAATATGTTTTCAAGCACGAGATAATCGAACCTGAAGGCACCGGACTGAAACGGACTATCAGTGAACAGGAATTAGCCAGAGATGCTGTTCTGTACGCAGAGCCAGAAGCTATGAAAATCGTTCGGGATGCTTGGGCACATTTTCAGGAAAATGAAAATCCAATAGGAACAGAGCAATCAGCATCCCAAAAGCCAGCAGAAACAAAGCCGGAAGTCGAACCGGATCATTCAGACGAAAACAAAGCTTATATCAAAAAAGAGCGTTCTTTTTGGGTATTTGGTTTTAACGGTGAGACTGCAAAGGTGAAATTTCAGCCTGATAAAGAGTTAAAGGGGCTTGCTCTGATTGAATTTTTGCTGATACATCCAAACAAAGAATATACACCACTTAAATTATTGCAGGAAACAGGGCAACGAGAAAAAGGGGAAACTGAACCCGAAAAAATATACACTGACAATGGTATTGGGCAAATTACGAAAGCCATTGAGGGACTCAAGGGCAGAGCAGAATTAACCACCGAACGGGAAGAAAAAGAAAGATTGGAGCAAGAAATCGAGGATGCAAAAGCCATTCTTTACAAAACCAGAAATTGTAAGGGTAAATCGAGAAAATTTTCTGAGAAGTATACAAAATCGGTAAGTAGAAACATTGAAACCGTTCTTAAAAAAATCGCACCTCAGAATGTCGAACTTTATAACCATCTCGACACATTTCTAAAAGCGGGGGAAAAATGCTACTACAAACCAGATACTGAAATCTTTTGGGAAATTTCTTTAAAAACCGCCTGACCGTCCGAAAAGACGGTCTCGGACGTTCGCAATTATTTATGAGTAGGCAGTAAGGAATCTGCCACGGAAACTGAACTCATAGGAAATTGCGAAATGAATCAATTCTATTC
>CAZZAX010000369.1:0-2402 GCA_964653075.1 uncultured Pirellulales bacterium
GTCATGTCCAGGAGGCTAACATCTTTGCTCTGGTGGATGCCGTGGCCGAAGGTCGGACCGAGTTAGCCCAGCGGATACTTCATCGGCTGTATGATGATGGTGTGGCACCAACCTACATTCTGGTCATGATTACCAGGCAATTCCGCTTAATAGCTCTAGCCCAAGACTTGCCAAGGGGGCTGTCTCGTCCACAAATGCAGGAGAGGTTAGGGCTGAAAAAAAGCTATGCATTGGATAAAACGCTTAGCCAGGCCAAACTGTATGATTTTGAGGGCGTAAAGCGGGCCTACGATAAGCTTTTGGAGACCGACTTGGCCATCAAAACTGGCAAATATAGCGATAAGTTAGCTCTCGAGCTCCTGGTGACCGAACTTGCCTGCCCATAGTTAATTGCATGAATCATTATAGTTCTCTCTCTCAAACCCTTTCTGTCATTGCGAGCGGAGCACGGCAATCCCGGGGGGGAGTGTATTCAGTAGTATTCGCGGGACATAATACCTGCTTTGGGGTAAACCTAAGAGTGTGTTCCAATTTCATTGATGGCGACGGCTAAGTTTGAACCAACGACTTTGACGTTCCTGAAACTCTTTTAATTTCCTGTGACAATTCTTGCCCAACAGCATTTTTGGTACAATTACTGAAGTCTTTTCACGACTACTGAGGAAGCCATTAATGAAGATTGCAATCTCAGCCGATGGTGCGGATTTAGAAGCCAGGGTAGCGCAGAAGTTCGGGATATCAAAATACCTGGTAATCATTGATTTAGACAGTGGGGATTTTGAGGCAGTAGCAAACCCTGGTGCTTCAGAGCACCGTGGAGCCGGAGTACAGGCTGTTGTGCTGACCATCAGCAAAGGTGTCAAGGTGGTTTTAACCGGTTGGTGTAGTCCTGCTATCCGTCATCAACTCACGACAAATGGCATAGAAGTTATCTCTGGGCTCAGTGGCACAGTGGGAGAGGTCGTGGAGAAGTACAGGAAGGGTGACCTCCAGAAGCAGATGCAAGCTGAAGTTGAACCTGCAGCCAGAAGGCATAGGATTGACAGGGTCACCCTTCTGCAAGCAGCTAAAAGTTCTGCTAGGCAGTTTGCCTCGCTGTTGCCTATCCTGCTAGGCGTAGCACTGCTCATAGGCTTATTCAATGCGTTTGTGTCGAAGGAACTTCTAGCCTCTATATTGTCAGGTACGCCGGTGTTAGATACCCTCTGGGGAGCATGCTTTGGCAGCATTCTTGCCGGGAACCCGATTAATAGTTATGTCATCGGGGGGGAATTGTTGGAACACGGTGCTAGTCTCTTCGCCGTAACGGCTCTCATTATAATGTGGGTGACTGTAGGCTTAGTACAACTGCCGGCTGAGATAGTGGCTCTCGGTAGGAAATTTGCCCTGGTGAGAAATGCTATATCCTTTGTTCTGTTCACAGGCGTAGCCGTTCTTACAGTAGTTGTCTTTAAGTTAATTATGGGGTGACTTTGTTGAAAAAGGACAGACCTCAAAGTTCGACATGGGAAAACCGCGCCCTGCGGATGCTCCTTTTTCCTGCTGGGGTGCTAGTAGCCTACGGGATTTTATTTGCCATTATGCCAGAGAAAGCCTCCATAGGCCTCAAGAGCAGCGGTAACATTATTCTCAATATGCTTCTGCCACTTAGCCTGGTCTTCATCCTGATGCTGGTTTTGAATCTTTTCCTGAAACCGGCGCAAATTGTGAAGTTCTTTGGCAGAGAGGCCGGTATCAAGGGCATCGTACTCTCGGCAGCGGCGGGGATTATTTCAACGGGACCCATCTATGCTTGGTATCCCTTGCTCAAGGACCTGCGTGAAAAGGGAGCTGCAAACTCTTTCCTGGCTATTTTCCTGGGTAACAGGGCTGTCAAGCCATTCCTCTTACCCATAATGATTTCGTACTTCGGCTGGATATATGTGCTTATATTGACCGCGTTTACCGTGCTAGGCTCGATTGTCGTTGGTTACTTTGTAGGTGCCTTGGTAAAGGTGGAGAACAGCTTGCCATCCCGCAGCAAATAGCTATCGGGCCATGAATTGACTTTCACGATGATTCAACCATCTGATATTCTGAGGGCATAACAGATGGTTTGTAGTAGGCGTAATTAGTACTGTATCCTGGAATTCCAAGAGGAGGTTCGCAATGAAAGCATGTGAAGGAAAAATTGATCGAGTTTTTGTGATACGTCTGGAAGATGGAGATGTAGTGCCCCAATGTATCGAGCGATTTGCCGAGGAGAAAGGAATATCTGTGGGGCAGGCTATCCTGGTGGGTGGAATTGGGGGTGGTGATGTCGTTGTTGGCCCGAGGCGTTCGGAAGAAAGGCCACCAGAGCCCATGCTCCTGCCCATTGGTGGAGCACATGAGGTGGTGGGGGTGGGTGTGCTCGCCCCCGG
>CAZZAX010000370.1:0-2385 GCA_964653075.1 uncultured Pirellulales bacterium
CGATGCCGATGGCCTATGATAATGCCGTCGGAAAATCCGAGGCGACTTTAACATTGACTTCCAATCGCGACTGGACTGTCAAAGGCGTCGATACTCTGACAATCTGGTTCAGAGGCGAGACAGGTAACGCCGCAGAGACTTTGTACGCCGCTCTCAACGGCAGCGCAAGGGTCGATCATGATAATCCTGATGCAGCAGCGTTAACGAGCTGGACGCCATGGAATATCGACCTGAACCACTTTTCAGACCAGGGCGTCAACCTCGCCAGTGTAAATTCGATTACCCTTGGCCTTAGCTCGGTTACCGGCGGTACAGGTATGATGTACTTCGATGATATCCGGTTGTATCCGCCTGCACAATAGCCAACGCCTTAAGACGGGTAGTAAATAGCAATTAAAATTGCGTTTTTAATGCAGTTGTAATCGATTCGGGGCCTGTACCTGTTTGGTATAGGCTCCGTTTGTCTTAGAGCAGTATCGAAGACCTATGCACATAGATTGACAAAGCTGTTCCGAGTAAGCCATAAGCCCTCCCATACACTTTCCACCTTTTTGCTTATTTTTTCAAATACCACATGTTAATACATAATAAGGAGATTTTCCTTGACGTGAAAATGGCTGATTTGATATAAATTATATTAGTGAAGCTTGTGCCTGCGCAGTCGGGCATCTGTGGCTTGGAGGTCGTCCGGCAGGCGCAATTTCTGTGGTTTTTCGAATAGAGGAGGAATTATTATGTATTATGCGAGCCACAGAGTTTTAAGTGAGAACTTTGTACTTCGCAATGAAGATATTTTGCATTTCAGTTAACAACCTATATCGAGTTTTTGAAGGAGGATTATTATGTCTAAGAAATTGATTTATTTTGTTTCCTTTGTTTTGGTGCTGGGCATAGCCCGTGTCAGCTCAGCTGATCTCGTGGCTTACTGGGACTTCGAGGGCGGTTTCGATGATGCTTGGAGTAGCAACGACGCTGAACCACATGGCGAGACAGACATTGTTCTTGATCCTGAGAGGGGTAGAGTAGCTGAGTTCGATGGTACCGGCGACTACCTGCACATTCCCAATTCCCCTTCACTTAACATCACCGGCGACCAGATTACGCTGACTTCATGGGTCTATTTCGATGAGGTCAGTGGCGGTCCTGAGATCGTTTTAGCGAAGATTGTTCAGGAAGGCCAGCACAGCGCTCCGTATTTCGCATATAACCTGTGTATATTGAGCAATGGTACACCGCGTTTCTTCTTGACAGTAGAAGGAAGCCAAAAACGTCTGCCGGGGAGTCCAAATTTCGAATCCGGGCGCTGGTATCATATGGCGGGTGTTTATGACGGCTCAGAGATGATACTCTATGTGGACGGAGAGGTATCTGCTACGATGAATGCCGCGGGCAACATTAACGGATATGATACACCGCTGTTTCTTGGTATTAACGGAGGTCTCGGTGAACCCATGGACGGAAAAATCGACGATGTGCGTATCTACGACCATGCCCTGGACCAGGTGGAAATACAGGCGTTAATGCTTCAAGTTGGCGGAGGATATCCATATGCAATGGCCCTGAGTCCCGAAGACGGTGCGCTCCACCAGGACACGTGGGTGAACCTTTCATGGAGGCCGGGCGATTATGCGGTTTCGCATGATATATATATAGGCGATAATTTTGGCGACGTGAACGCCGGCGATGAGAGCACGTTCCATGGCAACCAAACCGACACGTTTATTGTTGCCGGCTTTCCCGGATTTGCCTTCCCGGATGGTCTTGTGCCGGGCACTACCTACTACTGGCGCATCGATGAAGTCAACGATGCCGAGCCTAATAGTCCCTGGAAAGGCGATGTCTGGAGTTTCAGTATTCCCCCCAAGACTGCATACTTTCCCAACCCGGCTGATGGGGCAGAGTCTGTAGCTGTGGATGTACAGCTTAGCTGGACGGGAGGTTTCGGCTCAAAATTACACACTGTGTATTTCGGCGACAATTTCGAGGAAGTGGAAAATGCAGCAGGCGGCCAGACGCAGGGAACTATGACATATACTCCCGGCGCACTTAAAAGGGCCAAGACTTATTACTGGCGTGTCGATGAGTTTGATATTGTCGAAACACATAAAGGCGATGTCTGGAGCTTCATAACCGCCGGCGCCGTCAGTGACCCGAATCCGGCTAAAGGCGCCGTGGATGTAACACAGACACCGACTCTTACCTGGACACCGGGCTTTGGTGCTACACATGAAGTTTACTTCGGAACTGATGAAAGTTCACTTGAGAATAAAGCCAGCGGAAACCTTGGTTCCGAGAGCTATGATCCCGGACAACTCGAATGGAACACTACCTACTACTGGCGGATTGATGAGGCCAATAACGCCAGCGCCGATAGCCCGTGGACAG
>CAZZAX010000371.1:0-2380 GCA_964653075.1 uncultured Pirellulales bacterium
AGTTGAGGGGCAGGGTGGGTCGTGGTATCAACCAGGCTTATGCTTATTTCTTCTTCGACGAGGGAAAGCAGCTGACCCCCCAGGCTTATAAGAGGCTGAGGACTATCTTGGAGGCTACCGAACTGGGTTCGGGATTTGGTATCGCTATGAAGGACCTGGAAATTCGGGGAGCGGGCAATCTTTTAGGTGTCAAGCAAAGCGGGCATATCGCTGCCCTGGGCTTTGACCTTTATTGCCAGTTGCTGGCTGAGGCGGTGGAGGAGTTAAAAGCAAAGCAAACTGGCGAAGCCAGGAAGAGTGTCATTGCCGGGGAACTGCAGGAATTGCCCAGTATAGTCCTGCCCTTAGATGCCCACATACCGGAAGAATATGTTCCTAATCTAAATACTCGATTAAGCCTTTACCACAGACTGGCCAGAGTGGAGCATATCGAGGAAGTAGAGGACATGGCTCAGGAATTCAAGGATAGGTTCGGTCCTTTGCCGTGGCCTGTAGACAATCTTCTTTACATTGTGAAAATCAAGGTTCTGGCTGCGCGGGCTGAGGTAAGCTCTGTTTCCACACAGGGAAGGCAAATTGTAATAAAGCCCCAAACCATTGATGCCCCTCTTAAGATAAGAGGGGCAAGGGGAGTTATGAGTAAGTATCTTGATGGCGCAGTTAAAATAGGCGCCACACAGATCAAGTTGGACACCAGGCTCCTGGGGGACAGATGGACGGAGGTACTGGAGGAGATACTGAGGTCTAATTAAAGGCTGCTGGGATGCACAAATATTTGAAAACCAAAAACTTGTTATATTAGTATGGCAGAGCTTAAAGTCGCCGTTCGCAGGGAAGAACCAAAATGGCGGATTTTATAGATAAGATTGTTGGGGTCTATCACTTCCTAACTGATAGAGCGCCCGGGGATATCCCGCTTGTTGACCCCCGGCCTCGACCCGCCAACCCCTGGCTCAGAAATGGCCAGGCTCTGGTGGCTAAGGTAAAGGCAGGTGGAGACGTAAGGGCTGCTATTGAGAGGGTTATTGCATTGCTGGGTTCCCTGGAGCAAGTTATAGACAGGGGCGACAGGGTTCTGCTTAAACCAAATTTCAACAGCCAGGACCCATATCCCGGCTCTACCGACCTGGCATTTCTGCGTGCCGTGGTCGAACTCCTCCTCGAAGCGGGAGCAAAAGTTACGATAGGCGAAAGCTCGGGAGGGATATGGAGGCCCACCAGGAAGGTGTTCAGGAAAGTGGGTATGTTCGAGTTAGCGCGTGATTTGGGGGTGGAGCTCATTGCTTTCGATGATAAGCCTGATGATTGGGTAAGGGTCAAGATTAATGGGGACTATCTGAGCTCTGTTTCCATGCCGCGCTCAGCCTATGAAGCTGACAAGATAATATATCTGCCCCTCATGAAAACCCATATTAGGGGACGATTTTCGGGGGCGCTGAAGCTTGCGGTAGGCTTTATGCACCCTGGCGAACTGCGTGCGCTTCACGCTCGTCACCTGGAGCGGAAGATTGCGGAAATCAGCCTGTGCTGGCAGCCGAATCTCATAATCATGGATGGCAGAAAGGCCTTCGTTTCAGGTGGTCCTGACAAGGGCCAGTTGGAGAAGCCTGAGGTGGTGCTTGCTTCCGGGGATCTTGTGGCTATCGATGTCGAGGCGATTAAAGTACTCCTGGCTTATGAGGCCAATAATAAGCTCGTGGCGGACCCCTGGCAATTACCCCAGGTCATGACAGCTTTGAAGCGTAGCTTGGGGACGGGAAAGAACCGCTACATTGTAGTTGAATGAATTGTTGAAGAGCGGCAGAAAGCCAGGCACGAAAGCCTGAAACTCAAATAATGATTAAAGAAGCAAAAAATTGGAGGAAAAGTAAGGGTGTCACTACCAGCCCCGACTTGTCGGGGCGTGGTAATTTCGTTTCCACTGCCCGGGGTCGCTTCGGCAGTAGTATGCCTGGCAACGACAACTGGAATTGTGTCAGGACTTGTGCGTTTGAATATAGCGGAACTAAATCAGGCAGGATAAGCAAAATCACCGGAGGCGAAGTGGTCTTATTAACTACCGTGACCGCTGCCCGCTCTCAATTTCCTGCCAGTCGTCGCCATGGCCGTTAAGTTCTGTCAGGAAGCGGTCGATTTCCTCGCGTTTAAATCTGCGGTCACCCCGGGGGGTAATGCGGTATGCCCTTATTACTCCCTTGTTACTCCAACGCCTAAGGGTGTTAGGATGGACATGGAGGAGGTCGGCTACTTCCCTTACGGTCAGCATGTTACTCATATGTTCACCATTTCCCATATCTTTTCCCGTCTCCTCTTTAACTAACATATCTTAAGAGTAACTCACTTCAGTTAACCACACAATCACCCAGAAGTACCGATTTGA
>CAZZAX010000372.1:0-2364 GCA_964653075.1 uncultured Pirellulales bacterium
TCGAAATTGTCACCGAAATAAACATCGTGCGAGACGGCATAATCACCCGCCCGCCAGCCAAGGCTTATCCATGTATCGGCATGTATGGCGCCATCAGCCGGAATGGGGCCAAAGGCAAATGGATATCCTTTGCTACCTTCCATAGCGGCCAGAATCTCGGCCTCCGTCAGTGCGTGGTCGTAAATGCGGACCTCGTCGATAATCCCGTTCCAGTAATGGGAGCTGCCGTCCCGATGCCCTATTCGCAGAGGAAGGTTTGAAGGAATGATCGTAGCAACCTGGTCCATTTCCATAGCCATCTCTCCGTTTATATAGATTCTTGTGACAGAACCGTCCCAAGTGCAGCAGACATGCAGCCATTCATTTGGCACTACAGAATTATTTGGTGAATTCTGCTGAACGCGTCCGACATCTAATGCAAGCACGAAGTGGAAGTAACGCTCATCTTTGTTGATAAATAGCGAATAATTTTCCCCTGGACCGTCCATCGTCCCTTTTGACAAGATGCCCTGCCAGCCGTCGCCGGCATCAATCCAATTTATCCAGGCAGCAATTGACACATTGGTATCTATTTCAAGACTGTCTGATGTGGGCACTTCGACATAGTTGTCCGCCCCATTGAATTCAAGGGCCTTTCCATACTTGCCGGCACCCCGCTGCGCACCGAAAATAGTGCCATTGTTGCCATTGCCGCTCGTGTCGTATATGATGTCCCCGGAATCCTCATCAAAAGTAAAATAAGCAACGAGTTCACCTGAAGCGCTGCTCGCCGTACTCAGCACGAAAACAAAAGAAACCAAAAAAATCATCTTTCTACACATAATAATCCTCCTTTAAAAAATAAATGTAGGTTGTTAATTTAAATGAAAAAATCTCAATTGCTAAGCATAAAGCTCTCACTTAAAAACTCTGTGTCTCGCATAATATGCAGTAGTTCCTCCTCTTTTTAAGATAAATACAAATAATCGCGCCCGCTGGATGATCTCGAAGCCACAGATGCCCGGCTGTGCGGACACAAACTTCTTTAACATTATTTATATCAAACCACCCGCTTTGCCGTCAAGGATAATCTCCCTGTGATTACCCACAAGCTTTCAGATAATCAATACTACTAATCCGGTTGCGACCGAATCGAATATCAATTGAAAAGGGCTAATACCGAATTACTCGGCATTAGCCCGGAATTGACCAAATCAATGTTAACTACCTTTTTCTGCCAGTCACAGGTTATAGTTCCGCAGGCTCCGGTGCATATAGACGAATATCGGCGGAGTACATCATACCCGCACCGCCGGTAACCGAGCTGAGGCCAAGGGTAATCGAATTCACATTGGCAAGGTTTACTCCCTGGTCGGCGAAGCGCGTCAGGTCGATGTTCCATGGCGTCCATCTCGTTAACGTTGCCGCATCAGGATTATCATGATCGACCCTTGCGTTGCCGTTGAGAGCAACGTACAAAGTCTCAGCAGCGTTACCTGTTTCACCTCTGAACCAGATTGTCAGCTTGTTGACACCGTTTACTGTCCAGTCGCGATTGGAAGTCAATGTCAAAGTAGCTTCGGATTTACCCACGGTGTTATCGTAGGACATCGGCATCGACTGCAAACCGCCGTGGACGATAGTCTGCTCGGCAAATGGAGCATTGGCATGACCAACTACGGAACCGTTTACAGCCGGGTTGTCGAATCCGTCCAGCCAGGCATTAAATATCCTGTTGCTTTCGGGGTCTGTTGGATCGAGGTCATTGTACGACTCAAAATCGTCGATGATGAGGAAGTTGGCCGTAGTAAAGCTCCAGAGCGGGCCTGTCCACGGGCTGTCGGCGTTGGCGCTATTGGCCTCGTCAACGCGCCAGTAGTAGGTGGTATCCCATTCGAGCTGTCCGGGTTCATAGCTTTCATAGCCGAGGTTGCCGCTGGCTTTTAACTCCAGAGAAGATGCATCGGCGCCAAAATAGACTTCATGCGAAGCACCTAAGCCCGGTACCCATGTTAGAACAGGTGTCTGCGTGACGTCCACGGCACCATTAGCGGGATTAAGTGCCGCAACGGCGCCCTCGGTTGTAAAGCACCAGACATCGCCTTTATGCGTTTCGATAATATCAAACTCATCGACCCGCCAGTAGTAAGTCCCGGCCATTTTAAGTGTGCCGGGAGTATATGTCGTAGTACCCTGTGCCTGGCCACCTGCTGCATTGTCCACTTCTTCAAAATTGTCACCGAAGTACACGGTGTGCAGTTTCGCACCGAAGCCTCCCGTCCAGTTAAGCTCCACATCGATTTCTACAGATTCGGCACCATTAGCCGGGTCGGGAAAGTATGCAGTCTTGGGAGGAATACTAAAGCTCCAGACATCGCCTTTCCA
>CAZZAX010000373.1:0-2350 GCA_964653075.1 uncultured Pirellulales bacterium
TTTTTAAATGACAAGATGATACTCCTAGGGTTAGATTTTAGATGATTCGATTCGTCCCCTGTCTATAATTATTAGCATTTCCCAACATCAGATTGTCTGAGTATATTTCTCTTCACTCTTCAGATATGGTTATAAATACTGGGCACGTCATTTGGTGTTCTTTTTAGAGCCTGGTTGAAGCGATAGGTCTGCCCAGCTTGCGTTTCGAATTCTAGCGTCTGGTCGCCGTAGACCAGCCGACACGGATTGCCGTTCTTGGAGCGGATTACCACTTCGGTAAGCTTCCCGGCCTGCCATGTGATGTCGACTTCAAATCCGCCACGTGCACACACTCCGGTGACTTTCCCTTCTGCCCATGAGCTCGGTAAAGCAGGCAGCAATTGGATCTTACCGGATTCAGATGCCACCAGCATTTTGATAATCACCGCCGGCAAACCTCCGCTGATGTCCATATTAAACAGCGATTTATGATTATGCATGGAGGCCAGGTTGTTCAACCAGTAGCGGTTGACGAGATGTACCAGGCACTGGTATGCCAGTTCATTTTCTCCAAGGCTGGTTGCTGCTTGTCCTAGCTGAACCAGTCCAAAAGACATAAATCCTGAACCTTTTTTCCAGTGTCGATCGAGTTTGATTTCAATTATTCGCTTGAAAGCGGCACGAAGTTCAGGATTCTGAGCTATCTCTTCCGGCATTCCATCAAAAAGTGGATAGAGGTGAGAGGAATGTCGATGGCTGTATTGATCCTCAAGTTTTTGAGTAAGCCACTCCTTGACGGCACCATCCTTGTTAATCATGTACTCCGGCATCTTTTCCAGCATCTTCTGCCAGAGAGGAATCTTATCTTGGTTAACTTCCAATTCACGGGAGGCTGCGATCACGTTCCGCAGCAGTTCCTTGGCTGCTGCCACGTCCATTGTGGCATTAAAAGAGCCTTGTGACTTTGTGTTGCTAGGCGTGTTTTCCGGTGATTGTGTCGGAGAAAATATGTATTTCCCGTCCGGGCCTTCGATTAAATAGTCTTCAAAGAATAAAGCTGCTTTTTCCATAAAAGGTAACGCATGTTCTCCCAGAAATTTCCGGTCGCCCGTATACTGATAATAATCATAGAAAAAATGAGCGGCCCAGGCAGCGCCGCCCACCCAGAAAGCGCCCGCAAAGTCCGGGGCAAAGGCATTGTTGAAGCCGTTTGTTGACGACCGGGAAGGGAGAACAATCCCTCTCGCCCCAAAAATGCGTTGGGCATTAAGCTCCAGGTAGGGGACAATCGACTCCATATAGGATGTGTAAGCCAGCATGAGCTCGGACATATTCCCCATCAGCATGCTGGCGATGGCCGAGGGCACGTTACCGTTATGGGTAAAATCGCTTGCCCACGAGGGGGAATATGTCCCTCCCCAAACGCCCTGCAGGGTTGGGGGAAGCTTCCCCGTGCATGAGATGATGTTGTAGCGACCGGCGTCGAATTCTTTTTCGATAAGCGCCTTCGAGGGAAACTCATTGGTCGTCTTGGCCAACAGTTCCTCCGTGGTCAATTCGCGGTCCGAACCACCACTGAGGTCCAACCGCATCCGGTTGAAGAGCTCTCCATGAATGCGCTCGTGGCGTTGGAGCAGATGCTGATAATCCGTCGAAAGACTGTCAAGGAATGTTTTTGTCTCAACGATCCGCGAACGATCGGAGTCGTAGATCATCTTGATATCGATAAAAACCAGCACTTGATCCGCTCCGGTGATGACAAGTGCCTCGCCTTCCGGTGTTGCCGCACCGTTCTTCACGAAAACACTGGCCACCCCTTCCAGGGCATGGATACTTCCGGGGTAGGCTTTGGCAAAGTTGTTCCGGTAGGTCAGTATAGACTCTTCGGCCGTTATTTTCAGGTCGGTGATGTGGCTCTTGAACCTTCTGGATGAAGATGCTAATGTCCGGGGATTTAGCTTTTGACTGGGTTCACGCGGCTTGAGTTTCAGCTTGCAGCTCACTGTTCCCTGGTTTGGACCCGTTATCAACAAGACGGCAATCCCGTCCGCTCGGGAGACAAACAGACGTCGCTCGAAAACGCCGCGGCTATCGGTCCAGTGGACGGTCGCCTCGCCTGTCTGAAAATCCACGGACCGCATATAATCGGTGATTTTCCTTTCAGCGTCCATCTGGATGTTGAGATCAAAGGCAGGGACAAAAGGATCAGGATACATAAAACTTTTTTGTTCTGAGAGGTCAAAAGCCAATTGGGCTGCCTGCCGGTACAGCCCCTGTTGGATCAGCCTGCGAATCTCGAACAAGCGCGGTGCAATATTTGGCGGCATCACCGGATCCCCCATCGGCAAGAAAAGACGTTCATGGCTGAAAA
>CAZZAX010000374.1:0-2350 GCA_964653075.1 uncultured Pirellulales bacterium
TGGAAGACCATCCAGCACGCCGTCGGGCAGGTCGCCTCCGGGGACACCATCATGGCGGCGGCGGGGGCATACGACGCCTTCACGGTGGCGGATAAAGCAAATATAAACATAATCAGCACTGAGGGGGCAACCGTTACTACAGCTAATACAGCATGCAATTATTCGCTTGGGCTTGAACTACCAGTATGCGTATGGGTCATGGCTATGGTGGAGAATTCAACAAACATCAATATTGAGGGTATTGACTTTGATGGAACCCTTATCATCGACAAAGAAGCGGTTATCGGCATCCTCTACCTTAACAGCACAGGGAGAATTGCTGACCTGACGGTGGAAAATATTATCGGCACCGAATTAGGGGCAGGTGTGGCTATCATTGATGAAGTAGGCGCTTCTACTGTAGAGATAACAGGGTCCACTATCTCTGACAACGGAATAGGCATATTGTTTATCTCGGAATCTATCCAGGAAGCTCACCTCACCAACATCGTCGGCAACACTGATTATGGTGTGCGGAACGATGGCAATGAGGATGTGGATGCCACCCATAACTGGTGGGGCGATGCCAGCGGGCCATACCATGAATCACTCAACCACGATGGTATGGGTGACGAGGTCAGCAATGGTGTAGATTTCGAACCCTGGCTGGGATCTGAGTCAGTAACACAGACGGTAGAAAATGCTACTCTCAATGCCATAGAGATAGCTGACATCCAGGTTGTGGTAAACGGCACAGCTACGGTAACTGTTGCTAAATACGATAGTAACCCACACCCCTCATCTGGCGGTGGGGCTCCCCTTTCCCTCGGCCTCAGTAACTCACACCCACCATCTGTCGGTGGCGTTCCCATTTCCCTCGACCTCCTCGCAGATGAGGAATGGGTAGAAATGGAGGATACATTCCGCGATGTCTGCGTTATCAATTATACATCTGGGACCGAGATTGAGCTAAGGCTTTACTATACGGATGCTGAAGTAGCGGCGGCAGGCGTCGATGAGGAATCACTCCGGCTCTTCTGGTGGAACGACATGGACTGGGTACAGTGCTCGCTCCCCCCAGGCGACAGCGGTGTCAATATGACCGACATCACCATTGGAAGCCATGACTACAGCGGCTACATGTGGGCCATATTAACAGAGGATACCACACCATCCCTGGGCGACCTACAAGGAGACGAATTTGGTGGTTACGGACACCCCACGATACCCGGAGGAGGATTCTGTTTTATCGCCACCGCGGCCTATGGAACCGATACAGCCGAACAACTGGACATCCTGAGGGAGTTCAGGGATGAGGTCCTGCTGCCTAACAGCCTGGGCGCCAGGCTTGTATCTCTCTATTATAGAACCAGTCCTCCCTTAGCCAACTTTATCTCCCAACAAGAAATTCTAAGAACAGCAGTGAGGGTGGGCTTTGTTGACCCGATTGTAAAAATACTAACCTGGACCCACGATTTATGGTCAACGTGAGGCCTATGATCGCATCAGCGCTCTCAGGCACTAATTGAGCATTAGGGGGTGAAGACAATCGAAGCGAGAGCCGAGGCTGAGCCTCGGCCCTCGCTTTATGCGCTCAACGACTAGAACTACCATAGTCTTTCGTCATTGCGAGCCCTTCGCTTTTTGCATTCTTCGCCGCCTCTCTTTTGTCATTGCGAGCCCTCCGCTTTTTGTCATTCCTCGCAACCTTTCTTTTGTCATTGCGAGCACCTGAAAGGTGCGTGGCAATCTCTGGAAATTGCGGAGCCTGGGCCGAAGCGTAAGCGAGGAATCTCGGCTCCTCGCAACGACAGAGAGGAAAAGATTGCCCCGACACTGTCGTACCCCGCAATGATGAATAAGGGAGATCCATTGACAATTTATTAGATAGAGGTATAATGGTTTATAGAAGATTAGAGCCCACAGCAATAGTCTCTGTAAGAAACAGGATTTTGGGACTAACATCGAAGTGGGTGGGCAGGTGTGTGAGTTGGACACTAGCGATAGTTATCGGAATGCTCAGTTCACCATGCATAGATGTGTGAACTGGGCTTTCTTTCCTTGCCCCAGCAGAATCAACCCCCTTATTTCAGAATATGAAGCCATTGCCAGGCAGAGGCCAGACTATATCTTCTCTCTTGAAGAGAAAAGAATAAGAGCCTGCCCGGAACACTCGGCTGAGCTCCTGCTGAGGCTCTGTTGAAGGATAAGGATTTTTGAAAAAGCGAGCTGCTACGAAGGAGGTGAAAAGTGAAAAAGATAGTTAGTATCCTGTTTGCCCTGGTTCTGGTGGTGTCTTTTGCCCTTCCCGCCTATGTGGCCTGCCCCCTGAAAAGGAGTCCAGTTTCATGTTAGACTCGAAATTAAGAAA
>CAZZAX010000375.1:0-2343 GCA_964653075.1 uncultured Pirellulales bacterium
CCAGCCACGCATTAAATATCCTATTGCTTTCGGGGTCTGTGGGATCGAGGTCATTATAAGCCTCAAAATCATCAATGATAAGGAAGTTGGCCGTAGTGAAGCTCCAGAGTGGACCAGTCCACGGACTGTCGGCGTTGGCATTATTGGCCTCATCTACACGCCAGTAGTATGTTGTATTCCATTCAAGCTGTCCGGGATCAAAGCTTTCGGAACCGAGGTTTCCGCTTCCTTTATTCTCAAGTGAACTTTCATCAGTGCCGAAATAAATTTCATGTGAAGCACCAAAGCCCGGTGACCAGGTAAGAATCGGTGTCTGCGTTACATCCACAGCGCCATTAGCCGGGTCCGGGCTGCCAACGGCGCCCTGAGTAGTAAAGCTCCAGACGTTACCTTTATGTGTTTCGACAACATCGAACTCATCGACACGCCAGTAGTAAGTCTTGGCCATTTTAAGTGTGCCGGGAGTATAGGACGCAACTCCCTGAGGCAGACCTCCGGCTGCATTGTCAACTTCGTCAAAATTGTCACCGAAGTAAACCGTGTGTAGCTTCGCACCGAAACCCGATGTCCAGCTAAGTTGCACATCCACATCTACAGACTCGGCTCTGTCAGCCGGATCGGGAAAGTATGCTGTCTTGGGAGGAATACTAAAGTTCCAGACGTCACCCTTCCAGGGGCTATTCGGTTCGGAGTCATTGACCTCGTCGATTCGCCAGTAGTATGTCGTGCCCGGAATAAGGCCGTCCGGAAAAGCGAACCCCGGGAAGCCGGCAACTAAAAACGTGTCGATCTGGTTGCCCTGGAATGTACTTTCAGCACCTGCGTCCACATCGTCAAAATTCTCACCCAAATAGACATCGTGCGAGACGGCATAATCACCCGCCCGCCAGCTAAGATTTATCCACGTGTCCTCATGAAGTGCACCGTCTTTAGGGTCCGGGCCGAAGGCATACGGATATCCTTCGCCGCCTTCCATTGCAGCGAGAACTTCACTCTCGGTGAGCAAGTGGTTATAGACGCGCACATCGTCAAGCATACCGGTCAAATGCTCATTCCACTGGTTGTTACCGATACGAAAAGGTCCCGAACCCGCGTTCATGGCTGAGCTGGTCGTCCGCTCGGTTTCGACTCCATTGTAGTAGAACACAAGCCCCTCGTTCTGTCCGGGCTGAAAGGTGGCCACAACATGCTGCCATTCTCCTATTTCAAGAGTAAGGTTTGTGCTGCTGTGATCTAAAATGCCGGGCGTAGTGAACCGAACGCCTTCGCCATGGGCCTTGAAGTAATACCCCGCGTCCATGCCGGCGAAACCTTGCTCACCGGCGAGTTGCGCCGGATTGACCCAGCAGGTAATGCTAATCTGCTCAGTAAGTACCAGCTCAGGGGGATTGCCAACGTTCACCCAGTCGTCACCGTCAAACTCCAGGGCACCACCGAACTGGCCGGCCACCCACATCGGGTCGCCTTCGAAGGTGCCGTCGTTACCCGAAGCGCTCGAATCGATTGCTACGGTACCGGAACCATCATCAAGTCTCCACCAGCCGACGAGCTCTGCCCTGGCTGTGCCTGTCAGAGCCGTACTAAGCACCAGGACAAAAGAAACCAAATAAATCAATTTCTTAGACATAATAGTCCTCCTTTAAAGTTATAATAATGCTTTAGTCACACACCACAATCCCGGCCACTCGGGATTATTTTTCTAAATTTATTAAAACAGCATCTCCAATATAATAAATTTGCCTTTTAAGGTGTTTTAAGGCTCCAGGGCGTAAAGTCGAATGTCATCGAAGTATAACATACCCGCACCGCCGGCGGTCGGATTAGCCCTGTTGCCAAGGCCGATAGTAATCGAAGTTACATTGGCAAGGTTTACACCCTGGTCGGCGAAGGCTTGCAGGTCGATATTCCATTCGGTCCAGGAACCTTTCTGCGCCGCATCAGGATTATCATTATCTACCCCAGCGCTGCCGTTTAGAACAACATACATCGTTTCGGCGGCGTTGGATGAAGAGCCTCGGTACCAAATCGTTAACGTGTTGACACCTTTCACTGTCCAGTCGCGCGTATCAGTCAACGTCAGAGTTGCCTCGGATTTACCTACAGCATTGTCATAGGACATTGGCATCGACTGCAATCCACTGTGGACGATAGTCTGCTCGGCAAATGGAGGATTGGCATGACCGACCACGGAGCCGTTTACAGCCGGGTTATCAAATCCGTCCAGCCAGGCATTAAATATCCTGTTGCTTTCGGGGTCTGTGGGATCGAGGTCATTGTAGCTCTCAAAGTCGTCTATGATAAGGAAGTTGGCCGTAGTAAAGCTCCAGAGGGGACCTGTCCACG
>CAZZAX010000376.1:0-2311 GCA_964653075.1 uncultured Pirellulales bacterium
CGGCAAAAGGAGGATTGGCATGACCGACAATAGAACCGTTTATGGCCGGGTTGTCGTAGCCGTCTATCCAAACAAGAAATATCCTGTTGCTGGCCGGATCAGCAGGGTCAAGGTCGTTGTAGCTCTCAAAATCGTCTATGACAAGGAAATTGGGAGTAGTAAAGCTCCAGAGGGGGCCAGTCCACGGGCTGTCGGCGTTGGCATTATTGGCCTCATCAATCCGCCAGTAGTAAGTGGTATTCCACTCAAGCTGTCCGGGGTCATAGCTTTCGGAACCAAGGTTGCCGCTGCCTTTATATTCAGGTGAGCTTGCATCGGTGCCGAAGTAAACCTCATGTGAAGCACCAAAGACTCCCGGCGTCCAGGTTAGAACCGGCGTCTGCGATACGTCCACAGCACCATTAGCCGGCTGCGGACTACCAACGGCACCCTCGGTAATAAAGCTCCAGACATCGCCTTTATGCGTAGCGAGGATATCGAACTCATCGACTCGCCAGTAATAAGTCTTGGCCATTTTAAGCGGGCCGGGAGTGTAATCCGTAGTTCCCTGAAGCAGACCTCCGGCGGCGCTGTCCACTTCGTCAAAATTATCACCGAAGTAAACCGTGCGCAGCTTCGATCCGTAACCTGCTGTCCAGCTAAGTTTAACATCTACATCTACAGACTCGGCACCATCGGCGGGGTCGGGAAAGTATGCAGTCCTGGGGGGAATACTGAAACTCCAGATATCACCTTTCCATGGGCTATCTGGCTCAGTGTCATTGACTTCGTCTATTCGCCAGTAGTAAGTAATGCCCGGGACAAGGCCATCCGGAAAAGGAAATCCTGGAAAGCCGACAACAAGAAAAGTTGCGGTTTGATTGCCGATAAACGTGCTTTCGGCGCCGGCATTCACAGCGTCAAAATTATCACCTATGTACACATCTCGCGAGACGGCGAAATCACCCGGTCGCCACGAAAGGCTCACCCATGTATCCTCATGTAAGGCGCCATCTTTCGGAACCGGGCGTCGGGCGAGCGGCTGGCCGCCGATGATTCCCACAAGACCACTGCTCATTATCTCTTCAATATCTTCAGGCGCAAGAATAGCATTAAAATAGCCCACCTCGTCAATGCTTCCACTATAGAAGCCGCCCGCAGAGCCATCGTCAGACCTGGCGCCAATCAAAAACGATCTACTCTCATCAAGCAAAATACCTGCTCCAGATGCGGTTGAAGCTAATACGCCGTCATGATAGAGCTGCATTGTATCTCCGTCATAGGTAGCAACGACGTGATGCCATTCACCGGCAGTGGTATCGGCTGTGATACCAGTCCAACCGGTGTCATTGAACGTTTCAAAAAGGATTCTCTCTGCGGCGTCGTACATCATAACGCCCCAATTAACTGAGCCGGGAGTGCCGCTGGCTACATGGGAACCCCTTGAAATCATATGGTTCCATCCTTGAGCGCTTGGTAGATTGTACCAAAATGATACGGAGAAAACCTCGACATTCAGAGCTTCAGCATTGCCGCAATCAACGTAAGTCGATGACCCAGTGAACTCCAGGGCGTTGCCTGACTGACCAGTAACCCATTCAGGTGAGCCCATGAGCGTGCCATCATGGCCATTGCCGGAGGAATCCTCAGCAATATCACCGTTTCCTTCGTCAAGGAGCCATATCCCAAGAACGGTTTCAGAATCAACTTCGGCATAGCTTTGTCCTGCAAACACCAAACTAACGATAATAAAACTGATGCAAATTATGGTTAAGCGTGTCATTTTTGTTACCTCCATAGTTTTCTTTCAGATACTTGTTTCTTAATTCTTTGTCGGCTATGTGACCATCCATTCATGTCTTGAGTTGGTCCGTATCGAGAATCGTATAGCCGGCAGCCTCTAAGGCGTCTCGTACGGCATCGCCGCCTCCACCCCAGGCCGATGGATACCGCCCGTCCCAGTAGGCAACGCGGTCCCACTCCTGACCAAGGGCTTGTACCTCGCATAATCATAAAACCAACATAAACAGGATTACATAATTCAATTTTTTACAAATAATAGACCTCCTTATAAAAGAGTAAAATTATCATGCTTTGGCCACGTGCCAAAATCCCGACCTCTCGGGATTATTTAACAGGTATTAAAAACATCATCTCATAAAATTATGAATTTGCTGCTTACGGCGTTTCCAAATCTAGTGCATATAGGCAAATATCATCGAAGAACACCATACCTGTACCACCGGCCACAGGATTGCTCCTGTTACCGAAACCGACAGTAATCGAATTGACATTGGCAAGGTTCACGCCCTGGTCTGCAAAGCGCGTCAGG
>CAZZAX010000377.1:0-2280 GCA_964653075.1 uncultured Pirellulales bacterium
CCGCCTGTCTGTGCGACCTGATACCGGGCAACTACACAGCAACCGAGACAGCTCCTGCTGGCTGGGAGGATGCGGTAATTGCAGGCTCACCGGCCTTAGTGGAAGCTGGAGATGAATGTGATGATGGTGCCGCCTTAATCACGGTAACCAACGAACCGACACCTGGCTGTCTGGAAGTACAGAAGCTGATAGACTGGGGTGAGATAATCGGCGACCATGCTGACGTCCCAGATGTGGACTTCACAGTAACGGTCACCGGCCTATCCTATCCGACAGGCACTGACCTCGTCTTCCACCTGGTGGACGGAGTGGTAACGTATGATGATGATGACACCGCCTGTCTGTGCGACCTGATACCGGGCAACTACACAGCAACCGAGACAGCTCCTGCTGGCTGGGAGGATGCGGTAATTGCAGGCTCACCGGCCTTAGTGGAAGCTGGAGATGAATGTGATGATGGTGCCGCCTTAATCACGGTAACCAACGAACCGACACCTGGCTGTCTGGAAGTACAGAAGGTAGTGGACCTTGATGACTACATGTATGCCAGCAGTGCTAACTCTACCTTCATCATTACTGTTACTGGTCCATCTTATCCAAGTGGGTATGACCTGACCTTCCATCTGATCAACGGTGAGGTATTAGCCCCATGTAGCTTGAATGACACAGCCTGTCTGTGCAACCTGATACCGGGCAATTACACCGCTGCCGAGACTCCACCCGCTGGCTGGGATGACCCTATTATTATCGGCTCCCCGGCTACAGTGGAGGCTGGAGATGAATGTGATGACGGCGCCGCCGTAATCACCGTAGCCAACACTCTATTGATACCACATACCACAATATCAATAGAAGCAGACGTCTACGAGACAACGCCAGGTGGCAATGTCTGGCTGTACATCTGTGATACTAACGATGGTGAAGTCCCGCTGACAGATCCCAGTGTCACTCTACTAGTTGGCTCGGACCCACCGATAGAGTTGGTTAAGGGCGATGCATACTGGAGTGTCGGACCCCCAACCTGGGCAATAAGTTCCGGTACCGCTAACGGTGATACCAACGACGACGGTATCCTGGACGTAGACGAAACCTGGTGCTGGGCGGTTCAGATCACCCTGTACGAAAGCAGTAATATAACTGTCAACGGGCATGGCACCGACCCGCTGGGCAACCCGGTGGACGGGCCGACCTATCGCAGCGAAACCGATACAATAACAATTGACGTCGGCGCTGCTACCCGTACCTGGGGCTTCTGGAAGACGCACCTGTGGCTGGTCAATTGGATGTTTGACCCAGCAGGTGGCAACGTAACCCTGCCCATAAATCTGGGCGACTGGGGTCAGGGAGATATGCTCGTCAGTGACAACTGCACGTACATGGCTCTGATGTGGGCTAAGCAGACCCATAATTCTGACGGCGGAAAGAGAGAGAAAATAGATGCGGCCAGAGTTCACACGGCCCATCAAGCTCTTGCTGCCATCATGAATTACTACATGCCTGGCGGTGCACCTCTGCCCAGCGGTATAACGCTTGCCTCCATTGCGGATACACTCACTAACGGTAATATAAAACAAATCCGCGACCTGGGTTCCGCGTTAGCCGAGTACAATGAATCGGGTGACGACGAAGCGCTTGACCCGAGCATGCCGCCTACCGGCAAGACCAACAATGCCGATCCTCAAGGTGGCAGGCTGATTGGAGCTCCTTGTGAAACGTACTGGGACACTCCAGTGCCATCATCAAGTGTGGCATCAGGGGGAAAGGGAAAGGGAAAGAATAAGTAATTCCCCGGCCTGGTTCACATGGCAACCCAAGGAGAGGGGGCTTTCAAGCCCCCTCTCCTTCCAGTGACCCGAGCTACCTCCCTGCCGCCCAAGCCCCTTACCATGCGGCCTGCAATGCTACTAGCGTGTTCACCTTAGTATCTGAAGGCTGGGCAGTCCCGCATCTAGATTTTAAGTGATTTAAATCGGGAGGCTTGCCAGTGTGCGCTATCAGGTGTAAAATCAGTCAATTACGTTGCGTAAGGTAGCTTTGGTTTGGTATATCTTGTAAAGCGAGGATTTTGAATGACGAAAGAAGGCATCTCTTCCGTGCTGGCAGACGGGACCGTCTACAGTAAGAGAAAGAACTTTTGCCCTTTCTCCACACCTCCTCCGGAGGCTTATGCCCCTATCGTGGGAGAAGAGAGAGTGGAGAGACTACAGAAGATAGCTCGGCGAGTGAAAGGCTTAAAAATACTAACCCTGAATGCTACCGCCCAAGGTGGTGGTGTCGCTG
>CAZZAX010000378.1:0-2274 GCA_964653075.1 uncultured Pirellulales bacterium
AATCGTCTATGATAAGGAAGTTGGCCGTAGTGAAGCTCCAGAGGGGACCTGTCCACGGGCTGTCCGGGTTGGTGTTATTGACCTCATCGATGCGCCAGTAGTAAGCAGTATTCCATTCAAGGTTGCCGGCATCGTAGCTTTCGGAACCAAGGTTTCCGGTACCTTTATATTCAGGTGAACTTGTATCGGCGTTTTTCACAGCATCTTTATCTGTGCCGAAATAGACCTGATGTGTATCGGCAAAGATTCCATGTGACCATGTGAGAGTCGGTGACTGGATTATATCCACGGCGCCGTTAGCCGGCTTCGGACTACCCACAGCGCCGACAGTTGTAAAGCTCCAGACGTCGCCTTTGTGTGTTTCGACAACATCAAACTCATCGACCCTCCAGTAGTAAGTTTTAGTCATTTGGAGCGGGCCGGGATTATAAGTAGAACTTCCCTGAGTTTGACCGCCGGTTGCGTTGTTAACGTTGTCAAATTTGTCACCGAAGTACACGGTGTGTAATTTAGAACCGAACCCCCCAATCCAGCTCAGTTCCACATCCGTCTCTATAGAGTCGGCACCATTGGTTGGTAGTGGCTCATAAGCGGTTTTGGGGGCGATTGCAAAGCTCCAGACATTACCTTTCCAGGGGCTGTTTGGCTCGGTTTCATTGACCTCATCGATGCGCCAGTAGTAAGTCGTGCCCGGGACAAGGCCATCCGGATAGGCGAATCCGGGAAAGCCGACGACAATAAACGTCGCGGCCTGGTTGCCTATGAAGGTGTCACCGATGTTGTTATTGACATCGTCAAAATTGTCACCCAAGTAGATATCGTGTGTAACTGCAGAAGGGCCGGGCTTCCAGGAAAGGTTTGTCCATGTTTCTGTAAGCAGGGCGTTATCGGCCGGGTCGGGTCCATAGGCAGTTTGGCTTTGGCCGGTACTTCCTTCCATAATTGAGATAATTTCGTTTTCGTCCAGCACACGATCAAATAGTCGCATATCGTCGAGAAAGCCCTGAAAGACCCGCGTACCATTCCATGTAACTCCAATCAGGACTGGGGCATCGACATATGCACCGATCCCAGTTGGTTGTGGACCTACCTCATCGACACCGTTCAGATAACCTGTTGCGTTGGTTCCATCAAAAACCAAGGTCATATGAGCCCATTCATTCTTCGGCACCTCGTGCAAAATAGCCTGTGTGGCCCCTTGATACGCAAGGGCAAACCTGTCAGTACGTTCAGGATTGCTGTTGCCTCCCTTAACCTCGATTTGGAACATCATCGTATCTGCAGCCCATCCATTCGATTTGGTTAGGAAATGCTGTGTACCCGATGTTCCATCCCAGAGACACCAAAGTGTAATAGTAAAGACACCTGTTCCTCCAGTCGGATCGAAGTCGCCACAGTTTGCTCCTATGGTGTTCTTGAAGTTCAATGCTCCACCAAAACCCGGCATACCGGCCCCCCATTCGGGTGTTCCCAGGACGTCGGCATGATGATCGTTGCCGGAACTGTCGTAGGCGATGCTCCCTGAACCTTCGTCGAACTTCCACCATGCAATGTTTTCCGCCTGGGCTGAACTCGTGGGGATAAAGCCCAGAATCAGAGCAAGAGATGCCAGACAAATCGATCTTCTATACATATTAACCTCCTTCAAAAATGCTAACAAACAATACTTTAGCTGTTCTTAAAAAAGTTAATTTGTCATTTATGGCGCCGGTGGATACAGGCGGATATCATCGAAGTACATCATACCCGAGCCGCCGGCAACGGGATTATTCTTATTGCCAAGGCCAAGAGTAATCGAATTGACGTTGGCAAGGTCCACGCCCTGGTCGGCAAAGGCCTGGAGATCGATATTCCATGCCGTCCAGGAAGTTCTCAGTGCCGCATCGGGATTATCATGATTGACCACAGCATTGCCATTGAGGGCAACAAACAAATTTTCGGCGGCGTTGGCCGCTTCGCCTCGGAACCAGATGGTGAGTGTGTTGACGCCTTTTACTGTCCAGTCACGTTTGGAAGTTAAATTCAAAGTAGCCTCGGATATTCCGACAGCGTTATCATAGGACATCGGCATAGACTGTAAACCTCCGTGTACGATGGTCTGCTCGGCGAATGGAGGATTGGCATGCCCGACAACAGAGCCGTTTATGGCCGGATTATCGAATCCATCTATCCAGGCATTAAATATCCTGTTGCTTGCCGGGTCGGCGGGGTCGAGGTCATTGTAAGACTCGAAATCGTCAATGATAAGGAAGTTGGCCGTAGTGAAACTCCAGA
>CAZZAX010000379.1:0-2264 GCA_964653075.1 uncultured Pirellulales bacterium
TGCCGCAACAGCACCTTCGGTCGTAAAGCTCCAGACATCACCCTTATGTGTTTCGGCAATATCAAACTCATCGACACGCCAGTAGTAAGTCTTAGCCATTTTAAGTGTACCGGGAGTAAAGGTTGCAGAACCCTGAGCCTGGCCTCCGGTGGCATTGTCAACCTCTTCAAAAGTTTCTCCGAAATATACTGTGTGCAATTTAGAGCCGTAACCTGGTGTCCAGCTTAGCTCCACATCCTCATCAACTGACTCGGCACCATCAGCCGGATCTGGGAAGTATGCAGTCTTGGGAGGAACACTGAAACTCCAGATATCACCTTTCCATGGACTGTTCGGTTCTGCTTCATTGACCTCATCGACTCGCCAATAGTACGTAGTGCCCGGAACAAGACCATCGGGAAAAGGGAATCCGGGAAAGCCGACAACAATAAACGTCGAGGTCTGGTTGCCTTGGAACGTTTCGGGAACGCCATCGTTAACATCGTCGAAATTGTTGCCCAAATAGACATCGTGCGAGACTGCCAAATCTCCCGGCTTCCAGGAAAGGTTCACCCATGTATCCTCATGGTAAGCACCATCAGCCGGACCGGGATTAGAGGCAATAGCGGTGACCCCGCCTGCCGCATCGAGGATTCGAACCTCATCAACGAACAGATCACCAGCCGCCCCAAAGCCCCACGAAATTCGGTCAATCATGCCCGTTCCCCCCGTGAACTCATCGAGGCTCGTCGGACTGACTCCACTGCTTGTCCCTATCCCTATGAAATCCTTGAGCATCACTTTGACCAGCTCATAGCCGGGCTGGTCATCAACAGTGACGCTGGTATTTTGAAAGTCCGGATCCCACGCGGCGCCCCCCAGCCTAAGTTCCAGGTAGCCGATAGCGTTCGTCCCGCCATCGATGTAGAACTCAATATAAGCGGTGTCGAAGTCGATGCCGGACAGGTTTAAATTCAGACTCATTACGCCCGTAATCCAGGCCCAGTCTCCCCAGGTCGCAAAGTCCCGTTTCAAGTGATTTGCGCCTTGGTAGGGGTGCGAGTTGCTGACCACAAACTGGCTGTCAACGCGCAACGCTAGATCAACGCCGGGCGGGAGTTCGTCACTGAATATGATCCATTCGCCTCCAAAGGCGACGGTTGTTGATAGGGTGATAACCGCTATCAGGGTGAATGTGAATTTCGTCATGGTAGATTTCCTCCTTTTAAGGGTTAAGAATGTCAAACAAGTTGCTTGACCATTGTAACCTGTACCTGAAATTCCCTACGTTTCCTTCGCCCACACCGTGAAAGTGTACCGCACCCCCGAACAACCCATCTTCCCACGTAGTAGTATCAGGCAGCAGTATATCGAAGCCATTACCTGAAGAATCCATAGCAGTATTGCCGGAAACCTCATCAAACTTCCACAAACCGACAAGGTCTGCCTCCACTGCGTTCGGTAGAACCAGACTCAACACAAAAACAAAAGAAACTAAATAAATCAATTTCTTTGACATAATAATCCTCCTTCAAAAACCATCTATAGGTTATTAATTGAAGTGTAGATTCTTTATTGCAAAGCACAAAGTTCTCGTTAGAACTTTGCCTCTGGCATAACAGTTCCTCCTCTGTTCGAAAGACTACAAGAATTGCGCCTGCTGGATGACCTCAAAGTCTAAGATGCCTAACTGCGCAGGCACAGGCTCTACTATTGTTATCTATACCAAATTATTTGCCTTCACGTCAAGGAAAATCCCACTCAAGAGTGATATTCTCGAATTGCTTTACATTCATTATTAGCTGTATTGATTGCGAGGTCCATAGATATGTCAGAGTCTTTCGGACCAGTCCCACTCGCCAATCAGAGCGCACGAGCCTCGCATGAATCACTCTTAAAACGGCACCATTTTTGTGAACTACAAAATCCCAGAATTATTCAAAAAGTCACTTCTTCCATGAACTAAAAAACACTCTGATTTACAGGTGATATTATGTTACCAAAATGTTACCACAAATGCCAAATTTGACGACTAATGGAAGGACCGAATCTAAAATATTGGTCAAAAAATGAATATTTTTTCGGAATTTTATATGTTTCATCGGATTAAGTATCCGATGTCACCGACCTATGATCACCCGTATTAGCCCTTCAAGGCTTGGTTGAAGAAGGGTACGCTGAAAAAGTTACCGACTTAGTTCCAGATCATGACCAAGAACCGGCTAATAATAGTATGTGCGAATCCACGTGATCTGCGCTTGTGCAAGGTCCGCCTCCTTGCCTTG
>CAZZAX010000380.1:0-2198 GCA_964653075.1 uncultured Pirellulales bacterium
TAAGCCCAGGCCCTGGGCGACGAATTGAACGTGAACGCCATGTAGGGCTGAGGGCTGCCCCAGCCGTACCGAACCTGCCAGCTCCAACCCACACCACTCATCGCCTTGGCCATCGGCGCCGTCTCTGTACCCTGTCCCTCAGGGTCATCGGCGCCGGGTCTTATCCAGAGGGCTAAGGAGATCGGACCTGTGATGTCCAGGCTGGCGTCATTGCCACAATCGATGTAGTCCCCGCCGCCACCGGCGGCGCCCAAGCCATGGAACTCCATCGCCATGCCGTAGCCTGCCGGTCCATCGACGGAGGTCGGGGCACCAACTATCGTGCCATCGTTGCCGTTGCCGGAACTATCTAACACATCATTCTCCAGTGCATAGAATGCAGCCAGACCATCAGTGCCGGGATCAACCGGCGTCGCACGCGCACCGGCAAGGTAAAGAAGCTCGCTCTCAGACAAAGCCCGGTCGTAGATTCGTACATCGTCGATCAAACCATCGAAGAACTTGACCACATGGCTGGGATCGCTTGCGAACGCATCGGATGGCTGGCTTCCGATAGCAGCGCTGACATCCGGGTCAACGGCAACTGCAGTACCGCCCTTATCCTGGCTGGCAACCTCTACGCCGTCTTTGTAGAGCCGCATCGTGCTGCCATCCCAGGTTGCAGCTACATGAGTAAATACACCGGCCTCCAAAACGGGATCAGAAATCAGTTGTGCCGTACTCGGTCCTTCGTCGGTCTTCAGTCGGAACCGCAGGCTGGTTTCAGATATGGTACTTAACATCCACCAGTGATCGTCTTGGCCCCATTCTTTTGCCTTGGTTATGATACGTGCGTCATTGATTTCGAAGTCGTCGGGTCTAATCCAGACAGCAAGAGTAATCTGCCCGACCACGTCAAACTTACCCAGTTCGACCAGATCGTCTGTGCCGTCGAAGTCCAGCGCCATACCAACCTTTCCTTCCACAAAGGCTGGATCGCCAACCATGGTGCCATTGTGTTCGTTGCCGGAGCTGTCATTCGCATCGCCATCCAGTGTGTATGATGCAACCAGACCATCAGCGCCGGGATTAACCGGCTCCGCTGCGGGTGCAGAGTCGGCCGAGAGAACCATATGCCCATATCCAAGGCTCTGGTCATGAGCTTCACGACCGGTCCAGGTCATCTGAAGTTCTCTATCACCATTGTCGGTGTCGTCGAATACCGCGTGAAATCCGATGGCGTTGCCTGCTGAAAAGTCCAATGACGGCATCTGTCCGTATTCGACAGAGGCCTCGCAGATGTATCCATCAGCAGTTACGGTAGAGGCTATCTGCAGGTAATCAGGCTCGACACCACCAGCACCGTCCATGTTGCACCAGTTCCATCTCTGGTTATTGGCGTTAAAGCCGTACTGGTAATGTTCATCATGTCCTGCAACTGCGTTCGTCGTAGCGAAAAATATTTCTACAGCGTCAGCATTCCAGATATCGCCGCCGGATTTATTCATGGATAACACATCGTCTTTCACCACCACTGCCACGTAGATGTTCTCGTCATCCCAAAGCAGATAGAATTCTCCGCTACAGTCCTCAGGGGCGGCCCAGCTATCCTGTCCAGAATGCAATTGCTCTGCCACATCAAGAACTGCCGGGGTCATAGCTTCAAGATTCCAGTCGCTCAGATCTCCGTCAATTGCATCAGGAGTACCCCTGAGACAGTCTATCACGAGCGGTTCTCCAGTCGTGGGGTGTACTGCAGGTGGGTCCGCAATCGCCAAACTCACACTGAGCAAAGTTAAGATTCCCACCAAAAAACATTTCTTAGCTAACATTTTTGTTCCTCCTAATTTTAACTGAAAACTGATATGAAATTTTGCTCCGGCCACACACCGAAGCAGTCCTTGTCTTCGACAAGCATCAATAATCTTGTATTTTTAGTTTGTGCCTGTCTCAAACAAGCTCAAATAAAACGACTTATAATAATTTTCACCTTCACTGCATTTTCAGTCTGCCCGGGATTATTTTCCCGACTTAAGATTACCTCCTTCCTAAAAAAACATCAATTTGAGCAGTTATTTGAAATGTATACGTCTAACTGCGAAGCAAAAAGTTACCACTTAAAACTTTGTGCCTCGCATAATACGCAGTAGTTCCTCCTCTCTTGAAAACTAAAAGATTTTGCCTGCTGGATGACCTCAAAAGCCACAGATGCCCGACTG
>CAZZAX010000381.1:0-2114 GCA_964653075.1 uncultured Pirellulales bacterium
CTACCTCTGGACCAATTGATTCATCCCAAAGAGAAGTAGTAGTGTTCTCAGGAAACCAATTAACCCTGGAGCAAATTGAAGGGGTCAGGTTAATTCAAGGAAGGTAGATATTTTTGCCATTCACCATGGTTATTGAGAAGGTGATAGGGAACATAGAAGCCATCATTGCGGGGAGAACGCGGCTGATGCAGCAATTTCATCCTTGCTTCATCCGGCGTACGTCCGCCTTTGCGCCTGTTGCAAGGGATGCAGGCACTAACCACATTGTCCCAGACGTGCTGCCCACCCCACCGCCGCGGAATAACATGGTCTAAAGTAAGCTCCTTGGTCTGCCGGCCACAATACTGGCAGGTGTATTGGTCACGGTTAAATACCTCGAGCCTGCTCAATTTTTTCTGATGGCGAGGACGCTTAACCATATAGACGAGTCGGATTACCGAAGGTATCTGGAATGCGCGGTGAGCAGAGTGAATCTCACCCCTGCTGTTTTCCAGCACTTCAGCTTTGCCACGAAACATTAGCACTACAGCCCGCCGCGTGCGACATAAGTTAAGGGGCTCATAACTCTGATTAAGCACCAAGACCGGAGACTCTATCGTAGTTATGACCCGTTTATCGAGTTCGCCCTGCAAATTCGTTTCACTATTTTTCATGGTTAATTAGTTGGCTATTTTAGCAAGCCCTTCTAGCCAGTGCAATAGTTCGAATTAACTGAGTCGGCTCTTTCTAGTTTGGTTTGCTATACTCTATCTATGTTCTAACCTTCCCCCTTATCCACTCCCAATCAGGCTCACCATGCTCGAAGAAAGACTTGAAATTATCTTTCAGCCACTCGTAATAATCGTCCTCAACATACTGGCAGAAGGCTTCTACAAGCTGCTCCTTTGAAATATCCTTGGGGATTTCCATCTTTGGTTCTTTAAGTCTGCAATCAAGGAATTCTTCAACAACGTCTCTATCAAGCATCTTTCGCCTCCGATTTCTTTTCTTGCCTTCTCTTTGCTGAAATATAACCACCTTCAAAGGTTGAAACATAACTATCGAAAGACTTACTTGGATCAACCTTAGATATTTCTGGATAAAGTAATCTGAATTTTCTACAGCGTGTAAGCATTTTGTCTGATACCCCCACGTCTCGCACCAAATACCTTGTTACATTTTCTAAGAAAAGAACTCCCGCTTCATTTTGTTCAATGAACTTGAAGACTTTATCACCAAAGTTCCAATATAAGAGTACTCTGCCTTCTGCCACCGTAGATTTAATATCTTTTGAGATGGCTTTAAGATTGTCTACTAGCTCTACATATTTTTCTTCAAACTTTTTAAGCTCACTATTTAACCATTCTGCGTCAAAATCCTTTTCAAACATCAAGCGCATTGGCACGCTAGCCCTCAAAACCTCTTTCCCTTCCGAATCTTTCACCTTCTTGATTTGAACGGCTATTCTGATATCCTTCATTGCTCACCCCATAAGCTAAAGAACCTCTGAGATAGCTCGAACGCTTTCTGATAAGATGGCGCAGGGTCTTTTTCCAAGTTGAACTCAATAAGATTCAAAACTACGCTTTTGGGGATGTGATAACCGAGAAGTTTTTCCCTCTCGGCTCTCTTATATGCTGAATGAGATATGTTTATATACACTGTGTCTCCTTCAAACCTAGCCTCTTTTGCAAGGTCTGGCCTTTCCTCATATGCGAAACCTACACCCCCTCGAATAATTCTTTGATGGGGTGTAGCGGGAGCATCTGACCCCCGCTTGAGGGTGGGTGCTTGCCCTAGCTCATCACCTGGATAGACGGAGATTCCCTCTCCTGTAGTTTCACCACCCATAGTTCCTCTAACTTTCTGAGTTCCCTCACCAAGCTCTCTTAGTTCCCCAGCTTCATCTGGAATTGCTACATCTCTTTGAGTCCTAGTACCGAAAAAGGTTAGTTCAGGGAGACTTTTTAAGATGGAGTTTATTTCTCTCTCTAAATTCGAGAAATCAGGTTTCCTCTCGACGAGTTTTTCCGAGAGACCTATTTCGTCTAGCCATTTACCGAATTCAGTTTGTGCTTTTCTAAAAAATCCCTCCCAAGTTTTATTTCCTATCTGGAATCTGCATTTATCTGTTG
>CAZZAX010000382.1:0-2096 GCA_964653075.1 uncultured Pirellulales bacterium
AATGACATACGCTGCTGGAAATAAAGATTCCTGATTCGGTAAAGCGCAAGGGCCCCCTGAGAAATAAACCGCCTTCGTGTGCCCTATGAAGTTGAAGTCGAAATGGAAGGCAAAATAACTCTATGGAAGAAACAGCCATTCGTACAGCAGATGCCTGGCCAGCCCGGTCGCTGGGCAATTATCGGTGGGTTTTAGTGATAAATCATTAGACAATTCACAACGTTCGAAAATAGGCCGGGCTATATGGCTCGACTTTTTAATGTCATTATTTCGAGATGAAGAACAATTATGAAAGGCCGAAAACAGGCAACAGGTTTTCAACAGATTCGGTTCTATGTTAAAAGAGATGCTCGGCAGTTTAGCTGGGTAAGGGTATTGAAAAATTTTATTCAAAATTGGGCCTTGCTTGCACACACCCAATTACATCTCAGGGGTGCACGCTTCACCGAGCTCAAGCAAGGCCCTTTTTATCGGAAAGCGGAGATTCGTAAGATACACACTAAAAAAGTATAGAATGTAAATAAACCCGAAGCACGTAAATTGCTTATGGAAAACACAACGATCAACAACCGTAAGGCAGGATTTTGGGTACATCCTGCCGCAATATGGCTCGATATCCTGATTATTTGATTTCAAAAGCTATATCTCCTTGAACAACGATGTTGTGTAACAAAACAGGCCGGGTATTTTAGCTTGGCCTTTTTTATGTGCATTCTGATTGAGAACCTGCTCTCTTATTGCTAATTGCTCGGACGAGTTTTGTAAATTCTTGGCCGCGATGCTGGAAGTTCTCGAACATATCGTAGCTTGCGCAGGCGGGGCTTAACAGGACGACATCGCCGGGTTCTGCAAAATGAGCGGCTGATTGAACGGCCTCAGAGAGAGAATTGACGACTTGGATTTTTGTACCGGCTTGCGGAAAGAGTTGTATTGCTGAAGCGATTTTGGATGCGGTCTGGCCGAGCAGGACGGCGGTTTTAGCATTAGCGGCTATTTTTTGGCCAAGCTCGTCGAAGGGTAGATTTTTATCATATCCGCCTGCAATGATAATCTTAGGTTTGTCGAAGGCTTCCAGTGCGGCAATGGCGCTCTGGGGGGTAGTGGCTATCGAATCGCTATACCAGGAAACGCCGTTTATTTCAGCGATAAATTCAAGCCTGTGAGGCAACGGCTTAAATTCGGGCAGGGATTTTTTAATGTGCTCATCGTCGAGACCAAAATGTCTGGATATTGCTATGGCGGCGGCAAGGTTCGAAAGATTGGCCAGACCGGGCAGTGTAAAGCTTTCGCGAATATCTTGGCTTACATCTTCGGTTGAGAACCTGATGCAAATCCTGCCGGAGTCTTTTCTGTATTTTTCGAACCATTCGGCGGCAATTTTATCTTCTGAATTGAAGATAGAAACTGCGGGCACTTTGTCGTTTAGTTTCTGATATTTAAAGATATTTTCCTTTGCGGCACAGTAATTTTCGAATGTGACGTGCCGGTCGAGATGGTTCGGTGTAAGGTTCGTTAAGAGAGCGACTTTTGGTGCCTTTGCGATTTGCGCCAATTGCTCTAATTGAAAACTCGACAGCTCCAATACGACCAAGTCATCTGCTTTAATTTTATCCAGAATAGTCAGCAATGGTTGATTACCGATATTACCGCTTAACCAGATGTCTCTCATCCCTTGTCTCTCGTCCATAGTAGCTTTGAGCAGATGGGCGGTAAGGGCGGTTGTTGTGCTTTTGCCGTTGGCGCCGGTAATGCCGATTATCTGCGCCGGACACAGCTCGAAGAAGATATTTATCTGGGAGGTAATGAATTTATTGTTCCGGCGGGCGATTTCGAGAAATTCATTATCACTAGGTACGGCTGGATTGACTATGATAATGTCCGCCTGCATGAAATCAGCCGGATCGTGCATGCCGAGATGGAATTCTATATCAGGAAATTCTTTTAGCTTGTCTATGGAATCACTTAACTGTTCGGCAGCAGCCGAATCCGTCACTGTAACTTTTGCACCGGCCCTTGCAGCGAATTCAGCACAATCGACGCCGCCTCCGAAGCGCCCGAGCCCCATAATCAGAACTTTCTTACCAGCAAAATTGTAT
>CAZZAX010000383.1:0-2042 GCA_964653075.1 uncultured Pirellulales bacterium
TAAGCCAATCATCAATGCGTTGGGGAAAAATACGGCCGGTATTCTTTTGAAGAATGTGGAGTTCTGGGAGATTGATGGGATTGAGATTACCAACACAAACGGGACCGACGAGGATCAAGGTAAATTGTTCGGCATCTATGTGTTGGCACGGGACACAGGCAAGACTCACCACCACATCCATATTACCAACTGTCACATCCATGATGTCAATGGGAAAGTTGCCGGCAAAGGCCGGGGTGGCATTCATGTCCATGTGGAGGGAGAGAAGCCGGCGAAATTTCATGATGTCCGTATTGTTGGCAACAGAATAGAGCGGGTCGGGGGTGTAGGAATTGGCAATAACTCCCCTCATGCGAAAATACTTTTTGGCACTGAGGCAGAGGACCAACGCACAGACTATTTCTGGACCAGGGTCTATGTGGCCTGTAATTTCATAGACCATACCGGCCGGAACAACATCATAGCGCGTGTTAGTAAGGATGCCGTATATGAGTACAATACTCTGGCAAACAGCAGCCGCTACAGCACGGGCCACAGCATATTCTGCTTTAACACCCGGGGCATCAAGATCCAGTATAATGAAGTTTACGGAAATGTCGGAGAAGGCGGAAGAGACCGGGGTGCATTTGATGCGGACTATAACTGTACCTATACCTACATTCAGTATAACTACAGTCACGACAATCTCTGGTTTTGTGGCATTATGAAACGACCTGCACGTTATGTGTTTATTCGTTACAATATCAGCCAAAACGACAGGGAAGGCATTTATTTTTATGGCTTTGAACATGAACAGTCAGCAGACCATATTTACATCTACAATAATACACACTATGTGGGTAAGCACCTTGATGTCGAGGTATTTTGTGAGAACCGTACTCCTTTGAACTCCGTGTTTGAAAACAACATATTTTACTTTGAAGGCGCGGGAAGCTGGGGGAAAAACGGCAGAGGAATCAACACGAGATTCGACAACAACCTCTACTTCAACATTCCGCCGCATGAGTCTGATCGCAATCCTGTTGTGGTGGACCCCCTTTTTGAAGCGCCGGGTAAGGGAGGAAGCCGTATTGATATGAGAACCCGGGAATCCCTATGTGGATATCAACTGGCATCAGACTCTCCTTGTATTGATAGTGGGACTATTATTCCAGACAATGGAGGCCTGGATTTCTGGGGCAATAAAATCACCGATCGCAAGCCCGATATTGGGGCGCATGAATGGAGCGGGATGAATCACCACAAAGAACAGGCCCTGGGTCAGCACAAACAAATAAAGCAATATACCAAATAATATTAGGATGGTTTTTAGGACGAGTTTCTCTACTTTTCGGTTTTCTGTTTCCTCCACTATTCTTTCCGGTTAACGAGCGAAACCCTTGCCATTAGTTGCCAGCGGGTAATGCCGGGGACTCTAATGGGACTGCCGGTGTCAAACCGGAGGAAGGTGGGGACGACGTCAAGTCATCATGGCCTTTATGCCCAGGGCCTCACACGTGCTACAATGGCGCCTACAGAGCGACGCGAAGACCGCCAGGTGGAGCAAATCGCAAAAAAGTCGCCCCAGTTCGGATTGCAGGCTGGCAACTCGCCTGGCAGAAGAGCGGAATCGCTGGTAATCGCGTATAAGATATGACGCGGTGAAACGGTAAGCCCGATGACTGGCACTAAGTCGTAACAAGGTAGCCGTAGCCGAACCTGCGGCTGCATCACCTCCTTTCTAAAGGATAATTTAGACGGTACCCGCCATGAGCGGATGCCGAATTGTCAGGCATTTTTACTGCGAAGTCCTGAGCGAACCCTGAGCTTGTCGAAGGGTAAGTCGAAGGATTGGCTTACTGTTACTTGATATACACGCTCCGTGGTTTCCACGGAGAGTTTTTTTATGAAATAATCAATAATCATTCATCATTAATCAATTGCAAAGGCGGGGCTTTTTTTGTAAAGCTCCATTCGAATTTCGGTCATTTAGGATTGTCTAAGATTTCGAGTTTAGTGCTTAGAATTTGCGGCCTCTGGCCGCTGTCAGGCCTTTCGCTGCC
>CAZZAX010000384.1:0-2040 GCA_964653075.1 uncultured Pirellulales bacterium
GTGTGACCGGGATAGGGCTTTTCCCGATAGAAGAAACAGGCTCTGCCCTGATTTACAGAATCCAACCTCTGGTTATCATTAGCGTAGTTAAAAAGCTTAAGAGAGTTTGACTAATGTTGTTTGTCTTGAGCCGTTAAAAAGTACACCTTATTGTGAAAATCGATCGCTAAGGACATTAAATTATTTGGCAGGCCCTATATTGCGAAAGTAGAGAGCAATAAACACGAAAGGAGAATCAGTTAAGATGAACATTTTGAAAAAGATTCTTGTGGTGTTATTGATTGCGGCAGTTTTTACATTTGGCCAGACGGGTTGCAAAAACCATAGCGAACATCCGTCCGGGGAGCATCCGAGCGGGGAACATCCTAAATAATATTATACCCTTGACTGAGTCATGCAGTTTAGGGAATAAAGGTCTGTTATGAACCGGCTAAAGGCAATACCAGCAGTGGTAATATTTTGTGCTATACTTACGGGCTGTAATATGTCCCGGGATGAGGAGCAAGATTCGTCCGAGTCCGTACCTAACCTTGTAACAAAGGACATACAGGATGGTATCGAAAAACACATAGAAGAGCAAACCCGCTTAAGTGAAGGATATTATAAACTTCCATTTGGTGATGAAGAACTTCGACTTAAGCTGGTCCGTGTCCACACTGAGTATCTGGCGAACCTGGGTCCGCGCCGCCATTTTGCATGCGTGGATTTAGCGAGCAGCGATGGAGATGTTTACGATGTGGATTTCTTCCTTGCCGGCGATCCGGGCGAGATGAGAGTTACGGAAACCACGGTACACAAGATAAACGGTCAACCGTTTTATGTTTGGAAACAGAAACATGACAAAACATGGCACCGCAGGCCCGTGGAGGAAGCACCGCCAGATTTGCTTGGAGTAATCAAAGACCATGACGAGTTTGAGTTTCTGTACAGAGCAACATTACCAGAGATAACCGGCACGGCTCATATGTGGATTCCTATGCCAAGCACGGACTTATTCCAGAAGGTCGAAGTGAAGTCCATTAAAGCTCCGGGAAAGCAGGAAATATTGCAGGACCATGAATATGGAAACCGGGTACTTTTTCTGACACTTGGCCCGGAAGACAGCGACAAAACCGTAGCAATCCACTTTCAGATACGCCGTCTTGAGAAAGGCGTTTATGCATCGCAAACAACAGACGCTGAGCAATACCTTGAGGCGGAGCGGCTCGTGCCGGCCGATGAGAGATTCAGCAGCATCGCTGAAAAGGTCGTTGAGGGCAAGAATGGTGACCTCGTGTGTGCGAGAGCCATTTACGACCACGTTATAGACCGCATGCGATATATGAAGTACGGCTCAGGCTGGGGAAAAGGGGATGCCGTCTATGCTTGCGACGCAAAAACCGGTAACTGTACAGATTTTCATTCCTACTTCATCGCCTTGTCCAGGGCCGTCGGTATTCCTGCACGCTTTGCCATTGGTGCAGCAATTCCTTCGGAGAGGAACGCCGGCGGGATAGACGGCTATCATTGCTGGGCGGAGTTCTACACCGATGGCAGGTGGTGGCCCGTTGACATCAGTGAGGGTGACAAGTGTTCAAGCCTATCTACCTATTACTTCGGCCACCATCCGGCAAACCGCATCGAACTGAGCCGGGGCCGCGACCTTGAAATCGAACCGGGACCGGCTTCAGGCCCGATCAACTTCCTTGCCTACCCAGTGTTTGAAGTTAACGGGAAGCCAACAAAAGTGAAAGTCGAGTTTTCCTTCAACCGAAACACACCCGACAAGTTGTAATTTCAATAGAGCATGAGAAAGTATAAGACAAATCACGGATTCAATAATAGGAATTGAATTATTGAGAACAGAAATGTGACCTTTGGCACAGCGACATATCAGAGGCACAGAAATCGTTGACTGAAAGGAGTATATAAATTAAGACGCTTTTTAGTTATGTCTTTTCTGTAAATGCCGAGATATAGTCAGTATATAAAAAGTAATGGTACAATCAAGCCCCTGCGGTAATCTCGCTTTTTCCTCTCCCCTCCGCATCGCAGGGGCTT
>CAZZAX010000385.1:0-1906 GCA_964653075.1 uncultured Pirellulales bacterium
GGCAGTTCGTCTAATGCCGCTGAACAGATGTATGTTGTTCTAAACGGCAGCGCTGGTGTCGATAATGATAATCCTGCTGCAGCACAGGCGGCTGCCTGGAACGAATGGAATATCGACCTGACGCGCTTTGCCGACCAGGGTGTGGACCTTGCTAATGTAACTTCGATTACCCTTGGCCTTGGCAATAAGAATAATCCGGTTGCCGGCGGCTCGGGTATGATGTATTTCGATGATATCCGGCTGTATCGTCCGGCACCGTAAGCCAAATTAGCATTTTTAAGAGTAGCTAAAGTATAATTGTCTTACTTTTAAGGAGCATTACTATGTCTAAAAAATTGATCTGTTTGGTCTGTTTTGTTTTAGTGCTGTCTGTAGCAGGCCATGCCTCGGCTGACCTGTTGGTTCACTGGGCACTCGAAGAGGGTTCCGGCACTACTGTCTTTGACACATCCGGTAACGGAAATGATGGTACATTCACTGCCGAGCCGCAGTGGGTAGAGGGTCATGGCGGTGGAAGTGCTCTGCAATTCGATGGTGTCGATGACTTTGTTGTATACTCCTTTGAACAGACACAGACCTTTGAGACTTTCAGTGTCGCCTTATGGGTCAAGGCTGATACCCTGGGGCAACCCAACTACTGCAGTCCATTTTCGAGCCATTTCCCGAACACCGCTGGTTTCCAGGTTGATGTCGATGGTGAAAATCCTGGAAATTACAGGATTAATCCCAATTCTGGAAATCAATTTGCATTCGGTACCGTTACCACGGACTGGATACATCTTGCATTGACCACAGAGGGTACATCCATGAATCTCTACTACAATGGTAATTGGGCCAGCAGTAATACTCTCGTTGACACCGATGTCGTTTTCAACCAGTTTGCTATAGGTGTAAACAGAAACAGAAACTGGTGGTTCGCATGTACCATTGATGACTTGCGTGTGTATGACCACGTTCTGTCGGAGGCCGAGATTCTCTCCGCTATGTCTGGTCAGCCATGGCCTTACGCCTTTGGTCCTGAGCCGGCCGATGGTTCTTACCATGAGGATACATGGGTGAATCTTGCCTGGAAAGCGGGAGATTTCGCAGCCTCGCACGATGTGTATCTGGGTGAAAATTTTGAGGATGTGAACAACGGAGCCGAAGGTACTTTCCAGGGCAACCAGGCCGGGACATTTATTGTTGTAGGCTTTCCCGGATTCGCCTATCCGGATGGCCTTGTCCCGGGCACAACTTACTACTGGCGAATCGATGAGGTCAATGACACCGAGCCGAACAGCCCGTGGAAAGGTGACGTCTGGAGTTTCAGTATTCCTCCCAAAACTGCATACTTTCCCGAACCTGTTGATGGCACCGAGTCTGTAGCTGTGGATGTGGAGCTTAGCTGGACGGGAGGCTTCGGTTCCAAATTACACACCGTTTACTTCGGTGACAACTTTGACGATGTGAACAACGCCGCTGGTGGACTACCACAGGGAAGTGCAACATATACTCCAGGCCCGCTTGAATTTGCCAAGGCTTATTACTGGCGTGTCGATGAATTTGATGCAGTCAACACGTATAAGGGCGAAGTCTGGAGCTTTCTTACTGAAGGTGCCGTCGGCAGCCCGGAGCCGGCTAACGGTGCTGTAAATGTAATGCAGTCACCTATTCTTACCTGGGTACACGGAGTTTTTGCCGATACACATCAGGTATATTTCGGCACAGATAAAGAAGCCGTTAAAAACGCTGATACAAGTTTACCTGAGTATAAAGGCAGCGGAAACCTTGGTGCAGAAAGCTATGTTGCAGGCAACCTTGAATGGAATACCACCTACTACTGGCGTGTTGATGAGGCAAATGATACCAACACCGACAGTCCCTGGACAGGCCCTCTCTGGAGTTTCACTACGGCCAACTTCCTTAT
>CAZZAX010000386.1:0-1899 GCA_964653075.1 uncultured Pirellulales bacterium
TACTGAAGAGCCGTGTGCTGGAAATCTGCAAGCACGGTTCTGTGAGGGATGTTGACGTTCTTTCATATGGCAGAATATTGTGACACTCTTCAATCGAAAGAGAAAAGAAACAGGAAACACAAAGCATGCCTAAACGAGAGAGCTATATTACGTCTACTCGACCATGATGTTACCTGAAAATCAGGGTGTTTTTCAGCTCCTGAAAGAGGTGACTTTTTGAAGAATTCTGGCATTTTACAACTTGCGAAAATGGGGCTATTTTGAGGGTGCTTGGACCGTGGCCCAGTGTGCTTCTGGTTGGCTTGTGGGACTGGTTCAGGAAATTCAGTAAGTCTTCGTAAGAACAAGGGGGCGGGCATTGCGTATTTTCTAAGCAAGGTGAGGAGAGGGATGGTAAAGAAGGCTTCTCTTGGAGGTCCTTTGAAATCCACAAAGAAAGATCCAGAAAAGTTATAGTCTTTGGCTGAATTTCCAAAGAAAATTCATTGCCCCCTGGGATTTCAGTCATGTAAGATAACCGTAGCTTATAGACAACAAAATTCAATTCGGTAGGGAGGTGGCTTACTTTTTCAATTCCGGAACTCTCCGTCCAGGCGTCCAGGGAGCTCCAATTCTCTCCATCTCCTCCTCAAGTCGCGTCAGATCGCTTTCGAGCAAGGCATCCATCCTATGACTAAGGTCTGTAAACAACTCGAGGGCGATCTGATATTCACGCCTGTGAGTCGCTGTTATTCCCGTAGTTGTCCAGAAACCCCTGCTCGCTCGGTTGATCCGATCAAGGAGCGACGGCCGCGTTGGCTCGAAACGGCTCGAAACGCTCATGTCACCCAGTAGAGCTACGGCTATATCGTGAAGCTTCCGTTCGAGTGCTCTCGTTCGTGTGATGAGCAGCTCGCTCGCTTCCGGAGTATCAACCAACGCCTGTTTCACATACTTCAAACGGACCTCTGTGTCGTGAAGTACTTTCTCCAGACCCATGGTGACCCGCAGGAGGCTGCTGACCTGCTTTTGGAATTGGAACTGCGTTTTCACATCACGTGCCGGGAGCGTCTGAAGACTGAGAGCAACAGTTTTGAATTTCTGCGGTTCGCCGAGCAGTGTGAATTCCCCGTCAACATAACGGGAGAGCTGGACCGTATAAGTCCCGGGAAGTGCCAGCATTCCACTCGAAGACTCTCGCCAATCCTCTTTCGCTTCGTCAATATGTGTGGGAGCCGGGCGAGCGTATCGTAGATCCCATTCCACTCGATGGAATCCCTTACTAACCGGGCCGACAAGACGCCGAACAACATTACCTTCTCGGTCTTTGACCGTTAAAAAAATTGCAGGAGAGTCTTCTGCATCTTCGATTCGCAGTGTCTCCCACGTGGGATAATAGACCGGTTTACCCTCTCTCTGGAGCTTGAGTTCCTGTTCCTTCCGGGACTGCCGACGGGTTTTCAAGTCACCTTTCAGATAGTATGTAAAGACCGCCCCGAAAGGAGGATTGGGCGCAGTGAAAAAAGAATCACCTAAGGTTGCTTTTTCTCTCGAACCTAAGGGTGCATCTTGTATATACAACAAGGCCTTTTTGACAGGGAAAAGATGAGCATCTTTGGCAAGCAGATTCTCGGAGATATGCCGCAGGGGAGAGTAGTCATCCAGAATCATAAAACCACGGCCGAAAGTGGCACACACGAGATCGGTTTCTCGCTCCTGAATTTCCAGATCACGGAAAGGAATTACTGGAGTTCCACTTTTTAGCTGTATCCAGTGTTCGCCCCCATCGATTGTGAAAAACAATCCGAACTCAGTCCCAACGAATAACAGCTCTTTTTTAACCGGATCTTCTTGAATCGCCCAGACAACATGTCTGTCAGGTAAATCTCCACTGATGGATACCCAGGTCTTGCCGCGATC
>CAZZAX010000387.1:0-1878 GCA_964653075.1 uncultured Pirellulales bacterium
ACTGATTTTTGTAACCAGTTAATGTTATTCGACTTATAACCGGACAGTAGTGATAACTTTTAGTGAAAACAAACCCAATTCAAACCCAATCAAAGCCAATTCAAACCCAATTGCCGAAAGGCCAAAAATGAACCTAAGTGTCTATTTCACAAGTGAATATAAAAAATTATCCCACTGGCCGGTCACAAAAACAAACCCAAAACAAAGCCAAAACAAACCCAAAACAAACCCAAATTTTATCCCCGATGTTAGCTTACTTGCTTTTCTGTCGGGGACAAAGCCAATCTCACTGAGCAGGAGCATACAGCCGGATATCATCGAAGTACATTATACCCGAACCTCCGGCCAGTGGATTTGTCTTATTACCAAGTCCGAGAGAAATCGTATCGACATTGGTCAGGTCAACGCCCTGGTCTGCAAACCGCGTCAGGTCGATATTCCATTCGGTCCATTCCGTTATCAACGCAGCATCGGGATTATCGTGGTTGACCACCGCACTGCCGTTGAGGGCAGCATAAATCTGCTCGGCGGCGTTAGCCGCATCGCCCATAAACCAAATCGTCAGCACTCCAACACCTTGCCCGGTCCAGTCCCGCATCGTCTCCAGCTTCTTCTGTGCCTCAGAGTACCCGACACTGTTATCGTAGAAAAGCGGCATCGACTGCCTGCCGCTGTTAACGATAGTCTGCTCGGCAAAAGGAGGATTTTCATAACCAACAACAGAGCCGTTTGCCGGGTTCTCGAATCCGTCTATCCAGACATTAAATATCCTGTTGCTCTCGGGATCATCCGGATTAAGGTCATTGTAGGACTCGAAGTCGTCCACAATAAGGAAATCGGTTGTCGTAAAACTCCAGATATCACCCCACCACACGCTGTCGGGATTGGCATTATTGACCTCATCGACACACCAGTAGTAAGTCTTACCCAAATCAAGAGACAACGGGCCATAGATAGTCTGGCTCAGGGTAGTAACAGGGGCGGTACCATTTATCACGGCCTGCTCATCATCGCTAAAGTAGAGATTATGTTCAGCGGCCTCTCTTCCGGCCCTCCAGCTAAGGGTCACATCCAGAGCAATATCTACTGCCCCGGAATCTGGACTGGGCTCTCTCGCATAGACAGGTATCTGAAAGAAACGAACCTCACTGAGACCAAATTGGTTCAGGATACCCTCCCAGTTGCTGTCGGCTGTAAGCCTGATGTACTTTGCCGGGGTACCGTTAAAATCAACAGTAGTATTGTGCGCATAGCCGGCCGAACCGGGCGCCCTGGCAAACTCATAAGCCGGGTCCAATGTGGTATAATCATAACCGTTGACAGAATATTCGATTGTAACATCTTTGAATCCCAGGCCCAAAACCGGCTCCATACTATCATTAGAATTCCAGACCCACATCTGATGAAGTTTGTAAACCCTGTCGAGCTCATATTCTATCCAGGTCGGCTGTTCACCAATCGGGCTGCTCAGCCACATTGTGTCAACACTTATATTAGTATGTAATAAACCACTTTCATCCAGTCCCGAGCCATTAATGGTATTTTCGGGCCTTTTACCTGGCTCACTACTGGAAGCCAAGACCGTGATATTCTCACCGGGAATCTGGTAAGCAAGAGGCTCGACCGTAAATTGCCAGACATTGCCCTTGTATATAGTGTTGTCCGGCGGGGCACTAACCTCATCAATCCGCCAGTAATAGGTTTGGTCAAAATCCAAACGAATGGTTTCACCGAAAGGATAGACGTTGGGGTCCTGGCGATTCACATATACACCACTCGGATCAACAGTTGCAGTTGCATCGTTCACATCGTCGAAATTTGTTCCGAGGTACACATCATGCTTGTCAGCAAAACCGCCCGGCATCCAGCTTAAAACCG
>CAZZAX010000388.1:0-1818 GCA_964653075.1 uncultured Pirellulales bacterium
ATAATGATTGTAAATCATTATTTAATATAAAGTTACGTATTTTACAGAAGGCTTAGTTTTACAAATAGAGGAGGAATTATCATTAATCGTTTCAGGCGCAGAGTTTTATCGAAAGCTTTATGCTTCATGTTGGAGATATTTTACATTTCAATAAACACCCCATAATGGTTTTTTGAAGGAAGATTATTATGTATAGGGGATTGATTTATCCAATTTCCTTTGTTTGTGTGATTAGCATGACGGGCAGTGTTTCAGCCGATTTGGTAGCACACTGGAAGCTTGATGAGGGCTCCGGAACGACCACTGCGGACGCGACCGGTAATGGCCACGATGGTTCCCTTGAAGGCTCCCCCACGTGGACGCAGCCAGGCTGGGACGGTGTCGGCTGGTGTCTGCAGTTCGGAGGCGACAGTGATCGTATCACCATAGAACCGTTCGACTTGACCGGCGGCGGTATCACCCTGGCAGCATGGGTATATCCGACCACCTTTCAGGACGATGCCCGGCTAATATCCAAGTCTGAAGGTTCGGGAACATCCGATCACTACTGGGCCATGATACTGAGCGGAAATGGTGAGAATAATCTGGAATTCCGCATCAGGACGGACACTGGCGCTACCTCAAGACACAGCGCGCCTGACACGCACGACCTCGCGACCGATGAGTGGACACATATAGCACTTACCTGGGACGCGGAGGACCCGTTCATGCGCTTCTACAAGAACGGCGAGGAGATTTTTAGTCAGAGTAAGGCAGGTGGTGCTGTAGGTACCAATCCCGACGTGAAGATAGCCATCGGTAACCAGTCAGCGAGTGTAGCAGATGCCAGCGGTAGAATCCGACCCTTTGGCGGCCTGATCGATGATGTTATCGTGTACGACAGAGCACTGGACAAGGAAGAGCTCGAGGCTGTCATGTCGGGACTAAAAGGGATTCCACATGCGCGCAAGCCTGATCCGGCTGACGGCTCTATGCTAACGAGTACCTGGGTGAATCTGACCTGGGTGCCTGGACAATGGGCGGTATCGCATGACATGTACTTTGGTGATAATTTCAACGATGTCAATGACGGCGCCGAAGGAACGTTTGTCGGCAATACCGCCAACGACTTCATGGTCGTTGGATTTCCAGGATTCGCCTATCCGGATGGCCTTGTTCCGGGCACAACTTACTACTGGCGGATCGATGAGGTTAATGAAGCTGAGCAAAATAGCCCCTGGAAAGGTAATGTCTGGAGCTTTATGGTCCCACCCAAAACTGCATACAATCCCATCCCGGCGGATGGTGCCGAATATGTAGTTACGGATGTTACTCTTAGCTGGACGGGAGGTTTCGGTTCTAAATTGCATACCGTGTACTTCGGCAATAATTTTGACGATGTGAATAATGCCACCGTAGGTCAGGCTCAGGGAGCTGCAACCCATACCCCCGGCCTGCTTAAAATGGCCAAGACTTACTACTGGCGTGTCGATGAGTTTGATGTTGTCGAAACATACAAAGGTGACGTCTGGAGCTTCACGATCGAAGGTGCCGTTGCAGCACTTGACCCGGTTAATGGTGCTGTGGATGTAACGCAAACACCGATTCTAACCTGGGCACCGGGCTTAGGTGCTACACATGAAGTTTATTTTGGCACCGATGCAGCCTCTCTTGAGTTAAAAGCCAGCGGCAACCTTGGCTCCGAGAACTTTGACCCCGGACACCTTGAGTGGGATACTGCCTACTATTGGCGTATTGATGAAGCTAATAATGCCAACGCCGATAGCCCCTGGACAGGCCCTCTCTGGAGCTTTACCACTGCCAACTTCCTTATCATTG
>CAZZAX010000389.1:0-1808 GCA_964653075.1 uncultured Pirellulales bacterium
AGTCTATTTTATCTGGTATTTGTCAAAAAACAAAGAGAAATAATGCCTCTTTCTTGAATATTACCACTACAAGGCCGATTTTGAAAAGAGGCTGTAATTCTCTCCTACCAAGAGCCATCGTTTGCCGCGCGCGTACGTGTTCTATATTATGTGGAAACCGTTTTGTGCGAGTCCGTTCGGGCGGGCGTGTTTCAGTGTACCATAACAACAGCCGACTTATACTTGACAAACACAGGCCAATATGACAACCTTGGAGTAGTCAGATTTTGCCAAAAAAAACAGTAAGCCAGAGAGGTGTTGCGTAGGAGTAATCCACGCGGGGCAGGCAAAAGCCCGACTACACCTGCCTGGCTTTTTTTTGTGGGTATTATGACAGGCACATTAGCGGAAAAAGTTGAACGTGATGTTAGGGCGTACCCTGATGATTATAGAGCTACTGGGCAATGGCTTGATGATTTCAGCTTATTACATGGCTCAAGACTCAAGACTAAGCTCTCATTGAAAAAAACAAAGTTTGAGGAGTCTGGTATTCAGAAGGAAGCCAACAAGCTTAAGCGTAAGGCTCGTACTACCGGGACGAAGAAGGCCAAGGAAGCAGCGGAGAAAGTCGCTCGATTATGCCAGTCACGTAAAAATGACATTACTAAACTCAAAAAGCAGATAAATACTTTTCAGGCTTATATCGAAAACCCCAAAGGTAAATCGCCGGTTGCAAACTTTGTACTCATTTTCGAGGCCTGGGAGTATATATGTAGCGAGGAACCACAAGACATCAAAAAGATTCTCTTGATATTCTGGCTGCTAACAGATCGCTTTGTTGAGACCACTGGGCCTGGTCTTACACGTTTTGAAAAGTGGAGCTATGGCGATGATAGAGCATGTGCCGATCCAAGAGAGCAGTTTGGTACTCGCCACTGGACATTGGAAGAACTGCTTAGCCGTGAAAATCAAATTATTCCTATGGTTGAAGCTGCTATGCGTGCAACCGCAAGAAATAGAGAAACAGAGCAGAAAGTCAGTGGCGGCAAGGCGGGGAATGAAACTGAAGCTTATTTCAGGAAGCATGATGGGAACAATCTTTTTGTCAAAAAATTCGATAACTGGGAGATTGTCTACAAAGGGAAACCTTCCCCCCAAATATCAGGTGAACTAATAGGGATGAAATGTCTTATCTACCTTATCAGAAACCAGGGGGACGAGTTTACTCACACAGAAATAATAACTGCTGCAAGAAATAACAAGTTCGATACCCAAAAACTTAGTTCAGATGAAGCGATGAATGAGGGGCTTACGATAACAGAAACTGGCAAATTGGATTCAGGGGAGATTTTAGACGGCTTAGAGAACTATGGGCCAGATACGTGTGAAAAAGCAATAGTCTTACTTGAACGCGAAAAAGGGCAAACCGATGATCCAGCTAAAAAGTTAGAAATTCAGGAAGAAATTGACAAGATACAAAAATGTCTTGAAAGTTCAACCGATATTCACGGTCGTCCTCGAAAAGTGGCTGACCCAACGGAGGCCAACCGTGTGAATGTGCGGCAGCGCATTAACACAGTGTTGGAAGAAATAAAACCACACCATAAAGCCTTGTGGCAGCACTTGTCTGACGAGATGCGCAAGACTGGTTACAAATCTTACAGACCTGATCCTCCGGTCGGGTGGAAATTTCCCTCATAAATCTAAATGTAACGCCCTTCGTTACGATTGTAACGCCCTTCGTTACGCAATTACTTATGAATCGGCAGTAAGAAATCTGCCACGGAAACTGAACTCATAGGAAATTGCGAAATGAATCAATTCTATTC
>CAZZAX010000390.1:0-1808 GCA_964653075.1 uncultured Pirellulales bacterium
TCCACGGGCTATCGGCGCTGGCGTTATTGGCCTCATCAATCCGCCAGTAGTAAGTAGTATTCCATTCAAGATTGCCGGCGTCATAGCTCTCTGAACCAAGGTTGCCGCTGCCATTATATTCAGGTGAACTCGTATTGGCGTTTTTGACGGCCTCTGCATCGGTGCCAAAATAGACCTGATGTGTATCGGCATAGATCCCGTGCGACCATGTAAGAATCGGCGACTGAGTTATATCCACAGCACCATTAGCCGGATTCGGGTCACTGACGGCGCCGGCGGTTATGAAGCTCCAGACATCACCTTTATGTTTTTCGACAATATCGAACTCATCGACCCGCCAGTAGTAAGTCCCGGCCATTTTAAGTGTGACGGGAGTATAAGTCGCAGCTCCCTGAGATTGACCGCCTGTTGCATTGTCCACTTCCTCGAAATTGTCGCCGAAGTACACAGTGTGCAGTTTAGAGCCGAAACCTCCCGTCCAGCTAAGCTGTACATCCACAGCTACAGACTCTGCCCCATCAGCCGGGTTGGGAAAGTATGAAGTCTTGGGGGGAATACTGAAACTCCAGACATCGCCTTTCCACGGGCTGTTCGGCTCGGTGTCATTGACCTCATCGATTCGCCAGTAGTAAGTCATGCCCGGGACAAGGCCATCCGGATATGCAAAACCAGGAAAGCCTATAACAATAAATGTCTCGGTCTGGTTGCCCAGGAACGTACCTTCAGCCCCATCGTTTACATCATCAAAGCTATCGCCTAAGTAAATATCATGGGAAACTGCATTGTCTCCAGGTAACCAAGAGATGTTCGCCCATGTATCTAAATGTAGAGCACCATCAGCAGGAGTGGGACCGCGAGCAAAAGGATATTCTGCACCACTTCCTTCCATAGCAGATAGCAGCTCGCTCTCGGTCAGCGCATGGTTGTATAGGCGCACATCGTCGATCATACCAACGAAGTATCCCGCCGGTTCTCCACGACCGATGCGCAGCTCATTGTTGCTCTGCGTGACTTCTCCGGAGACGTCGCTCGAGACATCCAATTGTCCATTTACAAAGATACGAGCTTCGGCGCCATTATATATTAGGGCAATGTGGGCCCATTCATTGGTGAGTAACGGCGTTGTCCCCTGTACTATGGTCTCGCCGGCAGAGGTATTGAGGTAAACCCGCACCGTATCCGGCTGCACGCGGATCATGTAGATGGAACCTGTTCCCGTGTCTGCTATCTTTCGGACAATGTGGTTTGCCGCCGCCCAGTCTTCGCCATTGATCCAGGCGGCGATGCTCAACTGGTCTGCGTTAATATCGAGACTCTCGGAGTCCGGTGCGGCAAGGTAATCGGAACTTCCGTTGAACCTCAACGCTTTGCCAAGTTTCCCATCATCCACCCACACTGGAGCCCCCTCAAACCTCGCATCATTCCCGTAACCACTCGAGTCAACAGCCATCGTACCTGATCCTTCATCCAGCCGCCACCATCCGATAAGTTCAGCACTGGTACTATTCGTCGATGCCAAGCCCAGAAACAAAACTAAAAAAAACATACAGTTCAATCTTCTGTGCATAATAATCCTCCTTAAAAAAAATTTAACATAATCATATCTTAGCCATACTCCAAATACATAGTACCCACGATGAAAACCAAAAAACCACGCCTCGACCACAGTTTGAATTAGAACCATAATCCAGATCTACTGCGCCGGTTCCGTTGGCTTGTAAAGACGAATATCATCGAAGTACATCATACCTGCGCCGCCGGCAACCGGGTTACTCCTGTTACCAAGGCCAAGGGTAATCGAATTTACA
>CAZZAX010000391.1:0-1745 GCA_964653075.1 uncultured Pirellulales bacterium
CCCAGGTCGCCGCAGGCTACGAGCACACGGTAGGGCTGAAGTCCGACGGCACTGTGGTCGCCGTGGGGCGGAACAACAACAGGCAGTGCAATGTCGCCTACTGGACGAGCATCACCCAGGTCGCGGCAGGCTACTATCACACGGTGGGGCTGAAATCCGACAGCACCGTGGTCGCCGTGGGCGCCAGGGAATACGACTACGGGCAGTGCAATGTTGGCTACTGGACGGGCATCAGCCAGGTCGCCGCAGGTTACTATCACACGGTGGGGCTGAAGCCCGACGGCACCGTGGTCGCCGTGGGAGACGACTACAGCGGTCAGTGCGATGTCGACGATTGGACGGACATTACCCAGGTCGCCGCAGGCCGGCTTCTCACGTTGGGGCTCGAGGACGACGATATCGTGGTGGTCACAAGTCTGGTGATCCATTGGAATCTGTCACTTGCGTTGCCGCCGTTGCGGTATCCACCTCCACCCCCAAGCAAACCCGGCGGGGGCGGTTGCTTCATCGCCACCGCAGCCTACGGCACACCAATGGCTGAGGAAATACAAATTCTCCGTGAGTTTAGAGATGAATACCTGCTGACCAGCCCGGTGGGACAAGCTCTAGTAGGCCTCTATTACAGGGTCAGCCCACCAATGGCTGAATTCATAACAGAGCATCCCAGCCTGAAGACAATAGTGAGAACTGGGTTAGTGCCTGTTGTAGCTATGATTACTGTGGCTGTCAATACTACTCCGATTGAAAAGATAGCAATAATAGGCTTGTTGGTGTTGGTCTCGGTAGCGGTGGTTGTCTGGACAATAAGGCGGCGAGGCAGAGATCCAGAGTATACGTGACGGCGAGATTGCACATTAGCTCGTCTCGTGACCCATCAGTCCAATAGTAGGTCTTCAACACTGTAAGAGGAATAGCTATCTCTGGGCAGAGCGGACGCCTGACGACTTCGCGTTCGACTTCAAGGTTTTCAGGGTATTTGCACAGCATCTCACACCCGTCAATGCTCTGCCTAAAGACATAAGGGAAGAACTGACTCCCGAATTGCAACGAAGGGGGAACCTGTATTATGGCGACTTCCCGGCTGAACTAGTGGATGAACTATGGTAAAGATCCGAGAGCTCGCTGCTCCCGCTGGATACAGTTGGCAAGCTGGGTGTTGTGCTCTTCCAGTTTCCACCCTGGTTTTATCCTGGCTCGCAGCAACTCGACTACATCATAATGTGCAAGGGGAAATTACCGCAATACCGTATCGCAATAGAGTTCAGGAACAGTGTGTGGCTAAGCGAGAAGAATCAGGCTATGACCCTTGATTTTCTCAGGCAAAATGACCTGCCCTTTGTGTGCGTCAACGAGCCACAAGGCTTCAAGTCGAGTGTGCCGCCTGTCGCTGATGTAACCTCTGATATTGGACTCATCCGCTTTCACGGCAGGAATAAAGAAACATGGGAAAAGAAAGGTATCAGCCCTGCTGAGTGTTTCAACTACCTCTACACTGAAGAGGAACTGAAGCCGTGGGCGAGTAAAATTGGGGAACTGGCGAAGCAAATAAAGGAGCTGCATGTCCTGTTCAACAATTGTCATCAGGACAAGGCTGTTGTCAATGCTAGGCAAATCTGTTTCATGCTTCGCTCTCAGACTCCTCCGCAAACGGCTGAAGAATAAAGTAGCGCCTGATGGTTACAATTGCGCAACAATCTATATTGTTATCCTTAATCCTGTGACTCAAGTTGTCGGTTGAGTGAATC
>CAZZAX010000392.1:0-1724 GCA_964653075.1 uncultured Pirellulales bacterium
CCCCTGCTCCATGACCTGGTACCGGAACGAACCTCATGACCAGCCAATAACCTAGCATGAGCCCGAAGGCCCAAAGAGCCTGGCCCCGTGGCTTGGTGTTCAAAATGATGATGGCACCAAAAAAGTAGCTGATGCCGATACGATAAAGTACGCTGTAATAGCCCCATGTCGGGTGCGCACCGCCCGGTGTACCCCAGAATACGAGTCCTAAGAGAAAAAGCACAACTGTCCGGATAACTATGTGTATATAGAGTTTCCTCTTTCCGCCTGCTTGCTGAAGCCTCTTGTCAAAGGAGTATGGCATTGCTACTCCAACGATGAAGATGAAAAGCGGAAAGATCAAATCCCACAGGGTAAAGCCGTGCCACTCAGGGTGATGGCATTGTTGGGCTAAGAAGTTGAAAAACACATTATCCGATACCTGTGGAAGAGCGCGCAAGATACCTCCAAATCCTACGAGCAGGAACATGTCGAGGCCCCGCAGGGCATCCAGCGACTGTAATCGGCCCACTGCTGTGGAATCTTCATATGGTTCATCAACACATGTCAACTCTCTCATTGACCATTGTCCTTGCCAAAAACTCCGTCCTTTTTGATTCTCAACGACTTACGGACAATCGGCGGCTCTTGTGAAGTCACAATAGATGGTACTAGAATTAGGGTGAGTTGGCCAACATGAACATTTTCAGGGTGCTATTTCTCGCGCTTCGTAGCCTGTTTTGTGGTCAAACGTTCTACAACTCAACGGCTCATAATCTGCCAATTCGAGGAGGTTGGACAAATTGTGATACCTACTTATTTTTGGGGCTCTATTCGTACCGTGAGCATCACAAATTGCATTTGTGGGGCATACTTGGTATACTGTAGAAAATTAGGCTAAGCTATGTAGCTGAGCAGGGATATAGCATAATAAATACCAGGTCAGGGAGTTCATTATGTCAAAGAGCACAAACTTATTGGTTGCGTTCCTTCTGTGCATGGTATTATGTGTTTCACCAGCATCGGGGAAGGTCTTTAAGGTTCCCAGCGAACATACAATGATTGATCTTGCTATCGGCGCCGCTTCTGACGGTGATACGATCCTGATAGCCCGCGGAACCTATGAACATACGACCCTGAACGTTAACAAGCGGTTGACATTAGCCTCAAACTATATATACACAAAGGAGCAAATTGACATTGACCAAACCATCATCAAGGCGACACCAGCGGCGGGAAAACAGTGGTTTGCTTTGAATTCAAAGGACTCAAAAATTGTCGGATTGACAATCATTGGAAACGAGAATCATACATTGAAGATTACCAGTCCGTACAGCGAGGTACTCTACTGCAACTTCATCGGTGGCGGCGATCAGTTGAGTTTCGAAGGCGGAGGCGGGCGCATCGCTCACTGTGACTTTGACGGCGCCGGAGACGATGCTGTAGACGCCGATGACTCGGTCAGTTATGTTGTCGAGTATTGTACTTTCAATAACGTTAATGAAGATGCCGATGAAACCCGCCTGCAGCCGAAGTCCGGCCCTTTGACAACGCATATTTTCAGATACAACACTGTATTCGACGCGGGTCAGAGTGGCATACAGTTTGTGGATTACGCCGGCGATAGCAAACGCACATTCCAGATTTACGGTAACCTGTTCCTGAACTGCAAGGGTTCAGGAGTCAGCATGATGGCCAACGAGCATTCAGATGAGAACCACGAAGGCTCGGATATGGTTGAAAAT
>CAZZAX010000393.1:0-1654 GCA_964653075.1 uncultured Pirellulales bacterium
GCTACGGGTTAGAATTTTGGAAAGCTAAACTGTTTCTGATCGGGAAGAAACCCCTCGATGGCAGAGTCAGTTTGCCTGAGGAGTACAGCAAGCGCATTGAAGAGGCTGTGCGGGTATGCATAGGGAAGGGCAAACAATTGACTTTGGTTGGAACTGAGGCGTGAAATCAGTCCTGAAAGCGAACAAAGTAGCCGAAAGGTGGTGCTAGATTTCAAGAGAGCAACGGTTAAAAGGTGCCGGAGACAATCTATGGTCAGTCATGAACCTCCGGCTAGAGAAGATTTTTAGATAGCCTGTTTTTGATAGCGAACAGGTCTCGTAGGCAAATTAATGGAGGAATTTTCATGAAAGGAATTGACAGAGCAAGAATCAAAATGCTGCTGCAGCGTGAGGAGGCACGCTACATCAAGGAGCGGCCAAAGTCACGGGCATTGTTTGAGAAGGCGAAGGATTCACTTTATGAAGGTGTTCCTTGCCGTTGCCGAAGGAGTAGCTGAAGCAGACCATACACTGGTGGTCTTCTGGGGCCATGGAGGCCCAACCCGCACAGCCGGCTTGAGCCACGAAGTCATAGTAGAGCTTTGCAAAGACTTGGATATTCTGGCTTACGATGCCTGTATGGTTGGACAGATTAAGACGGTGCAGCTTTACACCCTCGGTGGTTTGAAGGCTACATGGTGGCGAACCTGGGATACGTTGGGTGAAGGGGCTTCCCCTACCACTTCATCTTGCCACGATTACTGGCTGAAGACCCGGACCCAGAAGAGCTTGCCATAATCAGGGTTGAAGAATTCAGTAACTATCTGAACCGGCCGCCATACATGTCCGAGGTGCAAACTTCCCAAGCTGTCATAAACGTGAAGGAACTTGGTGATGTAGTTGAGAGCTTTGAGGCACTCGTTGGTTTGTTGACAGAGGGCATGAAAGACTAGCGCCCCCAGATACGTAATGCCAGAAGCTTGGCCAGTCAAGCTTGGGGAAATAACATATATATTGACCTGCAAATTTTTGTTGAAGAAATACGTGAGGGAATCAAGGTGGACGAAATCAAGGACGCCTGCGATGACTTAGTCGAGGATATCGAGGAGATGATTGTGGCGGTAGGCACCACCATGAAAACGGAGGGCAAGGTTTTAAGCGTCGGGATTTACTTCCCTAGTGGCCAGAACCAGGTTTCCCAAAGCAGACTGGACATGTATGAGGAGGTCGACTTGGGTTGTTGGGTGGATTTCTTGGTGGCCTACTACACGGCCAGAGGGCATCTATAATCTTGGAACTGTCTTGCAGCCAGGGTAACTAATCAGCCCCCTGGCAGTTCACTGGCAGGGGGCTGTGTAAATAGGAGGCAACCCACCCGCGCAAAGCCGTGAGGATTTACCTGCTTACTATAGGCATAGGCAGATAGCACACACCATTGGCAGGGCAAACCTGCATGTTCCCGCTGTGAAACCACTATGGCGTGAATTCCGCACTTTGAGCTGCTACGCCTTCCGGGGCCTGGGATACCCTCGAACCTGGAGAGAGCACAGCGTAGCGTCTGGATAGACCATATTCTAATCGAGGGGAAAAAGAGAAAAGTGATATTTTGGTGGAACAAGTAGAGAAATATCGCTCGAACGGGTTAACTATGCAGGTCAGTTGAACCTGTAAGGCG
>CAZZAX010000394.1:0-1644 GCA_964653075.1 uncultured Pirellulales bacterium
ATATAACAATAAAACCGCCTTTAGGCGGAAAAAAACAAACCCAATACAAACCCAATTTCATAAAATCTTTGAGCTTATTTTCGTCTTCAAAACGATTCACTGCGGACAAAACTATGGGAAAACCACGAAGTTTGAGAATAAATTATTCTTGACTAAAGGGTATATAATTTGGTATAGATAATGTTGTTGAAACTTTTACTTATTCTGTTTGACATCTGTGCCTTTGAGTTTACGACAGATACAATTCTTTTAGCTTTTGATAGAGGAGGAGTTACTGTGCAAAGCACGAAGTTGGAGCGAAAACTTTGTGCTTGGCGATGTAGAAATTTTACATTTCAATTCACTATTATTCTTTTGAAGGAGGATTATTATGTCTAAAAAGTCGATTTGTCTGGTTTCTTTTGCTTTAGTGCTGACTCTGGTTCTGACGAATTTTGCTAAGGCAGACCTTATCGGATACTGGAGATTCGATGAATCGTCTGGTACAATTGCGGCCGACAGCGCCGGCGGGGACAACGATGGCACGCTGTCTGAAAATGTGGAATGGCAGCCTGACTTCGGCAAATCGGGAGGTGCCTTGTTATTCGACGGAGAGTCAACTGCTCATGTGGAGTTTCCCACAACTGGTATGTCGGCAACGACGGGAACAATTGCAGTCTGGGGATATCTTTCCGAACCGCAACCAGGGCAGACTCGGTATTTCTTTGGCCATACGACCCAACCATCTTATAGCAATCGCATTCAGCTCTATATGGATGGTAGCAATACGGAATTAGACCTGGGCCTCGGCGATTCCCACACAAGACTAACGAACATCATGGTCCTGGAGACCGAGATATGGTATCACGTCGCCTTAACTTGGGACAATGGCAACTACGTTGTCTATGTAAACGGTGAAGAAGTTGCAACCGGGACTTACACCGGCCTTGGGATTCTTCATCCCTTTGCCTGGATCGGAAATGATGGAAATCCGGTTTCCGAGGGGACCGAGGCTTTTGGGGGTATGCTCGACGAAGTACGGGTGTATGATGTTGCTCTTAACGCCGATCAAATCCGGGCTGCCATGCGGGGTGAGCCGCTTCCTTTGGCATCAAGACCCGATCCGAGGGATGGCACAATAATTCTGGACACCTGGGTTAACATTTCCTGGTCGCCGGGAGATTTTGCGGTCTCACACGATGTGTATATAGGTGATAACTTTGATGATGTGAATAATGGTGCCGAAAGTACGTTCCAGGGCAACCAGGTTGATACGTTTATTGTTGCCGGCTTTCCCGGATTTGCTATTCCCGATGGTCTTGTTCCGGGCACAACCTACTACTGGCGAATCGATGAGGTCAATGACACCGAGCCGAACAGCCCCTGGAAGGGTAAAATCTGGAGCTTTGCAATTGCCCCCAAAACCGCTTATGAGCCCGTACCGGCTGATGGTGCCGAAGCTGTAAATGTGGATGTGCAGCTTAGCTGGACAGCAGGCTTTGGTGCGAAACTGCACACGGCTTACTTCGGCGACAATTTTGACGAGGTGAGCAATGCCGCCGGAGGACTTCCTCAGGGCACTACGACCTATACTCCCGGCACACTTACAATGGCCAAGACTTACTACTGGCGGGTCGATGAGTTTGATGTTGTCGAAACGCATAA
>CAZZAX010000395.1:0-1585 GCA_964653075.1 uncultured Pirellulales bacterium
TCCCCCAGTAAGGCAGCACTTCGCCTAATTTGTCTTTCAACGCCTCCTCTTTGAAAGCAAAACGCGGCCGGTCGCTAACGTCTAACAAAGACTCGTCATCAAGTGCCGGATTCTTTTGTCTCTCATCATCTAATTTCTCTTCCGCATACGATTGGAATTGCTCTTCATATTTGTCTTTAGTCTGTTCAAAGTAATCCAAGCTTCGCAGGCCAGTACCTGTCAGATCTCTGGCAATATAAACAAAATTTGCAAAAGGTGAAATGCAAGCCAGGTTCTTAGCGAGCTTCGTTTGCACAGTAGCTTTTCTATTGAGGTCATCCTCAACCGGATTAGCCCGTCGGATACGCATAAGTTCTTCCATTGCTATTTTATACTCCTTACGGAACGCATCCATCATGGCCTTAAATTCGGGATCGGCTTGGGCTTGCTGCCGGGCTGCTTTTTCATGCGTAGAGCCAGCATCTCTATACAAAAAAAACCAAGTACCAATGCCTCCGAATTCCATTGATTCGAATTCAGAAAATAGTCCTCCATATTTGAGTTTGAATCTTTTTGCAACCTCGTTCAAATGTTTCTGTGCTACTTTAATAGAATGACGCTCAATTTCATCATCTCGCCTTTCAGTTTCTTTAATCGACGGAATAGGAGAAAGCTGGGCAGAGATATAGGTGGATACATTGGGAATCACCAGAATCAGCAGTACCCAAAGGAAAAGGCAATTCAGGATCGAAGTAGAAGAATATCTGGAAAATGTAGATACCAAAAGCCCCAAAAGATAAAACAACGTAATGAAAATAATAGAGGCTGCGGTCAACAGAACAAGTTCTGCCCATGCGGAGCCATCCCATTGGATAGCCGGATTTACTGAAATATAAAGTACACCGGCCAGAAGAGCCAGGATAAAAGGGATTATCAGGCTGGCGGTGCCTCCGATAAATTTACCAAAAAGAATCGTTGTTCTGGATATGGAATTGGATATCACTAATCTCAACGTACCGTTCTGTCGTTCCCCGGCTATGGCATCGTGAGAAAACAACATCGCCAGCAAACTCATAATAATCGTCACAATAAATAGAAAATCCAGAGGAGGAAAGAGTATTGGCAGCGGATTATCATCAAAAGAACCCACATTCTCGTTACCTTGAATGCCAATGATTAGCGGCCGAAACCGTTCAGGCGGCTTCTGTGTACTAACCATCCCTAAAAGTCGAGCGTGTTCAGCAGGAGCATAATTGTCCAGAATTTCATCCTCTAAGTTTATCCTGGCATTGTAATCGGCCATCTCCTGCTTGTAATCATGTGCCAGAATCATAATGCAGGCGATGGTGACAATGATGCACAAAACGAGACCGACTATAAACCGCAAATCGAGGATATTGTTCAAAAATTCTCTTGCAATAATTGTCTTTAACATGGTTTTTTCCTTTAATTAAAATTATCGCACGTCGTATCTCAGGAAAGCCACATACGCCCCTGTGAAAAACAGTATGTTAAACAAAATGAGAATTAAAAAATTACTCAGTCCTCCCCGGCCTAAAATCTCTTTGACCGAACTTCGCTTGTAATTGAAAATTGGAGGTTTGCT
>CAZZAX010000396.1:0-1538 GCA_964653075.1 uncultured Pirellulales bacterium
GAGACTGTGCTAACGTTGCAGGGAACATTCTCATGCTATTTTTCTCCTGATACGCCCTCTGGTTGCATGTAGTGTATCCATTGTCTGGTATGCTTGATCCATGTATGTGTCGCGCCGCATGTCCATAGCAATTCGTTGACTTATATGGTCGTGAGTCCTGACTCGATAGATGCTTTTTTGCATCTTACGATAACGACGATTCCCTCGCTCAACCGCATTGGATGTGGCCGGTAAAAGAGAGTCATCCAAGAAAGTTAATGCCTTTTCCAGATTGGGAGAAAACAATTTGTTGAGGGCATCATTGAGGGATCGACAACGATTGACACGAGTTCGAAGTCGGCCCAGTTTGCCTAATGCGGTTTCGGTCCGGCAGCGACGGTCAAACAACCTGTAGACCTCATCCGTGATAGAACGCAGATTACGCAATTTTGGAAAGCCACGGGTGATACGTAACAAAATCTTCCTTTCAGCCGGTGTAAGCTTCTTTTTCACGAACAAGTAACGATGATCAAAGAGATCCTTAATCTTCTGTTGAGTACGTTTGTTCTGACGGGCAATACGTCTGCCGACCTTACCCGAAGGCCGGCCACGCCCACACTTGACCTTTCTGGCCTTGAGCGTTTTTCGAGACCTGGTAACGGCCTTAAGAACGCCCTTGGTGATTTCTTGTAGAACATGAAACTCACAGAGTTGATGTTCGACGCCCGAACCAAAAACATCTACGATTGGATCAGGGTAGAGGGGCGAGCCATCAGTTGTGATCCCTTTGACAGCCAATTCTCGATTATCCAGATGCTGTTTGAAGCGTTTGAAAAAGTGCCAGATGTCGTCACAGCTCGGGTCGTGGTCCAAGACTTCATAGACAAGTCGATCAAAGCTATGGTTGTCCACAATAGACAGCACACAGAATGGCCCATCATACAATTCGTCAGCGGCAATATAGCCTGAAAAACTGGCAAGCACCGTATTGAGATAATCGCGCTCAATAGCCCGTTCAGCTTTTTTTTCCCGTGGCCTCCACCCAGTTCTTGATGGTGCTCCAGGGGACAAAAACACGGTGAACACGCCATAAATGCCAGGAGGCTCCGCGATAGGGTAAACCGTCCTCCACGACCAAACGGACAGCCAAACTGACCACGCGATGGGTATAATGGCTATTCGGTAAGGCCAGATTATCTGTATTGGCCTTGCAATAGGAACCACATTGACTGCAGCGATGTTGAGAGTAGGTAAGGATAATATCGCAGGGTCTTCCACTATACGGGTCACCGATATCATGCAACGTACGTTGGACCGTCCTAACCCGAGAGGCACGATGGTCACATTCCGGGCATGGTTGGTTCCTGTAATTGCGGCTTCTTTTAACAATCTTGGGCTTGGGCAGATCATCAATGCATCTTATCCCTTGGGTAATATCGGGTTCGTAACGTCCCGGGCCATCCATAGTCATATCCTTCCAGATCAATCCTGTTTTAAAAGGATATCGACAAAAGGGGCTATATATCGTTAGAAGTACCCTGTAACGTTAGCACAGTCTC